>JBBPYR010000324.1:0-8407 GCA_038199755.1 Ktedonobacterales bacterium | reverse complement strand
GTTGTTTTCGGAGCAGCGTTTACCCGCGACGGTGCAACAGGCGGTAGCTGAGCGGATTGCTTTCTTTTTGAGCCTGCATGATGAGCTTGAGCCGTTTTACGCGATTGGTAGGGAGGATGCCGCGTTCGTGCCGATTATTGAGCGTTTGTATGGCTTGCATCACATTAAGTTTTTGACGTTGCACGAGGCGGCATGCTGGGCGGTCATCACACAACACACGGCTATTCCTATTGCGGCAGGGATCAAGCGGGCGTTGATCGAACGCTATGGCAGCAGCATTACGGTGGATGGGAGCACGTATTGGGCTTTTCCTGAGCTGGAACGGCTGGCGAATTTGGGTATGGAGGAGCTAGGTGTGTTGCTGAAAAATGAGCGACGGGCAGGGTACTTTATGAATGTCGTAGCGGCATTGAGCGGTCTGGATGAGCAGTGGCTGCGCACGGCACCCTATGACGAGGCCGAAAGCTGGTTGCGTTCGATCAAGGGTATTGGCGAGTGGTCCGCGAACTTTCTGCTCTTACGCGCTGAGGGGCGCATGGAACACATGATATTGACAATGAAGCCGTTCCTGGCGATCGTGCCGAAAGTGTATGGGCCAGGGGTGACGATGGCGCAGTTGGCCGAACGCTACGGCGACTGGTTTGGCTATTGGGGGTATTATCTGCGTGCAGGGACGCGATGATACGGTAATTGTTGGCAGCAGCGATTCGCCAACGGGTACGGGGGGGCGCGATAAATCTGGCTACTCCTTATTCCGACCGACAACGCCGCTGTCGCGTCTAGCTTCGCTCAGTCGGTCGGAAAGGTAGCCTAAGGAGCCTACAGCGCGCTTTGCTGCTGCTTTACGAGAATTTTTTTGCCATGACGACGCCAGTGTTGAGGCCGATGGTGTGCAGGCCACCGAAGAAGCGGGCGTGTTCAATTTTGATGCAGCGGTCTTGTACGAAGGTGAGGCCCGCGTCCTGGGCTATTGTTTTGGCCTCTTCGTTGCGAACGCCGAGTTGGAGCCAGAGCACTTTGGCTCCGATGGCGACTGCTTCCTGTGCGATGGGGGGCGTGTCGTCTGCTTTGCGGAAGACATCAACGATCTCGATCTGTTCTCCGGCTTCTTTGGCTGCTGTCAGCGAGGGGTAGACGCGCTTGCCGAGGAGGGTTTGTCCGGCGTAACGCGGGTTGATGGGGATGATGTCATAGCCTTCCGCTTGCAAATAGATGGCGACGAAGTGGCTCGGTCGGTAGGGGTCGGCACTGACGCCAACGATGGCGATATGTTGGTAGGTTTTTAGCAGTTGTAGGCGGTCGTACATGTCCGGCGTTGGTGTGTTCATGTTTTGGGTTTTCCTTTTTATGTGATGCAGATGCCCTTTTTGGCTCTTGTTAAAGAGAACACGAGTTAGCCATTATTCCTTCCTATTTTCGGCCCATTACCAGCCATTATGAACCATTACGTCCGACGGTGAGGAAGACGTATTGCCAGAGCAGGGCTTGTTGCGCTGGCACGCTGAGCGCGGCCTGGCTGAAAAGGTCGCGCACCTGTTGCGGTGTGCGTGTGGGGTTATGCCGTATGATGGCGGCGAGCCAGCTGGGGGTGTAGGCGTCGACGAGGAAAAATTGACCATTGGGACGCAAGACGCGTTTGACTTGGCGCGTGCCTGCAAGAGCGTCTTGCCAATGATGGAAGGAGAGGGTGCTGAGTATGATGTCTGCCGAGGCGTCTTTGTGTTCTAGCAATCGTGCCTACTGGGAGATGGTATCCCTTGCAACGGGCGACCCAAGGGTCCACTCCACCCCTCGTCGTCCGCCCCCGCCCCTACTGATTGCCTATATAATACCATGATATGGTATAGTTTGGGTGTGCGGGTTCGTTGGATGCCCACAAGGGGCATCACTATTTTGTTTGGAGTGTGAAGGATGACGAAAACGGTTTTACAGGCGGAAAAGATAGAGCAGGCGATTCGTATTTTGAATGAGGTGCATGTGGATTGCTGGCTGACGTTTGTGCGTGAGACGGACGAGCAGCCGGACCCAGCATTGAAGTTGATTGTGAGCCATGATGTGACGTGGCACTCAGCGTTTTTGTTGACGCGGCAGGGTGAGCGGATCGCGGTGGTTGCACGTTATGATGATGATCTTGTGAAGCAATCGCAGTTGTATACGACGGTGGTTGGCTATACGGAGGATATTGGGCCTGCGCTGGTGGAAGTGTTGCAACGACTCGATCCTGCCTCGATTGCGCTCAATTACTCGATTGACGATGTGGCGGCTGACGGTTTGACGCATGGGATGTATATGCAGTTGGTGGAGTATCTCAAGGGGACGCCTTATGCACAGCGTTTTGCCTCGTCGGGTCCGTTGATCTCGCGCCTGCGCAGCCGCAAGACGCCAAGCGAGTTGGAGCTGATGCAGCACGCAATTTTCGAGACGGACGAACTATTTGGCAAGGTGACAAGTTTTTTGCGCCCCGGTGTAACGGAAGCTGAGACGAGCGAGATGCTGCATACTGAGATGCAACATCGTCAGTTGGGAGCGGCGTGGTCGTATGCTAGTTGTCCTGGTGTGAAGTTTGGGCCGCACACGCTCTTTGGGCATGGTGTCCCTGGCACAATTCAGTTGGAGCCGGGCTTTGTGGCGAGCCTTGATCTTGGTGTGAAGTATCAGGGCTATTGTTCGGATTTGCAGCGCATCTGGTATGTGCGCAAAGATGGAGAGCAGGATATACCAGAGGTGGTACAGCGCGCCTTTGCCGCCGTGAGAGGGGCAATTGAGGCGGGAAAAGCAGTGCTTCGTCCGGGAGTGAAGGGCTGGCAGGTGGATGAGGCGGCGCGTGATTTCTTGGTGCGTTCGGGCTATCCTGAATATCAGCACGCGCTTGGGCATAGTGTGGGTCGCCATGCGCATGATGGTGGCCCTTTGCTGGGTCCCCGCTGGCCGCGCTACGGTGACACCCCCTTTTATAACGTAGAAGAGGGCGTTGTCTTTACGCTGGAACTAGGCGTTTTGACTGAGCGCGGCTATGTGAGCCAGGAGGATGAGGTGCTAGTGAAAACGGAGGGTTGTCAGTGGCTTTCACAGCCACAGGAGTCGATTTACGTCGTGTAAATGCCTTTATAATCGGACCATTGCCGATTCAAATAGGAAAGCGTGCCATCTGGTTGAGCAGTCCAGACGAGTAGGGGAAGGGCTTCTGCCAATTGTCCATAGCGTTGTTCACTTTGTTGCAGTGCTTCAGCCACCTGCGCATATAATCCTTTGAGTTCTTGATTGGCCTGCTCGAGTTGGTGCTTTCGCTCCTCGGAGACTTTTGCGTCTTCAATGAGCTTCATCGCTTTAGGTACCAGTGTTGGTAGAACGGTGGCTGTAGCGACAGAGGCGATTGCCGTGACGGATTTGATACTGCCTGAGAGCCAATAGGTGGCATTCCACAATGTCCATACTTCCATGAAGTGGGTTATACCACAGGCAATGATGAAGGTTCCAAACGCGACAAATATCCAGTGAAAAGGCAGATTGTGTCGTGCTTTCATTACAAAATACAAGAGTGTGGCCGAAATAGCAATATATGCTAATCCAATAATCATGTCAGAACTGACATGTAAGGTGACAAGTGCTGGATTCCACAGAAAACAGTAGCCGTGAGGTGCTAAACCATCGGTATTCAGCAAGAGGTGAAGCCATTTCAGCCATACATAGTAAAGACTCAACCCGATAGCGAGTGTTACACTGCCCACGAGTAGTATATCCACTAATCTATTCACATTATTGTGCTTATCAAGGCCGCTGTGCTTCATTATGCAAATATCCTTCCTTCCCAACTACTAGGTCTATTCCTAGCCAGAACGAGCTTTTGAGCGTGCATATTAAAATTAGCGTATGGAGAAGAAATTGTCAATGCAAAGAATTGAGTATTCTCTCTGAGTCATTTTGAAGGAGTGTGACCGATAGATGATATACAAAAGAGGTGCAAACTGCTGTTTAAGCAGATTTGCACCTCTCGCTCTGTGCGACTGACTACGTACTTCTTTCGTGGTGCAGAAGGTCGTTACTCCCCTATTCATATAGGTGTAGTATTACCAACCTTCCAGTTGGAGGATAGAAGCAGCTTGAAAAACAAGCACTTATATAAATGTGCTTGTAATAGCAATTATAGCATAAATTGTGAGGAAATGAGATGCATCACTATTCTATAATGAGTTTTACTTATAAAAAGTAGTGATGCATCTCGCTATGGTTATACTAGCGAACACGGCGACGACGCAAGAACAAGAAAGCTAGCAGGGCACCGATACCGACGCCGATGAATAGCAGTAGTTGTTGTGGGCGTTGTGGTGTCGCGACCTGTTGTGTTGGTGCCGCATACAGGCCACCTGCGCGGTAGGCGTCGTCAAGCAATTGGACGGGGTGTTTTACCTCCATGGGTAAGCCGCGCTTCCGTATGCCCATCGCGATCTGCATGGTGCAGCCGGGGTTGCCAGAGACGATGACGCTGGCATTGGTTGCTACAATGTTATCAAGTTTGCGCTCTAATAATTGCGCGCCCATATCCTGATTGACGATGTTATAGATGCCAGCACTACCACAGCACCAATCGGACTCTTTGAGATCAACGATCTTGAGGCCGGGAATACTTTTGAGGAGTTGGCGTGGCTGCTGCCTGATCTTTTGACCGTGAGCAAGGTGACAGGCGTCATGATAGGTAACGGTGGTATCTAAGGCACCCATATCGGGGTTCAGCGTGATGCTTGCCAGAAACTCACTAACATCTTTGACCTTATTGCTGAAGGCCTCGGCACGGGCGGCATAGGTAGTATCGTCACGCAACAGGTGATGGTATTCTTTGAGCGTCGAGCCACAGCCTGCTGCGTTGATGATGATGGCATCGCAATTGTACTGCGCGAAGATGTCGATGTTGTGGCGTGCGAGCTCACGGCCTCGTTCCGCCTCGCCACCGTGGACGTGTAGGGCTCCACAGCAACCTTGCTCGGTGGGAGTGATCACCTCGCAGCCGTTGGCGGTCAAGACGCGGATGGTGGCTTCATTGACGTTGCGGAAGACTTGATCCATGATGCAGCCGCTGATGAGGCCAACCCGATAGCGGGTGTGCCCAATGGCGGGCGTTACCTGCGGCAATGGCTGCGGAATGATGTCTCCTGTGGCCGCGTCCATCAGTGCTTCCGGTACTTTGAGCTTGCCCTGAAATGGCGTTGGTAGCGCATTGATGGCGTCGAACAGGCCAGTGCGATGGACGAGGGCTTGCAGACCTGTCCGCTGATAGATTTTGAGTCCCGCAAAGACAAGGGTGAGCACGAGGCGTGAGGGGAGCATGAGATCAAAGAAGAAACGATGGAGCAGTTGGGCGGCAATGGAATTGAGAGCGGGTTGCATGGTTGGGCTAACCAGCGATTCGTACTCGTCCGAACCGTGAGAATCCGCGCCCTCTGCAAGCGCGATGTTGGGGGTTGAAAGCTGAATTTGTTCGCGTGCCGCCTCGATGAGCTTGCCAAATTGTACACCTGATGGGCAGGCGGTTTCGCAGGCGCGGCAGCCAAGACAGCAATTCATGTGCTCAATAAAGTCGTCGGAGATGGCAAGGCGACCTTCCGAGACCGCCTGCATCTGATAGATGCGGCCACGGGGAGAGTCCATTTCGACCCCAAGCACAGCATAGGTGGGGCAGGTAGGCAGGCAGAAGCCGCAATGGATGCACTGCCGCATTAAGTCGTAGGCATGGGTGTGGCGACGTAATGGCCCTTCGGTTGGTGGGGTGATAGTGATGGGTGTAGATTCCAGCGTCATTGCTATCTCCGTTCTTGCATTGGCTTCCTATAGTCAAGTGGTTTTGTTGGTTGTGGTAGTGGTTGTGCCGCTACGACGGTGACTTCCTGGCGGTTATGGAACAGTTGTCGCGCCTGCACAATGCCGTAGCCTTTTTGCATGATGCGTACAGCCTCGCGCATGGTTGCCAGTGGATTAATGGTTTGGGTAGCGTGTGGCAGCTTGAGGGTGCTGATGACAAAGCCATCCTCGCGCAGGCACTGTGCTGCCTGCACCAGAAGGCGGGCGGCATCACGTGCGTCCATGCGCATATCGTTGACGATAGCGGCGAACATAATGTGCCTTTCAATGGCTTCCTCAAGGAATTCTTCGGCTCTGCCGGAATAGTATGCGAGTTGTTTGGTTTGTTTGTATTGCTCAAGGCGCGGGTCGAGATGAGCCGGGTCAACTGAGATGACGCGCAAACCTGCCTCTAGTAGCAGGCGTGACCAGCCACCAGGGGCGGAACCAAGGTCAAGTACGCGTCCTTGCTCTGGCAAGCTGATGTCGAAATTTTCCAGAGCTTCTAGCAGTTTGAACTCGGCGCGGCTAATCAGCTCTTCTGTGTGGGCGAAGTGCCGTGCTCCACCAGGCCAGGTACTTAGATTCTCTTCTGCTAGCGAGATGCCTGCATAGGCTTTTTGTGGTGTGCAGAGGATGGAGACGATGACCAATGGTTTTTTGACATCCTCAATGGCGGCAGTCTCTTCAGCAAAGGCCTCAGCGAGAGCTTGGTTGAGGCGACCGCTGCTATAGGGGCGTTCGCTCTGACTTTTATCACCCTGCACAAAGCGTGTTTGCACAGAAAAATGGATGCCGCGTTCGAGCTGTGCGAAGGTGGGCAATGCTGCAAGGGCGGCGGCGATGGTGCCTACGTCCTGCTCGTTGTTTGCCAGGTCAACAATCACCTGTACTGGCGCGAGGTGACGCACAAAGATGGGATGTTCTTTCGTGACGCGCCGCATGAGAGCCTCAACGTCAGCTGTGCTACACAGCACGACACCTGGTGTCAGCTCTTCGACGATGGTCGTACTACTGTCTATTTGTTTTAATTCTGTGACCGCTGCCTGTGTAAATTCAACTTGCGCGGTGACGACGAATGTATTTTCTGTAATCACAAGCCCCCTATATACCGCCCTTTTACAAACATACCTTTAGGATCAAACTGTTGCTTGAGACGTTGCATCATGCGAAAATCTGCACCTGGCTCGCCCCAGACGGAGAGGCGACGTTTGAGATCAACGGGACAACGTTCAACTACCATACTACCACGTAGTTCCTGTGCGTGCATACGTAATGCTGCAATAGCTTCAACTAAACGAGGCGTCGCGTCGCCTGGGCGTAGTTCGATATAGAGCACACCATTGCCTGCGTGCGCGATCACAGCAGCTTCCAGGTCATGCCTGCGGCAGATGTGCTCAAGGTGTTGCAAATATGGTGCGACCTGCGAAACGAGCAAGGCCACTTTGCAGGTAAGCGTACCTTGAGTGTGTTCACGTATGACATCCCAGAAACGCGCTTGCTGCTCACCTTCCAGATCATCACCGAGCAGGGCATTATGGCTGCGTGCTATCAGGCGGGCTTCGTCTATCTGACGATTCACGGCAGTGGGGCTATCCTCGAAGTTTATTGCTAGCGTATAGCCATTAGCGGGAAGATTAAGGCCGAAGAAGTCGGTCATATCGCTGGCGGCTCCGGCGTCGATGAGTTCTAATGCGCTCGGTGACAGCAGGGAGGCGTTGATGGAGATGACGGTTTGCATGGCGTCGGTGGCGTTGGGATAGGTGAGGAGGAGCGTGCGTTCGGCCACTGGCAAGGGGTGTAGCTTAAAATTGCATTCGACAATCACGCCCAGGGTACCCAATGAGCCAATGTACAGCTTGTTGAGGTCGTAACCAGCGACGTTTTTTACGACGCTACCACCACTGCGGGCAATTTCACCTGTGGCTTGTATCACGCGGAGCCCAATCACGAGATCACGTGCGGTACCGTAGCGCAAACGTTTGGGGCCACTGGCGTTGGCGGCTAAGATGCCACCGAGTGTGGCCTCTTGCGCGTTGGGCGGGTCGAGTGCCAGACGTTGCCCTTTTGTTTTGAGATACGCTTGTAAGGCACCGAGCGTGAGGCCTGCTTCGACATGGCAGGTGAGATCAGGTGCTTCGTGCTCAAGTAGGCGTGTCAGCTTGTTGGTTTCGAGTAGCACATCAATTTGTTCGGGCACGCTGCCTATGTTGAGGTAGGAGCCGTTGCCACGTGCGATCAGGTGCAGGTCGTGCTGACTGGCGAGCGTGACGACCTGTGCGGCTTCAGCGACTGTGCTGGGGGTGATGACGAGTCGTGGCAGCACGCCATCGATGGTGTAGTTGCGTAGTGTGTCGGGGTCATTGCTGACGCTGATCTCAGGGAGTTGTGTTTGTGTGGTCGCTGTAAAGAGTTCTAAGTTGCCCATTTTGTATGCTCCATGTTTCAACTTTCGCATCCTCAACACCTACAGTGCTTCGTCTGGGATGTTGTGCTGTTGGTTGTGTTTGGCTTGTGAGCATAACAAAACACCCACAACAAACGAAATAACAACGGCTAGATGTGGTTTGTGTTT
>JBBPYR010000323.1:0-34451 GCA_038199755.1 Ktedonobacterales bacterium | reverse complement strand
TGCGCATTATCTTCCTGGCAGTGATTGTGGTGGCTGCGGTCGAAATGGTGCTACACGGCTTTGGCATCGCCTGAAGATTCTGTTTACGGTCTTACGTCTCACATGTATTCAAGAGAAAGGGAGCAATGAATTTTTATGTATCCACCTGTTAAGCCCCATTCTCGTTCAGATTGGTCCCATTGCACTGCACTGGTACGGACTGACAATGACGGCAGCAATCTTCTTTGGAACTTTCGTTGCTAGTCGTCATGTCGCACATCATGGACATGACGCTGGGACTATTTGGGATATGTTGCTCTGGGTGCTTGTTCCAGCTATTGTTGGAGCACGCCTCTATTATGTCTTTATCCAGTCTCCGCGTGGCCCCAGTGGACTTGACCAGTAGCGTACGGTTTCATCCTCTGTTCCTCTACGAGTTGCTGTGGGATGGACTGGGCATTGCACTGTTGTTGTGAGTAGCGCGTCGTTTTGAGCATCGCTTGCGTGTCGGTGATCTGTTCCTGTTCTACTTGATTTGGGCCCTCTTTGGGCGCTTCTGGATTGAGTTTCTGCGGACCGATTCTTGGTTTTTCCCCAGTACTCCCTTTAACCCAGTGCATGTGCTCTCAGCATTTGGGATGGTTACGGCAGTACGCTCCTTTTCCTGCGCCATCGCAAGACGTTCCAAAAGGAAGAAGAGGCAACGCTCCCTTCTGAGGAGGCACGCATGAAAAGGGTATAAGGTACAGATGTTGGCTGGGAAATAACTAGGGAACCCTTGCCATGTTCCCGCAGAGCCTCATGCGGATTTTGGTTTCACTAGTTTGGTATCAATGCAACAACAGTGGTGGTTGCTTGTGATTGCTGACAACTGATTGCACCTGTATTGCTGCTTGTGGTAGCGCAAGTAAAGGAAAATAGTGATAAGAGCAATACAGTTCCAGCTATCACAAGTCCTTTATGCAAAAAATCATATCTTGTAATGTCACTGTCCGTTTTAAAGATTAGTAAACGAAAAGATGGAAACCGACAATTGGTGATATTTTTGATTACTTGTGTAAATTATTTGAAATACGATGACACATTCTCAGTGTTACGCTAGCAAAAGTAATTCGTTCTCAGATTTAAACTAATATATATTGATCTATAGGTGGTTTCCTTTCTTGTATATTTTGGAGTAAAGAAGAGATGTATACTATGAAACGTACTATGAGAAGCGTTATAGCTGTGAGCGCGGCAATAGGAGTAATTGCTGCCAGTATGCTTCTGGCAATGAGTTCTATTCTGAACGCGCACCCTGGGGCAGTTCACGCAGCTGGCATCAGCGGGGTGACTGACTATCATGTTCCGGGAGGCAACCCCTGGGGAACTGCGTTTACTAGTGCGGGACGTGTGTGGGTCGCTATGCCTGGTTGTGATCTCGCTCCAACTTGTTCTGGTTCTACTCCTCCTGGGAAACTTGCTTTGTTTGATCCCAACTCGCATCGTGTGGTGATAACTGTCTCTCTTCCAGCGGGTTATGGGCAACCAGCCTTTGTCGCTGTCGATAGTACAGACAGAGTCTGGTTCACCATGCCTGTTACCAATTCCATTGGCCTCTATAATCCAGTAAGTAAGACGGTTACCCAGTGGCCTGTGCCGACTGCCAGTTCTGGACCTTGGGGCATTACCATTGATGCTAAGGGCATAATCTGGTTTACTGAGCACTATGGCAATCAAATAGCCTCTTTTAATCCTACTACACACACATTTCAGGAAATTGCGACACCCGCAACGAACAGTCAACCCTACGGCATTACGGTGGATACAGCGGGTAACATCTGGTTTACCGAGAACACCGATGTCGTTGCGTTGATTGGCGAATATACCACCCAGGGTGTCTTAAAAGAGTATAAAATACGCAATAGTAAAACTGGTGGTACTGGATTAACGCCTCATTTGATAACGATTGATCCCAGTGGCAACATCTGGTGGTCCGAGGGCTGGGTCAGTTCTATTGGCACGCTGAAGCTTGCATCCGCTCAGCCAGGAACGAATAATGGCGTCACTGAATATGCTTATACGCCTTCTTGCCACAATTGTGGTTCGCATACCTCTGGCATACATGCAGATCAGCAAGGGGTGATCTGGTTAGATGATTCACTGCAAAATGTCTTTGGGTCATTTACGGTGAATGGCGGGTTTTCTTTCTATAATAGCCCCGGCAATCACCCACATGATGGCCTCAATGTCGATGCTCAAGGGCGTGTTTGGTTTGACGAGGAATTCTCGAATAAATTAGCGGTCGCTATTCCATCTGGCTTGTCCACGCCCACCCCAACCAGCACTGCGACCAATACAGCAACCGTAACCGCGACAAGCAGCGCGACGGTTCCACCGGGGGCAACTCTAGGGAGTGATACCTTCCAACGAGCAAATCAAACCTATTGGGGAGTCGCAAGCGATGGGCAAAGCTGGAGTGGAGATGCCAATGTTCAGAAGGCCTTCTCGATCTCTGCAACTAGCGGTCATGTTTCCAATACTGGAGGAGCTAGTTATAATGCCGTGTTAGGTCCCCAGGCGACTAACTCAGAGGTCTATGCGACAGGCTCGATCAGTTCATTTAGCAATAGCAACTTTGGAGATGTGTTACGCTGGACCGATACCAATGACTGGTACAAAGCCTATATCGATGGCACCAACTTGGTCATTCAGAAGAAGGTGAGTGGCACAACGACTACATTGAAGAGTATCCGGTTTGCGGCTAGTGCTGGTACTTCGTACACTATTCATTTCCGCGTGGTAGGTTCGACGCTCACCGCCAATGTGTGGGCTGCTGCGGGAACCGAACCAAGTGGCTGGATGGTGACGACGAGTGAGAGTACGTTGGCTTCTGGCCATGCGGGATTGCGCCTGCTCACCCAGGCTGGCACAGCGACGATCAGTTCCTTCTTGGCAGATGTCCCCGGCTCTGGTACGGCAACGGCCACGCCAACAAGCACCGCGACCACCACTCCGACGAGCACGGCCACCGTGACGCCAACGCTGACAGCAACGAGTACCGCGACGCTAACGCCAACAAGCACAGCAACCATTGCTCCGGGCACTCCACTTGGGACTGATACCTTCCAACGTGCAAATCACGCGTTGTGGGGAACTGCCTCGGATGGGCAAAGCTGGGGTGGCGATGCTAATATTGTGAAGGCCTTCTCAATCTCTGGAAATAGTGGTCATGTTACCAATACCGGAGGCACGAGTTATAGTGCCGTGTTAGGCCCTCAAGCGGCTAATGCAGAGGTCTATGCGACAGGCTCAATCAGTTCGTTTAGCAATAGCAACTTTGGGGATGTGTTACGTTGGACCGATGGCAATAACTGGTATAAAGCCTATATTGATGGGACCAGTTTGGTCATTCAGAAAAAGGTGAGTGGTACAACGACTACTTTGAAGAGTATCCGGTTTGCGGCTACCGCTGGTACCTCGTACACCATCCACTTTCGCGTGGTAGGTTCGACCCTCAGTGTGAATGTGTGGGCAACTTCAGGGACTGAACCCACGGGGTGGATGCTGGCCGCGAGCGATAGTGCATTGACTTCTGGCTATGCGGGGATGCGTATTCTCACTCAGAATGGCCTTGCGACTGTGACCTCCTTCCAGGCCAAGTCGCTCTAAGCACGAGTGAGAGGGGATTCTCGTGCTTTCCTTCATCGGTTTTTGCAACACAACCTGCTCGCATGCCTTCGATCTGCTCTCACGTGGTGGTTCTCGCTCGCTTCCCTTGTGTCCATCAGGGTCCCATCTACCCGTGGTCGGCAAGGGAGCGGGCAAGCGGGGCAGACAGTGGTTAGACCCCTTCACGTGGCCAGAAGGTACAGCAGGACGAGGCAGTCATCCAGGATGAGTGACCCTAAGCACCGTAATATACTACCCTCCGGCACTGCATTGCACCGTTGGTGTTGAGATCAACCGCGTTGATTGGTCGGGGTGAGGCACTTGGTTGTTCAGGACCCCCGTGTTCACGACGACGTTTTCCCCCTGAAAGGAAAGTACGAAGCGGTCCAGGCTCCTTGGTGCTGGTCCGTCCAGGTATTCTCCATCAGCGTTGTAATGCGAACCGTGGCACTGATTTCCCTCTAACTCTCGATCTGCACAGGGATATGTGGCCCTTGCCCTGCTCCTGGCCCGGCGAGATGCTCTGAGAATTGTACGTCACTCTGAATAGACGCCTGAGGAAATTCGAACGAAAAATGCAACGTTGTTCCCGGCGCGAGTTGCGTTGAAGAAACAATGTGAAGTATTCCTTGGTCTGTCTGGGGGGTGACGGCAGGCCCCCGGATGCGCCTCCGAATGATGAAATCATGAGCAGCAGTGCCTTTGTTCGTGACGATGAAGTCATAAGGGATGTTCGCCTTGAAGGTAGTCCGAGAAGACGTGATGGTGGAATCGGTGAGCGTTACCTGAACTTGTCGGTCAGCTACCGAAGTAGGTGCTGACGGTTGTGTAGAAGGTCCTCCACTGGTACTGTTGCCACATGCTGCTAACAGGAGCATGCAGAAGACTAAGCATGCCATCAGTCTGAGCGTTATAAAGCGTTTCATTCTTTTCCTCCTATTGACTCTCGTCTTTCACTTTCCTGTTTTTCCACTTCGCTAAAATAGTGCGCATTGCTTTGTGCAGATGGCATACGTTGTGGGCGCCTTGAGAGGAGAAGAGCACGAGGTGCTCTTCTCCACTCAAGGCGCCCTGATCGGCATGAAAGAAGTGCTGCGTAGGCACTTCGCCTTCCATATGAGGAGCGAGTTTGGCGTCTGGTTTGGCTTGCTTGCTATCAATATGCACACTTTTCATGCTGTCATCCTATTCGTACGAGCGTTCATAAAAGCGTGAAGACGATTTTAGGCTGGCACTCTGGTATTGGGGCTTTGTACCTGTGCCACGGCCCAGGCGGAAAGGAGCACGACGACCGCACCGATAATCCATGCTGACCACGCGATAGCGGCCAGGCCGACGAACCCTAGTACCCAGGGGGAGATGAAGACCCAGGCCCCCAACACGATGTTGATCCAGTCGGGAATCATAGAGCCGGGAGCCGCCAAGGCCCAGAGGGCTACCAGGACAATGGCTACACCCACAATCCAGGCACTCCAGGAACTAGCAGTGTACTCCCATGTCGCCGAATACCACGGAGCGATGAAGATCACTATTCCCGCTATCAGGTTCAGCCAATCTTGCCAGCGCGTCCAGGGGCGTGCCATACCTTGTCTTGTTGTGTTGTACATTATTCCCTCCTTACTTTTTCCTTACGATCGCCAACGCACGTTTCAGCTGACGATCATCGTGTTTTTACCAACAATCTTACTATATCTCCCACCGGTTATAATTTGGTAAGGGATGCCGCCAAAAATTGGTAAGTATCTAGCATGGCGAGGCTGACAATCAAGCTGTTCTGGCAGAAGAAATTTCAAGCAATCAGGCTTGCGAGTCACCTCCACTTGCGCTTCTTACCAAATTTTAATCTAGATATGTTATTATCATATGGAAGTTAGAACGGAGCTTCTTTTCGGAGAGCCATTCCGGCAGAAAGTAGAAGAAGGGCAGGTACGTTTCAGGATGAACGATTATACGATGCACGATGCCGCAGAGATGCTCGGCATTGATCTGGAGACGCTTTCCCAATGGCTCGTACAGGCCCACCTTGACGGCCAGACCCAGACCGAGGTTAGTACGGATTCTCACGATCATGCGGGACTCCGACTCAACCACGAACAGCTTGAGTTCCTGGCGAGTACGCATAGTATTCCGCTTCCAATCCCAAATAGAACCGTGCAGATGCACGAACAGCCATTGTTAACTGAGCAGGGGCGTCAAAGTATTCGCGTTGATGCCTTGCGTCTCAATCGTATGACGAGCGGGCACACCCTATTACTCCATGACGTTTCGCTCACCATTCCTCGTCGTGCGTTTGTGGCATTGGTGGGCGGTTCGGGAGTTGGTAAATCAACGCTGATGTACGCCCTGAGCGGCATTCAGCCTGCACAGCAAGGCACCGTTTTCTACAATGGACACAACTACTATCACTCTCTGGACACATTCAGCAGCGAGCTTGGCTATGTTCCCCAGGATGATATTATCCATCGCCGCCTCAGTGTGAAACGGGCACTCTACTATGCTGCGAAAATGCGGCTGCCAGCCGATTTCACCACTGCTCAGATCAAGCAACGTATCGACGAGGTGCTCCATGACGTCGGGATGGAGCACCGGGCTCGTTCCATGGTCTACACCCTTTCTGGTGGGGAAAGAAAACGTGTTTCCATCGCATTGGAACTGCTGGCGAACCCCAGCATCTTTTTCCTCGACGAACCCACTTCTGGTTTGGACCCTGGCTTGGACTATCGCATGATGCATCTCTTGCGTGGTCTGGCCGATCAGGGGCGTACCATCGTGTTGGTCACACATACCATTATGAATATCGATGTCTGTGATTATATCTGCTTTCTGGCTCGCGGCGGTCGTATCGCCTACTACGGCCCTCCCGAAGAGGCAAAGACCTATTTCGGGACAACCAATTTCGCGGAGATATACACACGCCTGGAGCCAACAGCCGAGAATCCATCCATACCAGAGGAAGCGGAGGAGCAGTTCCGCCAATCTCCATATTACCAGCAGTACATCCTCGGACCTCAACGAGAAGTGGATGAAGGTACGATGCAGACACCAGTCCCAACACGCCCAGCACAGCATATTCAGGGGTGGAAACAGTTCTTACTCCTTTCCCAGCGATATTTGGAATTGCTGAAAAATGATACGGGAAATCTCCTAATCCTCCTCTTACAGGCACCGATCATTGGGCTCATTTTGTTTTATCTCGCTGGGCAAGGAGCTTTTGATCCTACGAGTGTTGTCCAATGCCCAACGCGCGCAAATATGCTCTCGCGTACTGGTCCCATCGTCTCTATCAACTGTCAGCGGGTCGTCAATCTGCTGAACTCTTCCCAGGGAGCCATGATCGCCCAGCAGCGCGGAACAACAAAAGCTGAGGTATTCCAGAGCGCGATCATGCCGAACTCGGGGGCCGATGCACAAACACTGCTCTTTATCATGACGTTCGCGGCGGTCCTCTTCGGATGTATAAATGGTGCGCGTGAAATCGTGAAGGAGATTCCCATTTACCAGCGAGAACGGCTGGTAAACGTAGGGTTAGCTCCTTATCTCTTCTCGAAGATTATCGTACTGGGTGTGCTCTCCTTGCTGCAAAGTGCCGTTCTGATCTGGCTGGTGAACGCCAAAGCTCCACTTCAGCAAGGCGTATTTTTACCGCCACTCGTAGAGGTCTGCATCTCGATGGCCCTGACTGCTCTTGCTGGTCTGATGCTCGGTCTGACCATTTCCGCCATCGCACCCAATACAGACCGCGCAATGAGCTTTGTCCCTCTCATCCTCATTCCGCAGGTCATTTTTTCTGGCATCCTCTTCAAATTGAATACTCCGGTGTTACAAGGTGCAGGGGCCATTTTCGTGATGCGCTGGGCTATGGCGGCGATGGGTTCATCAGTCGGATTGCACGCGGACAAACTTGGTGTGGACAGCTTTGCCTACCAGGGAACGCTCTTCACCTCGCTCGCGCCCGGCTCGAATGCAGTGGATGCAACTATCCACCTGCTCGTCGTCTGGGGCATACTCCTAGTGATGATTCTTGTCCTCGCCATGGTGACGGCTTATGCCTTGAAACGGAAAGATGTTCGGCAGCAGAAGAGAACATGACAGGCATACATGGAGCACTGTCAGCGTAAGGCGTGAAAAAGAGGCGAAAGGCTATTCAAGTATTGGAGGATATTATGATAGAGCGTATTATAAGAAAATCTCTCCTGACACTGGCGACCTATGGAATATGGGGGCTGATCCTTGCCCTCTTGTTGGTGGCGTGCGGTGGCATTGGAGGGGGAGCAAGTGGAGGTTCACCTACTCCCACTCCGACCCCTTCACCAACGCCTCCGCCAACTCCAACTCCTGCGCCAGTCACATCCCTGAAGACCTATCAGGGCAACGGGTACACCATTGGCTACCCGGCAGGCTGGAAGGTGACAGCAGGCAATGATGGTATTGTAAGCTTTAGTGATCCCAACGGAATTGCCTATCTCGCGATCACGAGTCAGCCCAATCCGCAGAGTACCATTCCCGCCTCACGACTCGTTGATACCGGATTGCAAGTCTTTAAGTCGCAGGCGCAAAACTATCAACAGGTGGATAGCGCGCCAACGACCACGGTTGCGGGTGAGACCTGGCATCAAGGGTCCGCCACTGGCGATATTACGCCAGAGGGTCAGACCTCGACTGTCCCCGCTAAAGTGGTCGTGCTTGCAGACAATCACCCTGCGAGTACGTTGTCAACGAGAAGCTATACAATTGCGTATGGAACAGGACAACAGATTTTCGATCTCGCCAAGCAGGGCTACTTTCAGCCCATGCTCGACTCCTTTACGTTTGTCTAGACTCAGTGCTCCATACAGGAGATCTGTAGAGATACACAGGAAGCAGAAGGAGTGACCATGAGGATGCAAACTCATAATCAGAAGAGAAGTGGCTATCAGAACCCCACACACCATCACTCCTTCTGGCACCAACTGGTTGGTCATCTCCAGCACATGACATCTGTACCTGCGTGGGTCCCCGCACCATGGCGATATCCCCTGGTGGGCTACCTGCTCTCAGCGGGAATACAAGCAGCGGTCGTGAGCGTCGATGCCCTGTTGGTTCATCTCTTTCCTTCGTTCGCGTTTGCGGGTCTCCTCGCTCTTCTGGTGGTCGCGCTCTCCGCGTTGATTTGGGGCGCGGGACCCAGTTTGGTGGCGACCATTCTGGGGGCCGTGCTTTTAGATGTGTTCGCCTTGCCGCCCACGTTTGCGTGGACATTAGATAACGCGGCAGTGGGGGCAGGGCTCATACTGTTCCTGGTGGCAGGAGTGACGATCAGTCTCGCTGCCACCCAAATCGAGCGTGCTCGTGCAGCACGCGAGCAGGCTCTGCGCGAGGCCAATCAGCGCATGGACGAGTTCCTAGGCATAGTGAGCCACGAACTGAAAAATCCGCTCACTGCAATTTCACTCACCGTGCAGATGTCGAAACGCCGTCTCACGCGTGCCACGGGGGATCCACACGCGCTGGAACAGGCACGACTCGTGGTTATAGAAGATCTGGAGCGCGCCGAACGCCAACTGAATTTGCAGAATCGCCTCGTGAATGATCTGCTCGATGTCTCACGGGTCCAAGCCAACCGGCTCGAGTTGGTGATGGAGCCGTGCGATCTCGCCGTCATTGCACGTTCGGTGGTGGAAGACCTGTGCCTGGTCAATCCCGATCGCACGATCCGAGTGGACGTCTCGCCTCACGAGATACCAGTGAGAGCCGACGTGGAGCGAATTGGACAGGTGATTACCAACTATCTCACCAACGCCCTCAAATATTCTACGGCAGACCAACCGATTGCGGTGTCACTGCGGGCGCAGGGACAACAGGCATGGTTGGGCGTGCGCGACGAGGGTCCCGGCCTCACGGAGGCTGAGCAGGTGTATATCTGGCAGCGCTTTTACCGGGTCGAAGGGATTGCGGTCCTCAGTGGCACTGGAGTGGGGTTGGGACTGGGATTACATATTTGCGCTGAGCTCGTCGCCTGTCATCACGGACAGGTTGGAGTGCAGAGTGAGAAAGGGAAAGGGGCAACCTTCTGGTTCACGCTCCCATTGGCTCACCCCAAGAACGGCGAAATGAACAAGACGCCGACATGATCCCAACGCATCCCACTTCCCTCTTTGTACATGATGACAGTATCTACCAACTCCGACTTTCAGCCCTTGCTCGGCTCGTTTTGCCTACAATACGGAGGCGGGGTAGCATAGCTGCCTCCTTTACAGGGTGAACATAAGTATACCCGCGAACAAGAGGTAGAGGGCAATTACCACCACGCCATTCCAACGAGAGAGGCCGCCTTGAAAGCTCGCCAGGACAACGACGATCAGCGTCATCCCTAAGAGCCACCAGAGGGCAAAAATAGTTGACCCGGAGGCAGCTCCCAGTCCTAGAATCACCGCTGGGAGGAAGATGCCGGAGATGAGGTTGAGCGTGTTGCTGTTCAGTGCCTCGCTCACGACGGCGGAACCGCGCCTACGCAGGGCCAGGTGGATCGCTGCCAGGACATTCGGTATGCCGGTGAGCACTGCAAGGACGAACATGCCGATGACGATATGAGGCAAACGCCACGCTGTCCCGAGAGTGATGGCTGTATTCACCATTCCCACACTCGCCAGCACAATCGATACGAGTGCCGGTATCAGTGAAAGTGCATCGTACCAGGTCGCCTGTGGTGCCATTTGATCTTTCCGTACATCATGAGATGCCCCTGAAAGAGCAGAGGTTAGATATCGCTCGATAGCACCCGGAAGCGGTATTTGCATCACCTGGGAAGGGTGTAGTGCTGAGAGAACAACATATGGAAGAAAGAGAGCACCAAGTAGCACGCCAGTTACAAGCGGCTGTAGCCAACCGAAGATCAAGGCGGACACGACCGCGGTCGCAAGCAACGCGACCACGCCGTTCAAGAGCAGCCCCTGGCGATTAATGCGTACATAGCCCGCAATCACCGCACTCAATCCTAAAAGGGCGGCCAGGTTGAAGAGGTTCGATCCCAGGACCACGCCTAAGCCAAGATCGCGGTTACCAGAGACCAATGCCGTGACCGCCGAGGAAATTTCGGGCGCATCCGCCCCAAGCGCGGTAATAAGCCCTAATACCCCTTCCGCAAGGTGAAGCCTGGTGCCAATTTTGTCCAGGTTGCGGGCTAGCACAATACTTGAGACAACGCTTAAGGCCAAGCTGAAAAGAAAGACTGTTACTGTCATCCAGATGGGCACAACCCTACTCCTTTTCTGTTCCGTCACACTCTACCGTGCCAGAAGGGAGAAGCTTCTCCCCCTCCTTCCGGCATCGGCTCCATCAGGAACCACGAGCGATCGCGAAGAGTCCGGCGACCCCGATGAGGTAGAGGATGAGCACAACCAGCGAATCGATTCCCATATGGAAAATTTGTTTCTTGGGACGAAAGATCAGGCCATAGAGATAGACCGTGGTGAGCAGCACACCCAGCCCGGCCAGGTAAATATCAGTATTTTTCGCCTGGGGTAGCACAGCCTCTCCTGAAAGGAGTGTTGCGAGCAGGAAGAGCACAGGCAAAAACGCATTGCCCCCAAAGATGTCGCTGAAGGCGAGGTTATAGGCCCCCACCTTTACCGAGGCGAGACCGGTCGATAACTCCGGCAGCGAGGTAGCAGCGGCAAGCACTGTACTCCCGAAAAGCACTCCGCTCAACCCGATGTGGGTAGCGATCTCGTTCCCACTCTCCTCCAACACCACTCCTGCGATAAGCGTCACGGCTGCTGCTATGAGGAAGACAGCGACAACCCGTGCCGTCCCCCATTTCTGCGCCGTCTCTTTGCTCTTGTCGCCCCGATGTCCATGCATAGCCCCTGGAGCACGCCCCTTTTCTTGCCAGGGAAGATCCTTGCGCGCTTTGCTCAACAACCACACGCCCACCACCCAGGCGATGGCGATGAGCAAAGCACCCGGTGTGACACGTGCAAAGATGAGCGCTTTGGGCAGTTGCGTCCCCATTATTGAGAGGACCAGGACGACAACGACCAGCACGCCTTCCAGCACTAGTTCTAGAGAGGCAGCCGTAAAGCTCAACGCATCCTCGCGCCACAGGCCAAAGATATCCAACAGGACCAGTACGACGGTTTGAATGCCGATTCCACCCAGAATATTTCCAATCGCAATGCCCACATTGTGCGAAAGAGCAGCACTCGTGGTGATCGCGATCTCCGGCAGATTCGTGGCTATTGCTAGGAGAATCACTCCTCCAAGTGCTTCGCCGAGCTTCAGGCGCGAGGAGAGCACATCAGTGGTATTCGAGAGTTGCACCCCAGCGATCCACACGACGAGCGCAGCGGCCAGGAAGATGAGCACCAGAATTAGTAGCGACAATGAGTGAAACATACAAGCACTTTCTCTTTCAACAACTCATGTATAGATATCCTGGAAGGCTCGTTTACTCTGTGCTCTCGCTGATCGAGGGCTTTGTCCAGGTACGTACAGGCGGTGATCAAGGCGAGGTGGGTAAAGGCCTGGGGATAATTGCCCAGTGCTTCGCCCATTGAATTCATTTCCTCAGCGAAGAGGCCGACGTGATTGCCGTAAGAGAGCAATTCCTCCAACTGTAGGCGGGCCTCATCCACATAACCGGCGCGTGCCAGGTCCTCCACCAGCCAGAAGCTACAGGCACTGAACGTCGCTTCCTTGCCTGCCAGCCCATCGTCGGCGGCATCTAGCCGATTGTAGCGGTAGACCAGCGAGCCGCTGGTGAGTTCCTGCTGAATACGACGAATGGTGGCTTGCATGCGCGGCTCTTCGGGACCAGTAAAGTTGGTGGTCACCATCAACAGCGCACTCGCATCAACGGCGTCGCTTCCGTAGTATTGCACGAAGCTCTGTTTCTGCTCACTCCATCCCTGCGTCATGATCTGTTGGTAGATCTCGCTGCTAGTCTTTTGCCAACTATCAATTTGTGCAGGCCAGCCGCGTGAGCGGGCGATGCGCACGGAGCTGCTGTGGCGATAGCCTTCCAGGTGATCAAGGGTGATCTCGGTCAACTGTTGCTTGCCATCGATTCCATACATGGGTTGCAACGCACCACCGTCTTTCAATTCATGGCAGCGTGCATCCAGCCACTTCATAAACGCTTCAGCTTCTTCTGTAAAACCAAGTGTGAGCAGACTATAGAGCGAAAAGGAGGCATCCCTCAACCAACTATAGCGATAGTCCCAGTTGCGTTCACCGCCAATCGTTTCGGGCAGACTCGTCGTTGCCGCAGCGACAATTGCGCCCGTTGGCGCATACGTCAACAGCTTCAAGACAAGAGCTGAACGCTGCACCTCCTCGCGCCAGCGCCCATGGTAGCGGCATTGGGAGACCCAGCTGCGCCAGTAATTCAGCGTTTCGTTGAACGCTTGCTGGTACCGTTCCTGGGTGATTTGTTCGGGGGTGTGATCGTTCGCTTGCGTACTTTCAAGCATGAAATGCAGCGATTGACCGGCATGGAGCGTAAACGTTGCTCGAACTCCCCCCTGCCCATCGTCTTCAAGGGGAAGCGGTGAGGAGAGGCCCAGATTGAAATGCTGACTCTGGAAGAGTACCCCCTCCTGACACAGGCGAATCTGATGCGGATCGCGGGCATAGTTAAAGGCGGGCCGACAGGTCAGCGTGAACGACAGTGAACCGTGAATCACGGACACGCTACGAACCAGATGATGCTGATGCTCCGCCGTACCGGGTGGTTTAACGGGCATAAAATCGGTTAGCTCCCCCACGCCATCGGACGACAGAAAACGTGTGCGCAGGATATTGGTTTGCGGCAGGTAAAGCTGTTTATACTTCACCCTGGCCCGCTCGGAGGGAGAGATACGGAAAAAGCCGCCCTTCCGCACATCCAGTAGAGAGCCAAAGACGCTGGGAGCGTCAAAACGCGGCAAGCAGCACCAGTCAATGGAACCATTTTTGCCCACCACGGCGACGGTATGTAAATCACCGATGAGTGCGTAATCTTCAATTGGGAGATAGGTTTCCTCCGTTTGGAATGCTTCACTCATGCACTTTTCCCTCCTAAAAATCACAATTTTTGAGCAAAAGAGGCCGCTTCACTCAGCAGAGATGCAATGAGTGGTAATGAGCGGGCTTTGCTCAAGTGCTCTGTAAGGAATAGTGTATCACCTCTCGGTAAGAAAATCGTAAGGATGTGTGTCCCCGAGTATACCATCTTTTGGCGGACGCTGACGTATGCTCTCTTTCCCATCAAACGCGCATCCCTGCCCTTCACGATTGGTTCTCCACTCAAGGAGAAGTAGTGCTGCTTGCCCAACTAGAAAGAGGTATGCTACAATGCTAGCAAGGGTACGAGAACGATGAACAGGCATGGAGTGCCGGGAAGCTTGGTTGGCAGGACCCGGCTTTTTGTGTCGCTGAAGGGCTGCATGTTCCTCGACACGCGAGGCCTTCCAACTCGGAAAGGAGACTTTGTGCCATGTCGGCTACCATATTGCTGCTCTTTGGTTTGCTGACGGCAGTTGTCGTGTTGGCCACTCTAGCCACACGATTGCATTTACCTTATGCTATTCTCCTTGTCATCGCGGGACTCGTGCTTGGCTTTATGCCAGGTCTCCCCAACATTGAACTCAATCCAGAGCTCATCCTGGTGTTCTTTCTGCCACCACTGATCTACTCGTCGGCCTGGTTCACCTCTTGGCGCGAATTCCGCATCAATCTTCGCTCGATCTTGCAGCTGGCACTCGGTCTGGTATTAGCGACCATCATCCTCATTGCTGTGGCCGCCCACTTCATCGCTGGCCTATCCTGGCCGGTCGCTTTTGTCCTGGGGGCTGTGGTCTCACCTACCGACGCCGTAGCCGCCAGCGCCACCGCCAGACAGTTCGGTCTGCCTCGCCGTATCGTAACCGCGATCGAGGGAGAGAGCATGGTCAATGACGCCACTGGGCTCGTGGCCTACCACTTTGCCGTGGCCGCGGTGGTCACCGGAAGCTTCTCGCTTTCGCAGGCCGCTCTCCAGTTTGTCGCCGTCAGCCTGGGTGGTTTAGCCATTGGACTACTCATCGCCTGGCCGGTCGCCTGGCTGCATCGTCACCTGGACGATGCACCCATCGAAATCACCATCACCCTGCTCACGCCCTACGCAGCTTACCTGCTAGCCGATGCCTTGCAGGTGTCAGGGGTCTTAGCCGTGCTCGCCGCTGGCCTCTATTTGAGCCGTCAGTCGTCACGCTTCTTCTCGGCTAATACGCGCCTGCAAGCCAATGCAGTCTGGAATGTGCTAGTTTTCCTGCTCAATGGCCTGCTCTTTCTGTTGATCGGGCTGCAACTACACGGCATCGTGAACACGATTGGTGGCCCCTCACTGCTCACACTCATCTGGCAAGCACTACTCATCAGTTTGGCCGTCGTCGCGGTGCGCTTCGCCTGGGTCTTTCCCGTGGCTTCTTTGTCTCGCCTGGTCAGTGGACGCTTGCGCATTCGTAAACCATCTGCTGGATGGCACCAAGCGGCGATCGTTGCCTGGGTTGGCATGCGTGGCGGGCTCTCGCTGGCCGCAGCACTAGCACTTCCCTTCGCGCTCACCGGTAGCACACCATTCCCACAACGCGATCTCGTCATCTTCTTCACCTTCGTGGTCATCCTGCTCACCCTGGTGGGGCAAGGGTTGAGCCTGGGACCGATCATCAGGTTACTCGGCCTCGAACAGGACGGCACCGACGTCCAAGAACATGCGCTGGCACACCTCGTGGCGGCACGTGCCGCCCTCTCTCGGTTGGACGAACTGGCGACCGAGGCATGGGTTCCCCAGGATGGGCTCACCTTCCTACGCTCCCACTATGCAGACAAGCTAGCATCCCTCACCGAAGCGATGGACGGCACAGGCGATGAGCACTTCGACGGACATGTGCCAAGAGAGCCTCGACTCCGCCAAGAGGTGCTTGCCGCCGAGCGGGCAGCAGTCATCGGCTTACGCGACCGGGGTCGCATTGATGATGAGACGCTCCGTCTGGTCGAGCGGGAACTGGATCTAGAAGAGCAACGCTTACACTAAGAAGGATAGACAAGCAAGTGCAAAAAAACGGACATGCATGGAAGAATTATACGGAACCGGGTCGTCAGGCAGGTGCATATTGCAGCAACAACGAGGGGGAAATCGTAACCTTGTTTCTGTACAAAACAGAAAGAATGCCTGAACAGAGAAAAGCTAACTGTAAGTTCTGTTTATCTTTGTCAACAGATGACAAACATGTGAGGGAGAGTATCATGCCTACTAGGATCAAGGAAGTGCTGCCGCCACGTGGAATGACTCGCACACTCTACCGCCTGCCAATCAAACTCTATCGCCTGCACCTGGGCTGGCTGCTCATGGGGCGTTTTCTCCTGCTGACCCACACTGGACGCAAGAGCGGTTTACCACGCCAGACGGTACTGGAAGTGCTTCTGCACGACAAAGCGCGGGACGTGTACTATGTGCTGGCAGGCTGGGGCGAGAAGTCCGACTGGGTGAAAAATATCGAGAAGACACCACGGGTGGACATCAGCGTGGGGCAACGGCATTTCCACGCATTGGCTTCGCGCTTGTCGCCAGAAGAGGCCGAGTTGAAAGTCATCGCGTATGGTCAGCAGCATCCTCGCCTGATACGCTCCCTCCCCCGTCTGCTGGGTTATCGCGTTGATGGCACAGAAGAGGATCTGCGTGCTTTCGCCCGTCTAGGTATCGTGGTCGCCTTTGAACCCACACCATCCCCTCTCACCTGAAAAAGAAGGTTTACCAGTCGTGTTCGCGTGTAGAGTATGAAAGGCAACCAGCAACAGCAATCTAAACGCCCTCCAGCCGTTCCGCTGCCTGCTCTGCTGCTTTCACATGCGAGACAATATCGCTGTCTTGAAAGAGGATGTGGTGCATGGTTGTGCGCCACTTCGGCTTTTGACACAAGAGGAACTCGAGATCTTCTCTAATTTCTTGTCTCAAAAGAGCCAGCAGAGGCCGAATGAAAGGGTCTACTCCATGTTTGATATTGCGTTTGTTGTGCGCGACTTCGTGTTTTTTCTGCTCATTGCGCTGGGTGTCATTCTGTTCACCCGCCGCCTCGCTGTCCCCTATACGTTGGGATTAGTCGTGGTAGGTTTGCTGCTGAGCCTCTTTGGGATTCTGCCAGAAGCCCAACTTTCTCCTCCACTGGTCTTGTTTGTCTTTCTTCCCGCATTGCTCTTTGAGGGGGCATGGACGATCCAAGTGAAACGGTTACGCGAGAACTGGCGGGCCATCTTTCTGCTTGCTGGACCAGGAATGGTGCTCTCGCTGGTCCTGATTGCGAGTATCTTGCACCTTCTGGACGGACTCGACTGGGCAACCGCCTTTCTGCTGGCGGCCATTCTTTCCCCGACAGACCCGGTGGCCGTGCTGAGTTTATTTCGGCAACTGCGGGTCAACGAGCAGCTTTCGACCATCATTGAAGGAGAAAGTCTCTTTAATGATGGAGTGGCAGGCTCTCTTTATCAAACCTTTCTCGCGGTGGTGCTGCTTTCCCTCCACGGACATGCCTCCGCAGGAGCAGAAAGCTGGTTCGCAGGGGCGGGTCTCTTTGCATTGGAAGCAGGCGGCGGAATAGTACTGGGAGGCATCTGTGGCTGGGGGGTCAGCCAGCTTGTAAGGGGTATTGATGACCCCTTGATCGAAACGACAATCACCATTATTGTGGCCTATGGGGTCTATTTGCTCGCGGATACTCTCCACCTCTCGGCAATTCTCTCCGTCATTGTGGCCGGGCTCATTCTAGGAAGCTATGGTCGGTCGGTCGGTATGTCTGAGCCAACACGGGCTGCGGTAGATACGTTCTGGAGTACGCTGGCTTTTGTGGCCAATGCATTGGTCTTCCTGCTGGTAGGTATTCAACTCAATCCACTATCCCTCGTGTCCAACCCAGCAACCAGTGGACCGACGCTCCTCATAGCACTGCTGGCTATTGGCATCGTCTTACTAGCACGGTTGCTGTTAGTCGTGGGGCTCTCGGCCCGTTCAAGAGGGAGGCGCTTTCCCACCCCTCTTCCTCATGCCTGGAGTCTGGTTATTTTCTGGAGTGGCATGCGTGGAGCACTTTCCCTCGCACTCGTGCTTGCCATACCACTGGAGGTTCCCAACCGTTCCGTGCTGCTGATTTCGACCTATGCTGTCGTGTTTTTTACCCTCCTGATCCAGGGCTTCAGCCTGCGCGGACTGCTCAAACGACTTCCAGGTGTCTCGCATGGGGATCAATCGCCAGAGAAAGCTGGTTGACCTTCATCAATGGCGTATTTGCCTTGCTCTTTGGTTTGGTGTTACTGGTGCAACCGTCCACAGGCATCATGGCCTCGGTTCGCGTGGTGGTCTTGTATGCGCTGATCTTAGGAACGATGCAGGTGACACGCGCCATCCGTATTGGCAGGATACCAACAACGATCGCCTGAAGCCCGTAATGAAGGCATTATTCCAACATTCGTATTGACCTTATTTTTTACCATAAATTAACCGATATGCTTTTTACTAGAGAAGGAGCGCGAAACAGTACGCGCGTTCCTTTTGCGGCACGTGCATCAATGCTGCTGCTGCGTGCCGCACAGAATGATGATACAGTTTCCTCTTATTATACGTCAAGCTCAGTTTTTCGCAAGCCTGCGCATTGGCTCACCAAACGCGGGTGGGTGCCATTATGGGTGCCATTAGAGGTACTATTTCATTGACGTTCACCCTACAGAAGCATACTGGCTACTTTCTGATACAACTCCTTGACACGCTGCTGATCGGCACCATCAGGCATTCCCTGACGGCTCCCATGTTCAATGAGGGTGGCGTGGTGGAACAACGCTGTACGCACCTCCTGCTTGTTCGTGCTGGTCATAATTGTAGCAATCGTTTTCAACAGATGCATGGTGACGGTTGGATTGGTACGTGCCGCGTGTCGTATCTGAGGGAACGCTGCATCGGCGAAACGCTGAAACGTCACCGCTGGAGTGATGAGACGGAGTGTGTCCGTGTCGTCATACTGATAGGGGGATGGAAATGTGCTTTCACCCAATTGACAGAATGCTTCACCCAGCCAGTCAAGACAGCTCATAGCCGTGAATGGGTCGTTGATACCAGGGGATAACGCTCGCACAGCCACTTCCACCAAGTTGTCTATCGCAAAATCGAGGTCTTGCGCTGTCCTGCGTCTCATGCCAATGAGAAACGCCTGCTGTATTTCCTTCCTTAGCTTGTCATCGCTCGGTCTTGTGGGCCAGAGCAATACTAGGGGCTTCCCTTGCACCACAAATGCTCCCGGCTCGAACTCTACACGGAGGAGCACGTCATGCTCCACGGCAAGTTGTGTCAGCTGTTCGTAATCAATGGTTTGCAGGTATCCACTTTTCACTGCTGGTATTGGGGACGCAATGCGGTCGAAGTCCTCTGGAATGTCTTGGACACAAGAGTCTCGTGTGTGTGCTGATCCATCTTGTTCCCTGTTCTTGGGAAACAGTCGGGCGATGGTTGTGTCCAGGGTATGGCTGGCGGATGCAATAACATAGTCAGCCTGTAATGAGGAGGCCACATGATGAATAAAGTAGATCAACACCCCGATGCTAAGCACCGCCAGCAGCAGGCCAATAGTCACCGAGATGTGAGGCACAAATGGTGCGCTTCCCGTCCCGTTGATCGCTCGCAGCACCAGTAAACAGTACAGGAAGGTTGCTGTGAAGGTCCCCAGGACGAATTGGTTGCCTTTATCACTCATGAAGTTGCGTAACAGGCGTGGCCCGAATTGTGATGATGCCTGAGCGAGGGTGGCAATGGTGATCGAAAAGGTGACACCCGCGACAGTGATCACCGAGCTTGCTGCTGCTGAAAGCAGTGTTCTCGCACCATCCGTTCCGCGGTCGTAGCCGAACACGAACGTCGTTGCATTCTTGAATGTCTCATCAAGGGCAAGGGTGGCAAATGAAAGTGCGATAGCTCCCACCGCTAGAAGCATCGGGACAAACCAGAAACTCGTACTCAGTTCACTGCAGAAACTGGCTATTTTGCTCTTCATTGTGTGGTTCTCACGTTCTTCTGACCGTTGTCTAGGAGCGTGCGTGCCTCTGTAGGCTTGCTCATCGCACCTCCAATACTGCGCGAGTGGGGTACCTTTCCTTTTCTCTTAGGCTCGTGGGTACTTCGCGTCCAGAGCACGATCAATAGTGTCGCAGGCACTGATGAGTGCGAGATGGGTCAACGCTTGGGGGTAATTTCCAAGAGCTTCACCTGTTGAGCTGAGCTTTTCGGAGTACAACCCAACCTCGTTGCTGTAACTCACTATCTTCTCAAGGAGAAGGCGAGCTTCGTCTACACGACCCGCACGAGCCAGGACCTCAGCCAACCAAAAACTACACGCGTTAAATGTTCCCTCAACAGAACCTAGACCATCAGCGGCAGCCATTTTAGGGCTATAGCGATGTACAAGCGCATCGCTTCCTAACATTACTACTTCTAATAGATAGAAGAGAGCACCTTCGCTCTTTTCTGAATTATTCAACAGCTTCTCTCCTTCCCCAACCCCTAATTTTCCCGAACGACCTGAATCTGTTCCTCCTGCGCCACGCCTTGATCCACGGTGACCGTGCGTACTTCGTAGTGTGAGTGAGCGTCCTCGCGCCAGAAGCGTAGGTCAATGGAGCACCGACCAACGCGCAGACGCTGTATGGCTATCTCTGGCAACCAATGAGGGAGTGTCGGATTGACGTAGAGCTTTTTGTGAGGGGCATCAGCACGTAGCCCCAGTATGGTCCGCAGCATATGGAAGATGCTTCCAGTCGCCCATGCTTGAGGAATGTTCGCACCACCGGGATAGAGGACAGGGAAATCGACTTCCCCCTTACGCTGCACACCCGCGAAGACCTCTGGCGGACGGTCTGCATCAAAGTGCTGCGTGGCATCAAACACCGCATGAATCACCTGATTTGCCTCCTCCACCAATCCATAGCGTTTGAATCCAGCGGCAATGATACCATTGTCATGGGGCCAGATGGACCCACGCTGATAGGAGAGTGGGTTGTAGGCTGGATTGCTGCTGGAGAGGGTACGCACCCCCCACCCACTCCACATGTCGTCTTGCAGGAGTCGCCTAGCGGTTCGCTCTGCCTTGTCCTGATCGGCGATTCCGCTCCACAGGCACTGTCCGGCATTGGAGGCAATGGAGGTGATTACCTTTTTGTCTGCATCAAGTCCTAAGGCGAAGCAGCCTTCGTCTTCCATCCAGAACACCTCGTTGAAGCGGCGTTTCAACGTCTCTGCCTGCTGCTGTAATGCATTCGCCCGCGACTCGTCTCCAAGGACGTGAAAGATCTCGACCATACGCATCTTCGCATCGTAGACGTAGCCTTGCAGTTCACACGTCCCCTTGGGCTGTTTCACCTGGCTGCCATCAGCGTAGACGATGGAGTACCCCGAGTCCTTCCAGGCCATATTCTCTGCGCCTTGCGAGGAGAAGGTTTTGTATTCTTGAAAGCCATCACCGTCCAGGTCGCCGTAGGAGTCGATCCAGTCCAGGCACCCCTCAGCGACCTGGCGGAACTCTTTCAGCAAACCCACATCACCCGTCCAGCGATAGGCTTCTGAGAGCACGATCAGGTAGAGGATTGTGGCATCAGCCGTGCCGTAGTAGGGATCAAAGGGAATCTGGTTGAAGTGAGCGAGTTCACCAAAACGCAACTCGTGCAGTATCTTCCCAGGCTGAGCATCGCGCCAATCATCGCGTTTCGTGGCTTGATGATCGGCTAAGCGTTTGAGGGCTCCGCGTGCAAAGTCGGGTGAGACGCTCATATTCTGGTAAGAGACAATCAGGCTGTCGCGCCCAAACAGGGTGACGAACCAGGGAACTCCTGCTGCTGGAATCCAGGCATCCTCGGAGACATCCATATTGTAGATACGAAGTGCTCCCATATCAGCAACGGCTTGCCGATACATCTGACGTACACCGTCGTTCGAGGTCATAATCTCTGTGCAACGGCTCTGCCAGCGTGCGTGCTGCTGATCGAAGGTGTCCTTTGACTGCCCGTGCTCACAAGGCGCATAGGCAGAGGAATCGATCTGTTGCCCATGCTCAAGCACATGCACGGCACACGCATGCCACGCCTGATTCTGGGCCAGGGTGATCTCGAAAAAGAGGCGTCCATTGGCGTAGCTTACGGGACCATCGCTACTCAGAATCTGATAGGTTGCGGCACGATGAAAATCTTTGTGATCGTAGGTCGTATGCAGTCTCTTTTTCTCGTGATCCCAGGCCGTGACGAGATACCCGCGCTGCACAATGTCCCCTGACTTCACCTCAAAAATATCAGCAAAATCTGAACGTATCTGCACTTCCAAGATAAACGTGACCTCTTTGCCTGCGTAGTTCACAATGTCGAAATCTTCATGGATACCTGCGCCAATCATCCGGTTGATCGTGAGATCAATCGTATGCTCTGTGATGGCCCCTTGAGCCGTATGCACAGGTGGATTGGTCAGATGAAAACGGGCGGCGTAGAAGTCAAGCTGACTGGAGTCGATTCCTCTCCACGGCTGCCGATTGATGTAGATCTGGTAAACACTTACGAAACGTGTGTCAGCTGCGTAGAAGCCTTGATCGTTGCCTTCAGCGACATCGCCCTTATGACCACAGACCAGAAACGTATTGCCGTGACTAATGTGGATACTTGGCGTGCCTACGCGAATTTCAAATGTCATGGATTCCTCCTATCAAAAACCATCGTTCCACTCCCTCGCTCCTTGACTCGCTTTCAGCGCAATGTGATACGAGTAGAGATTAGCCACTCTTCTGCTCTCTTTTCGAGTAGTGGTTAAAGAGAGCAAAAAAGACACTGCTAGAGAGGCAAGCCGACACCCAGGACCGAGAAGACGATGTGGAAGATCAACGATGTTCCCATCTGGGCACGTGCTGCAAGCAAATTGGTGAGCATACATTTGTTCCTTCACAGTATTTGACTACGAGCGATATTCCTGCGCTCGCGTCACATCACGGTCGTTACAGTTCTTGCCTGACACTGCTAGGTGGTAAGCCCTGTCTGGGTAACGACGAGACTGTTCATCACAACGATATCTTTCTGCTTAGTTGACGGAAGGCAGCATACGCCTCTGGAATCACCAACGGTACGGTTGCAAGCGTTGTACCAGCAGCAAGGAGACACCAGGAGCAGAAAGCATTGTACTTCGTCTTTTGATCAAAGAACAACCTGATAGCCTGCGAGGTATCAAAGGCCACTTTCGCCGCCAGCGCGAGGGGAAGCCAGGGCTGCTCTCTGGCGCGGTCCTGTCCGCCCATCGCGGCCAATCCTATTGTCACAGCGTAATTGCCGAGACCAAGCACCCCATCGGGCGTCGAGAACCGCGAATAAGCCTCTGCTGAGGCGTCGATCCGATCCGCATTCAGAAATGGCAATGGGGGTTCTGGCAGGTGCTTGATTATGCCCATCTGATAGAGAGTGATAAGCCCCATCGCGCCAACGGCAACCATCTCCAGACCGACGATGCCGCGTCGCTGTGCCAGAAATGGTCCGGAGCCGAGCCGCAACTGTCGAGACAATGCTTCTGGCTTCATTGTTTCCTCCCAAAGAGGGCCGCCCCCACAAGACCGGCAATGCTAGCACCAACGATGGCAAGAAGCCCGATGTGCGTATCGGCCCACAGTTGCCAGCTTGCACGTTTTGCTTTGTCATCAAAAGCACCATGCGCTCCATGGTCGCGTTGCGCGTCAACTGGTTCCCACAGGTTGTTAGGACTATTCGGATCGGCACGTTGTCCTGTCTGTTGCGATTTGTAGCCCGACCTTCCGAGATACCAGTCGCCAAATGCAGGAGCGATCTTATTGCCTTGAATGGCGATCACAGTAGACAAGCCAATGAACAATTCACGGCGATAGTGGTCTGTCACCCATGTCACCGCATCACCGATGACTTCCGGCTGATAGATTGGTGGCACGGGTTGGGCCTTATCGGGCAGGCGGTTCTTGACCCAACTAAATTGCGGCGTATTGACGGCAGGAAGCTGCACCATCGTGATCTTCACGTTGCTTTTATCATGGACCAACTCACAGTGGATTGAGTCGGTGAACCCCATGATACCATGCTTGGCACCACAGTAAGCCGATTGCAGTGGAATGCTTCGATACGCGAGAGCCGAGCCGATCTGAATGATTCTGCCTTTATCACGTGGCAACATGCGATGCAGGGCAGCCATCGTTCCATAGACAAAGCCAAGATAGGCAACCTCGGTCACACGCTTGAACTCCTCTGGTTTCATCTCTTTGAAGGGCGAGAACACCGAGGCCATGGCATCATTGACCCACACGTCGATGGGGCCGAAGGTTTCCTCGACCTTTGAGGCGGCGGCCTCTACCTGGTCTGGATCAGCCATATCGGTTGGGATGACGATTGCTTTTCCGCCAGCCGCCTCGACATCGCGCCGCGCTCCTTCCAACCCCGCCTCACCACGGGCTAAGAGTCCAATATGTGCTCCTCGCCTAGCGAACGCTTGCACAATGGCACGCCCGACGCCTGCGGAAGCACCAGTAACAACAACAACTTCAGGAGTATTTGATTTCATATCTACCTTCTTTCAAAGGGGCTATGGAGTGACCCCTTGAGCTATTTATTCATGCACAACGAGCCAATCGAGATCACGAGGAATTGCTGAGGACAGCACCTCGTTTCCATCTTCTCGAACGGCGACATCATCATTAAGGCGGAATCCGCCCTTACCATCCAGGTACACGGCGGGTTCCATATTGTGGACCATACCGCTACGCAGTACTGCTTTAGAGACCGGGTGCAGGACAGGAGCTGCGGCATGATTGATGGCCTGGAAGCCAAAGCCATGTCCTAGTCCGTGCTTAAAGGCCGCACCGAAGTCGGCCTGCTGCATGACCTGGCGAGCCGCAGCATCGACCTCTCGTGCGCTCGCTCCATCACAAATACGTTTCAGCGCGGCATCTTGCGCCGCAACACATGCCTGCTGTGCTTTGCGCCACTCGTCACTGATTGATCCCGCGAAGAAGGTGCGCGTCAGTTCGGCCCAATAGCCGTTGATGCTAACTTCCATCTGCACGAGCACGGTATCGCCCTTCGCGATGGCCGCATTGGAGGTCAGGTTAAAGGCACGATAGGCGTTCGCGGCGCGGGGACCAGCCATGACATGAACGTATGGCTGCACATGATGAGCACCGGAAGCGGCATAGCCTGCACGCAGTAAGGCGGCGGTGGTAACCGCGGCAATCTCGGCTTCTGTCGCGCCAACGTGGATAGCTTCGCGTGCAGCCACAAACCCTTGGTACGAGACTGCTTCACAACGCCTGATATCCTTGAGTTCTTCCTCGGTCTTGAGGGCGGCGAGCTCGTCAAGTAGTGGGGTGGCATCGCGCAGGGTGGCATCCAGCAGAAGTGTGTGCAGCAAATGAAGCGTTGCCTGTCCGGGTACACCAACCTGTGTATATCCAGTAGCGATTGGGGCTGAAACGCCCTCATAGCCAACAACCGACCGCTCACTCACCCATGCTGAGCGTAACAATTCCCCTAGTGCTGTCCTCACAGCATGCGTTGTGTCGCTAATGTCGTCTAGCGTTTCTTCTACAAACGTCTTCATCTCTACCGCGGCTCCCGGTGGCACCAAGTCTTGTTCAGCAGCAGGAACGGCAAGGCGAACCTCTACCTCTTGCCTTTCATTGAGCGAGACAATGCAAAATGAGTTGCCCAGAATGGGTTGATATCCCGTGAACATGAGCACGTTTTGCGGCAAACGGCAGAGAATAGCGTGGTAGTTCTCACCACGACGCTTAAACAGTTCTTTCAAGTGCATTGCTCGGAGAGTATTCATTGTCAACCTCTTTGACCACTATGGTGACGATTTGGTTTACATCGTCTCTATCTTGTTCGCGACTTGTAGCGAGGCACGCCACGTCCCGAGGTACCTGCAGGCGAAAGGTTGTAGCGAACGGGTGGGTTCTCAACGGAGACGTGCTCTGGATGCTGAGAGAACAAATCTAGTGCATTGGAAATGAGATAGTCGGCAGTTCGTGCCGCCAGCGATTGAATCGTGAGTCCCGGATTGGCCGAGCCTTGTGTGGGCAGAATGCTGCCATCGCAAAGGAACAGATTCGGGACATCATACGTGCGCCCAAATTTGTCCGCGACCGATGTGCGGGGGTCATTGCCCATGCGTGCGCCCCCAACAAGGTGAGCATAGCGAGACTCCTGAACGACTTCTTGAGCACCGGCGGCGTACATCACCTCCGTCGTTTTTTTGACGCCGAACGCAGCGACCTTCTTGTCGTTGTCATGCATCCTGAAAGTCACCTTTGCGACTCTCAGGCCGTAGTGATCGGTCTCGTCGGCAAGTTCAACACGGTTCTCTTCCCACGGCAGAATCTCACCCAATACTCCCAACGCTGCCCAGTGATTGTAGTCCATCATCACACGGCGCATACCCCAGCCCCAGGCACCCTTGGCCGTGATCATCTGCTTGGCAAAGGCGATGGGGAGCGGTCCGACGGTCTGGATGGCGAAACCACGCACAAAGTCCCGTTGCGGATCAGTTTCATAGAATTCTTCGGTCAGGGCGTGTGCTGGTGGAGCTTTGTACATGCGGACAGGCTCTTCAAAGCGCCCCAGCACCACATTGCCGATCTGCACCATCAGATATTTGCCCACTGTGCCACTCGAGTTCGCCAGGCCATGCTCAAAGCCGGGACAAGCCGAGTTCAACAGCAAGCGCGGCGTCTCGATGGCGTAGCCGCTGACGATGACCACCTTTGCCTTCAACTCCCTCTCGTTTCCCTCAGGATCGAAGTAGGTGACGCCAGTAGTGCGGCCATTTTTCATGTTGATGCGTGAGACCATACAATGGTCGCGTATTTCGGCTCCATGCCGAATGGCATCGGGTACATGACTGATCAAGGTGCTTTGCTTAGCACCCACCTTGCAACCCTGAATGCAGAAACCACGATAGATACAATGCGGTCGGTCGCCATGTGCGCCTGCAATGATTGCAACGGGTCCACCGGCAACGGTCCGAATACCCAGGTTGCTACATCCCCTTACCAGGATGTCACCCACTCCTCCGAGAGGGTGTGGTCCGTAGATGTAGCCGTGTGGGTCGCCCCAGGGATAATAGGCAGGGCCGGAGACAGGGATTTCTTTTTCCAGCAGTTCATAATAGGGCTTGAGTTCTTCATAGGCGATGGGCCAGTCTGCACCAAGACCGTCCGATGAGAGCACGTGGAAGTCCGAAGGATGGAAGCGCGGTGTGAACCCTGCCCAGTGGACGGAACCACCACCGACACCTTGACCGCTGTTGTTCGCTCCAAGGGTAATGGGATCTTCACCACCAGTAATACGTAAATTATTCCAGTACAGCTTCGATGAGCCTGCCTCATCGCTCACCCAATCGCGTTCCGTATCCCAAAACGGCCCGACTTCCATCCCCACCACACGAAACCCAGCGCGAGCAAGCCGCTGGAGGAGCACTCCACCCGCCGATCCCACCCCCACAATACAGAAGTCAACCTCTTCATTGGGCTGGAAGTGGTGCATCGGAAAATCGAGCGTCTGAATTGGCCCAAGCTGGTGTTTTGGCTTCGCCCCATCGAAGGCGCCGAAAATTGGTGTTTTCATCGTGTTCTTGTCCTTCCGTAAACGGATGCGAGAGCGTACATCCTGCTCGATTTTAATGCGTTCCTTCTTGACCGGGCGTTTGCTGCTTATGTCCACCAGGTCCACCAACCGGCATATACTCTCCAGAGCGTGCGGTGCTTGGTGCCTCCCAGTCGTAGCGTTGCTCTTCGACCTCCCAGGGTTCTGGCTTTCCCTTTTCCAGGCGCATGTACCCACGTGGGTAGGCCGGACCGCCGAAGCCAATCTCATCCCATGCATAGGGGTGAGCGTAGTAGGACTCGACCGCATCTTGCATTAACAGCATCCAGAAGCGATGAACTGACATCTTCTGCCAGATGTCCTGCCCTGCGGGAGGCTTTGCCTGATGAATAGTCTGGAGAACAGCGTCTTGTTCCGATGGACCTAGATGTACAAAGGAGGTCGTGTAGAGATGCTGCGCGATTGCTTCGATGGCCTGTAGGCCAAGGCGATGTGCCTCGGCATCTGGTGGCATATCTTCGAAGCGATAGCCGTCGATACGCCCGGAAAAAAGTCGTTCATCAATACGCTCGACGAGGGGAATTTTGTGTGCATCGTCACGATCATCCTGTGGAATGAGACGATCACACACCGCCTTCATCAACTGTGCCTCCTCAGGCGTGAAGAAGCGAATCGGCGGAACATGTTCAACACGGTCCAGCACCGTTTTTCGCGTCGCCTCATCCCAGAAGGGCTGCTGGCTAAGTGTGGAAAACCCCGGATAGTAGCCAGGTTGAGCCATCGGTGCCATTGGCCGTCGCGTCTTTGGCTCCACTGGCAGGCGACTGGAGTCGCTATCAGCTAGCGTCTCTACTGATACCTGATACACCGGCGTTTGCGGCTTTTTCGTGAGTTTTTTCATTATTTCGCTCTCCTCAGCAGACTCGCCACCACTCCAATGAAGCCAGAGGCAGCAAAGATCATTGGTGCCAGAACAGGGGGACCATAGATAATGTTGTACACGGGCTTCTTAAATCCACCAGGACGACGCCCCACGCCGCGTACATGGTAATAAAAGCCAATGATGCCGTTCGCGAATGCCACGACTGAGATAATCGGCAAGAGGGTGCGTGCTATCGTGCGACTCCATACGGCACCGACTCCTGCGACCATTAGCACTGGTGCGATGAGAATAGGCGACCACTGGATTTTATACTGGAAGTTGTTCTTGTAATGTGAGTAAAACGCCTCGGCCCAGCTAAAGAAGGCTGAGGCCGCGGTGGCTATCGCCAACGCACGCTGAAATTGTCCCTCACGCACATCCTGCTCGAAGACAAATCCTTCTTTCGTCACCCTGCTTGGAAGCCAGTTTAGCCAGGTGGGGCGGGATAGAGAAAGTCCTGGAAAGGATATATGTGCGGGCGCATCTTCCTGGCGCAACAGCGAGGCGATCAAACCAAGAAAGCCAACCGTCGAGAACAGCAGAGGGGCGAAGACTGGTGGCCCCATGACAAGATTGATGATGGGGATGCGCCATCCACCCGGTTTGCGTGCAATGCCACGAATGTGAAAGTAGAAGCCAACGACACCATCAAGCATGCAGATGAGGGAGGTATATCGTAACACCGTGCGTGCGGCCCATCGACTGAAGGTACCCCAGATACCTGCAATGCATAACGCAACGCTCAGAATAATCGGCGTGTACATGATACGCTGACCATAACTACCGCGATAATGCTCATATCCAACCTCGATGCCAGTGAGCAGACCGGAGACACCAGTGATGAATGCTAAGCTGCGCTGGAAGCGACCCTCGCGGATATGCCGCTCTAACACAATCCCTTCCTGTGTCACCTGGCGCGGCAACAGGTCTAGCAGCCCAGAACGCTGGGAAAAGCGTTTCTTTCCAAAAAATTTCATTGCGATTCCTTTTTTCTCGCGAACTTCCATACTAATAGGCCAGTCGCACAGAGCACACCAACTCCTCCTACAAGAATGGCTGTTGGCACTGACGGCTGTGATTGATACATGCTCCTCTGGAGTGCATGAGCTGCTTGTTCTGGGAGCTTTTCCGCTCCATCAAGCTGTTCTTCATGCATCGCCATCTGGATGACCTGTGCCAGGTGTAATGCCTCGCGGTCGGTCATTTGCTCGATCTGTTCACGGCAACTAAAGCCGTCGGCAATAATAACTGTGTCGTCCTCAGCTCTACGTACTGCTGGTAGTAACACGCGTTCGCCCGCTTTGATGGAGACAGCGTAGTGCTCTTTTTCAAAACCGAAAGCCCCCGCCATACCACAGCAGCCAGAGTCGAGCACCTGAAAATCAAGGTCAAGTTTGGACAATACTGCTTCCTCATCGCTCATCTTCATGATGGCCTTGTGATGGCAGTGTCCATGCACAACAGCCTTACGGTGCAACTGTGGCGGTCGGTAGTCCTTCACCACCTTCTCAAGGAATTCACTCAAGAGAAATGTTTGTTGACTGAGCCGCTTCGCATTTTCGTCATGCGGGAAGAGATTCTTTAGCTCGTCGCGGAAAACTGACGCGCAACTCGGTTCTAGCCCAACAACGGGGACTCCTGCTTCAATCTGTGGACGCAGCGTAACGAGAATCTGTCGTAACAGGTGTTCTGCCTGATCGAGGAAGCCATAATCGTAGAGTGGGCGACCACAACACAGCGATTGCTGCGGCACAATAACCTGATAACCAGCGGCCTCAAGCACCTCGACGGCAGCAATGGCGGTCTCTGGATGGAAGTGGTTATTGAAGGTATCGGGCCATAAGATCACTTGTGGCTTGCCTTCATTTCTTACACTTCATCGCCCGCATCCATCGCGCCTGCACCGACTAAGATGGCGACCTTCTCGCCAGCGTTGAGAATATCCGCAGCCCGCTGCAGATCGTCTTGACTGGGAGTAATATGCGGATAGGAATACCCAATACCGGTATGCACCGTGTTGTGGATATGAGGTGGTTTCTCCGTGGGTTGCTCCTGGCCCCGAGGTCGCCATGCAGACGCCAAGTTCACCAGTATATTTGGCATGGGCACTCGCCATAAAGGCCGCCATCTCCTCATGGCGCACCTGCACAAACTCGAACAGATCTTTGTTGCGCTCAAGCACTCCTAGTATGCCGAGAATGCCATCACCGGGAAAACCGAAAATACGCTTGATGCCCCATGCCGAGAGGCGTTTCAATAGAAAATCACTGACTTTGTCACTCATATCCTTTTAAACCTTCTTTCTTCTGATCGTCTCGTCTAATCCCTTTTCGCAAACATCGCGCTGACAATTGCATGAGGCTCCGAGGAAGCCTTTGCAGGGTAGAGCACACAAAAGAGTCAGAGCGTTTCTACCGGGATACCTTACCTGTCACCCTAACTTCATAAGGACGCTACTTTTAAATGTGCTTCCCCACAGAAGCTATCAGTATGATAAAAGATGCGGGTTACAGTTTGGTAAGAATTTGGATAAGAAATCGATATATATCCAGCCTATGATGAGCGAGTGAATTTGGAGTAATGGAAAGAGCGGATACTATTTGAGCAGATGAGTTACACGCGACTCAACTGCTCGTGGTAGGTTGGAGTAGAAGCGTTTGGGGAATACCTCTTGCTCAGTTCGCTGCTGCGGGAGAGAAGCGCACCCCTCGAAAGAAGGCGTCGAGTCGAGCGGACAGATGGGCCTCATCGCCAACCAAGACCAAACCGATAGAACCAATGGGCCAGCCACCGATAAATGCCATAAGGACGGCGATGAGCAAGGGCCATAGTGCAACTCCTTTTGTTGTGGTTTGTGCCACCCATCCGGGATACCAAGTCATCAGTTGAACGTGTTTTGCCCCCATGAAGGGTCGTCTCGCGGAGACAAGAGGCTCTCTGCGCTAAACTGGCGGCGCAGCAGGCCACGAAACGCCGGTCGTAACACCACTTTCATCATCGTTTGTTGGACGAACAGGCCCAGGGGACTCCCAGGCAAAAAGTATTTGGCAAAACTACGGCCGCTCTTTTGCTGCGCCTGGACAGAGGCATACATCTGCTGTTCGTAGCGACGGAACGCCTCCTCATACGACGCGCTTTCGTGCAGAGCACGAGCCAAAAAATAGGCCCCTCCCATCGACAGGGAGGCCCCCTGCCCGGAAAGCAGCGTAGGGCAATCGCAGGCATCACCGACCAGGGCCACGCGGCCTTGATGCCAAGTCGGCATCTGGATCTGGATCACCGCATCCATAAACACATTCACAGACGGGTCAACATCAGAGAGGAACTTCTCCGTCAGCCAGCCCATGCCTGCGAACACCTTGCGCAAGTGGGAGAGCCGCTGCTCGCGTGGCACATGCTCAGGCTTTGATGACGGGTACATGAAAAACAAGAGGAGGTCGTCCGCCTGTGGCGTGCAATAGGCAGCGGCCATGCGTCCCGGCTCGTTATACATCTGAAACGTCTTGCCGATGCCGTAGCGGTCAGCCAGTGGGTAGCAGGCAATGGTGTAGCCCAGATACCGGCTGAACTGCTCTTCGGGTCCGAAGAGCAGAGCGCGCGTCCTCGAATGCACACCATCGGCCCCAATCAGCAGATCAAAGGTCTCGGTCGTGCCATCATTGAACGTCACGTCTACCGCATCCGGGCCAGATTCGATGGCCGTGATCCATCGGCCAAACTGCACCTCGACGGTCCCTTCAAGTGCTTCATACAACACAGCTTCGAGGGTCTCGTGCATCAGCCCCATGTATTTCCCCTCAGTGATGGTAAGCATGAGTGCTGCATCCAGCTTGGCGATCCGCTTGCCGTCCTTGTTCACATAGACGAGTGCTTCAAAGGGAATTTGCTGAGAGCGCAGCTGGTCGATGAGGCCCATGCGCGAGGCCACATCGTAGCCAGTGCCGAAAAAGTCAATCGCGTAGCCGTCACGGCGAATGGCGTTCGCTTGTTCAATTACGACTGATGAGATGGCTGACTTCTGCAGCCAGTAGGCCAGCGTGAGGCCAGCAATGCCGCCTCCGGAGATTAAGACGCGCATGATCGATTCCTTTCTCTCACTTCTTTGCTGCTTCAGGACGAAACTCCACGCCTCGAATGACCTGTGCGATAGCGTGCAAGCCTTCAGGGGAACCATCAGAGGGATAGCCGAGATGACGGAAAAGAAGGCGAAGTCCTCGTGGGTGACGGCGCTCATAATCCTGTAAGAGGGTCAGGCGTTCTTCAGGTGAAAGGACGTGTTGCTGTGGCACGTAACGCCTGCTTCCTACCTGGATCTCAAGGGCAGGATAGGCCTGGAGATTGCGGTACCAATCGGTTCGCTCTCCCCAGCCAGCCAACACCTGGCATGCCTGCGTCTTCGGATCATCGTTCACGGCTTCGACCACCGTCTGCCGGACGACGCCCGTTGTGCGCCCGACGTGGGTCATCATCATGATGTGGTGCCCCAGAAGCCAGCCTAGATGCCAGCGGTACAGGGAACGCGGCAGAAGGTAGGCCCATTTGAGCAAGCCTCTGGGCTTTGGTGGAGATGTCAACGTGCTCATCATCGGTTTCCTTTTCTCATCCAACCATCGTTTCGCGATGCAGGCGTATGTGCTCTTTCCTTCCAGTATAAGAGATGCCGCGTCCCGATGTCACGAGCACCTGTCCCGGTTTTGCCCCGACGGCTGTCCCATCTTTGGCAAAGCGAGGGAGAGAGCCTATGGTGGGGTGGCTGAAGGGGAGGTGGGAGAAGCGTCCTCTGTCATGCCCAGTGGGAAGTTGACCTGGATCGTCGTGCCACCGGAAGCCCCTCGTGTGATGGTACACCCACCTCCCAGTTCGCTCGCTCGCTCCTGCATCGCCAGCAGTCCCACCCCGATGTGGTGCTCAGGCGCGATGCCCTTCCCATCGTCGGTAATCTGCAAGGTCAAGACGCGGTCCCGCAGGCCCAGACGCAGCAGACAGTGCTTGGCTTGGGCGTGGCGGACGACATTGGTCAACGCCTCGCGGGCGATACGATAGGCAGCCACCTCGACGGCTGCAGGGAGTGGAGGGAGGCAGGAGGGGGCCTCGATGAGGATCTGGAGTCCCTGGTGCTGAGAGGAGGCAGCCTGCTCGCGCAGGGCCGAGAGCAGACCCAGTTCATCGAGGGCTGGCGGGCGCAGGTCATAGACTAGGCGGCGGATCTGGGCCAGCGTCTCCTGCGTCTGCTGTCGCACCTCCTCCAGCAGCCGATCCGCACGCGCGCTATCCTGGGTGAGCAGATTGCGGGCGGCATCGATTTTGAAAGTGAGACTGGCCAACGTTGGCCCCAGGCCATCGTGCAGATCGCGGCGCAGGCGGCGGCGCTCCTCTTCGCGGGCCGTGACGAGCCGAGTTCGCGACTGCTGGAGGTCAGCCGTCAAGTGCTTCAGTTCAGTGGTGAGACGCATCGCTTGTACGGCAACGGCAATCTGTGGGGCCAGGTCATGCAGGAGTCGCAGATCGGCGGGCGTCAAGGAGTCACCAGGGGCCCGTGCTGAAAGCCAAAGGTCGCCCACCTGCTCAGTCTGGGCCACCAGCGGCACGCGCACCAGCGCCTCGGGTGTGCGTGCCTCACCAGTGGAGGCGACAAGGACATCCTCTCCCAGGTGCTGGTAGGTGATAGTGACAGAGGGGAGCTTGAGTGCCTGGGCCACGGTCTGCACAATGATGGGCAGAAGGCTGTCGGTGGCCAGCGTCGCTTCCAGGCGGCGGCCCAGACGCGCGAGCACGCGATAGGGCTCGTCACGCTCCCCAAACATCACGTGGTTGACGGCCCGCTGTAGCCGCTGGCGCAATGGGTGAACGAGCACGGCGACCAGCCCGGTGGCGAGCAGCGACAGAAGCACATTCCCCAGCGCCGACAGCAGTGTGCCCAGCCCAACGACCACCAGCAGATAGAGCCCGATGATGCTCGCGGTAAGCAGCCCGTAGACCAGGGTCCGGTTGATGAGCAGATCGATGTCCCACAGCCGATAGCGGAGCACCGCTACGGCTATCGTGATGGGGACAAGGAGCAGGACGAGGGGGAAGGTCACTTCGCTCAGGATGGCAAAGAGGGCATGAGCGGGACCAGGCTGGGAGAGCGCGGGCCAGATGAGCGGAGGCAGCAGATTGGCAGCATCGAAGAGGGTGCCCATCAGCATGCCGAACACCACCCACTTCGTCTGTTGTCGCTGGATGGCCGTGGAGACGCGTTGGTAGCGGTAGAGTTGGGCAAAGCCACAGGCCAGGATCA
>JBBPYR010000322.1:0-12594 GCA_038199755.1 Ktedonobacterales bacterium | reverse complement strand
TTTCTTTGCTGCTTTCTCACTAGATGAGCTACCTCATTACATGCGAAGTATATTCATTCAGGTTATTGTAAGGTGGGCTTGGTCCCTTGCAAGTTGACTATCAGGCAAAGGCAGCATAATCAAGCTGATATGTTTGTCTATGTTCGTCCTCTGTATCATCGTAGCGGGAAACATTGCTTATGGAAGTCAAACAGGTAACAACAAAGGCACAAGAAGGCCAGAATATTCAAAGTACTCCTGCTGAGCAAGCACACGTGGGTGAGCAAACTGTGCCGCGCAAGCGTTCACGCAAACGCAGCATCACTATTTTTATCGCGGTGAGTGCGCTTAATGTCGGATTATTGGTGCTGTTGTGGACACAATTGCTTACACCGGCGGCAAATGTGAGTAATCAGCAGAGTTCTGGTTTTGGTGATAGTTCCGCTGTTGGCGATATCAGTAGCCCGCTGATTGGCAAAACGATGCCTGATTTTACGCTTGCTACGCTTGATGGTAGCAAGCAGGTGCATCTCGCCACCTTGAAAGGCACGCCGCTTGTGCTCAACTTTTGGGCTTCCTGGTGTACCGGTTGCCAGCAAGAGGTGCCGTTTTTGCAGAAGGCACAGGGACAGCTCAAGGCTCAAAATGTGGTTTTGATGGGCATTGAAGGGCAAGAGGCAGCCAGCGCGGGGCAGGCGTTCCTGCAAAAATACAACTTGAATTATCTGAATGTCCATGATACAACCGACGGCACCACTGCGATCAGTTATGGCGTCACGGCCTTTCCCGAAACGTTGTTTATCAATAGCAAAGGGATCGTGGTGGCGAAGTGGATTGGGCCATTAACTGATAAAGGTTTGCAACTGGAACTGGCGAAGATGACACGCTAATGCTGGAATTACGTTTGTTGGTGCGGGCAATCCATATTATCGCAGCAACGGCATGGGTGGGTGGAAGCATTTTTTATCAGTTTGTGGCTTTACCCGCCTTACGTGTCAGTGCTGCACCGCCTGCCGTGGCAGGTCAGATGGCAGCCTTGTTCAAACGAATGACGACAATGTGTATTGGTGTACTCTTACTCAGTGGGGCTTACTTGACGTTTGATCGCCTGACACAAACGACGTTGGGGCTGCCCTACCTGATTGTGTTAGGTCTGAAGATTGCGGCGGCACTCTTGTTGTTTGTGCTAGCACTCTATCTTGGCCAAAGTAATATTCGACGCTTAGCGAAGCGCACAACGCGACTCTCGAAAGTCGCGCCACAGCTTATGCTAGCTCTGGGCATACTTATTTTTGTACTTGGCGCGCTTCTGAATAGTCTATTTGAGGCAACGGTAGCGCCGCACTAACGGAGATCATTCTTATGCAATCTGTTGTCACTCTTCCTCTAGATGAATCTCAGGCACAGCGACCACGCAAACGGAAGAGGCTTCCGCTGAGTTTTCTACTCGCGGGACTGGCTATTCTCGGTGCGGTGATGTATCTCGTATTTGCCAACACACAGGCTGACGCGGTGTACTATATGACCGTCTCGGAGTTGAAAAGCTGTACGAGCTGTGCGACACAAGCTGTGCGTGTGGCGGGTGTAGTGCAGAGCGGCTCGATTGTGCGCGACGATCAAAATCAGCGTATGAGTTTTACGATTAATGATGGCGCGCATATGTTAGCGGTCTCGTATAGCGGCGTCGTGCCCGATATCTTCCGCCCTGGCATTCAGGTCGTGGTGGAAGGTCGTTATACTGGGCAAGGACCATTTCAGGCACAGACGTTGCTGGCTAAATGTCCGTCAAAATTTCAATCTGCCACACCACAGGCTAAATAAGGAAGCATCGTGTATTTTTCGGACCTGGGTTTTATTGCCTTTCTATTGGCAAGCGGATTTGCGATTTATGCCATTCTCGGCTCTGTGCTGGGAGCTGTCTATAAGCGGGCTGACGTGGTAAGCAGTGCGCTGCGTAGTGCGCTCGCTGTCACGTTTTTTCTCTTGCTGGCTGCGCTCTGCCTGATCGTCTCATTTCTGATCCATGACTTTGGCGTGAGCTATGTGGCGCAGCACTCTAGCCTATCAATGCCGTGGTATTACACCATCTCAGCGTTTTATGGTGGGCAAGAAGGCTCGTTGCTGTATTGGGGTGTGATGCTGGCGGTGTTCTCGGCAATTTTTGTGATTACCGCGAAACGTGCCCCTGCGCCCCTTGTGCCGTATGTGGTGGCTACTCTGATGAGTATTGAAGCTTTCATTCTGCTGATGCTCACAACCGTCTCTAACCCCTTTGTGCGTTTGGCAGTGGCACCGCCCGATGGCAATGGCCTCAATCCGCTGTTGATGGACCCCGGCATGCTGATTCACCCGCCGATGCTGCTGATGGGCTATATGAGTTTCTCGGTGCCCTTCGCCTTTGCAGTGGCGGCCATGATTACGGGTCAACTCAGTAGTGATTGGCTGCGCTCTATTCGACGCTGGACGCTGGCGGCGTGGTCTATTCAAACGGCAGGGTTGGTGTTGGGGGCATGGTGGGCCTATCACGTGCTGGGCTGGGGTGGCTATTGGGGATGGGACCCCGTAGAGAATGCGGCTCTGTTGCCCTGGCTGACCGCGACGGCCTTTTTGCACTCAACAATGGTGCAGGAGCGGCGCGGTATGCTCAAGGTGTGGAATCTGGGTTTGGTGATGGCCTCGTTCGCGCTCTCGATCTTTGGCACCTTTGAGGTGAGAAGCGGCATTATCAGCTCGGTGCATTCGTTTGCCTATTCCGCGGTTGGCTCCTACTTTTTGACGTTTCTGGTGGTTGTGCTGGCCTTTTGCACGGGCTTATTTCTCTATCGCTTGCCCAAGCTGCGACCGGAGCAGGAGTTTGATTCGGTGGTTTCACGCGAGGGCGTATTCCTCGTGAACAATTTCTTGCTGGTGGGCATCACCTTTGCGACGTTGTGGGGAACGCTCTTTCCGTTGATCTCAGTGGCTATTCGTCATCAGACCATGACGGTCGATGCTCCGTTTTATAACAGAGTGAATGGGCCACTGTTTATACTGCTGATTCTGGCGATGGGCGTGGGACCGTTGCTGGCGTGGCGGCGCACCTCGACACGCGCTTTGTGGCGTAATCTGAGCGTGCCCGTGGTCGTGACTGCCTTGTGTGCGGCGATTCTGCCACTGGCTGGCATTACCGATGTGGTGGCGAATATTGGCTTTTCGATTTGTGCTTTTACCGCCGCCGCTATCCTCTATGAATTGTGGCGTGGTGTGCGTGTGCGGCATAGCCATGGTGAAGCCTACTGGACAGCGTTATATATGCTCTTCAATCGCTATCGGCAACGTTATGGTGGCTATGTCGTTCACTTGGGGCTGGTGATGCTGGCGGTGGGCGTGATTGGCTCTCACTTCTTCCAATCGCAGAGCGAGGTGGTGTTGCATTCAGGGCAGGAGATGACGGTTGCTGGTGCGCGTCTCGTGTTCCTGGGCAATATTCAGACGCAGGAAAAAGATTATGATACCATCACAGCGCAGGTGCAGGTCTGGCGTGATGGACGATTAGAACAATATGTTTACCCCGGTAGAACGGTATATCATAACTTTTCTGATCAGCCTGTGAGCCAAATTTCGATTACAACGCATAACCTGATTGATTTCTACGTGTTATTGTCGGACTTTACTGGGCCAGGAACGGCAACGATTCGCGTGTTCGTCAATCCTCTGGTCGTGCTGGTATGGTATGGCGGTCTGATGATGTTGCTAGGCGGCATTCTCTGCTGGTGGCCGGAGCGCAGGCGTATCTCTGGGCAAAAAATGAGCAAGTCAGTTGCAAAGGTTAAAGGTACACAAGGGGCAGAGGGTGTTGGAGGGGTGACGGTATGAGTGCTATCGGTGGTATGCAGGTGAGAAGCTCTGTCAGTGGCTTGAGTAGAAATAGGCCGTTTCTGTTCGTGCTAGCAGTTGTGTTGTTGCTAGGTGTGCTCTGGTCCTACCTGTTTATTACGGCGTCCACGCACAGGACCCTCGATCAGCGCACACACGATGTTGCCGCACAACTCAAATGCCCGGTGTGCCAGAATGAATCGGTCGCGGATTCGCCATCAACCATATCGCAGCAGATGCGCAGTGTGATTCGCCAACAATTGCAGGCGGGTCGGTCAGAGCAGCAGATTGTGCAGTACTTTGAAGATAGTTATGGACCGCAGATCATTCTCTCACCGCCGTGGCGAGGGTTTTCGCTGTTGATCTGGCTTGTGCCGATTGCGCTCTTCCTCGCGGGTATCGGCACGCTCTTTTTGATCGTGCGCGATTGGCGGCAAGCGGTTCCTGCACCTATCAAGACTGCCGAAACTATCGAGGCTAATGAGAATGATAGTGAGAGTAGGAGAGCGGATGAAGAGGATGCTGACCTCGCGCCCTACCGTGAGCAACTTGAACAAGAGTTGGCGGCAGAAGATGTGTTGTTTAAGAAAAACTGAGTAGTGGCGAGATTATGGAGATTGACGAAATACTATGGTCATAAAACAGATGGAATGGAGACCACAAGCAGCAGCGAAGCGCGCTGCCCCCGTAGGGGCCAGATTTATCGCGCGCCTCGTAACCGTTGAGGTGCGATTCGCCAACGGGCTACGGGGCGCGATAAATTTGGCCCCTACGGAGCGAGCAACGCGCTTCGCTGTTGCCCATGACGACCGATCCCTTTTCCCAGTTTATTTCGTCGATCTCCATAGTACCGCCCCTACGGAGCGGGCAGCATCGCCAAAAGACGACGAGGGGGTGCATTGATGGCGATAGTGCTAGCGGGGCTGCTAGGTCTATGTGTGTTGGCCTTCGTACTCCACCCGATATACAGTCAAATGATAGCAACGAGAGCCGCACGGATGCTGCCACAAGTAGCGTCAGAAGTGGTTGCGCTGGACAGTGGCAGCGATGCAGGAGTGCAACCATCAGATCGCGAACAGGCAGCTCGCAGCGCATTACAAGAGGTTGAATTGGATTTTCAGCTCGGCAACATCTCGCAAGGCGATTATAATCAGCTACGCGAACGGTATATGCGACGGGCACTGCTGGCTCTGAAGCAGCGCTATGAACGTGAGCAGGAGCTTGATGCGGCGATTGAGGAACAGGTGCGCCTGATGCGAACGCAAGAGGAGCAGGGATCAGGGGAGCAAGAGGAGTATGGCGAGAACACATAATGCGACAATGACGAAGAGGAATAATGGTAATCGTGCAGTATTAGGGCACCCGCAAGAAGATGCCAATATGCATCAACCTAAGCGAATGGCTCAGTTTTTCGTAGGGGCGGGTGAGGTGCAGGACGAGGGGATGGGACTGCTTCTTACTCATCCTGCCAACGAGGCTATCGCCTCTAGCTATCGCTCAGGCAGGATGCAAGGAAGCTCTGGGTCGCCCGTGCCCGGGAACATTCCCTTTTCGGGCGTTGTCCCCACCCCACGGGCGACCCAGAGGGTCCACCCCACCCTGCCACGTCCTCTCCCGCCCCTACGAGATGGGCGTGCCTTCACCACATCCCTTCTTCGGTTGTTGCTTGGCTTGTGTATGCTTGTCATGAGTGCTTTGCTGTTTCTTGGTTCGTCTTTGCCTGTGGCGGCGCATGCGTGGGTGGGGGGGAATGGGCGCATTGTCGGGCAGTTGGTGGATGGCTCGAAGAAGAATGTGCCAATCGCGGGGCAGACGATGACATTGCAGTTGGCGCAAGGCGATAACGCGCAGGATGTGGCGACCACGAAGACGGATGCGCAAGGCAAGTATAGCTTTGGCAATCTCGCGACGGACAAGACGATCAATTATGCGGTGTATACGCGCTATCAGGGGGCGCAGTACACGACTGACCTGATCGCGTTGGATAGCAAACCGACGCAGCAGATTAATTTGACGGCGTACGAGGCGACGAGCAGTAGCGCGAGAATCGCCGTGCTGGATGGCACAATTCTGGTGAGTGAACCTGATCCGGTGCGTGCGACGATCACGATATCGGAAGTGTACTTCTTTAAGAATCTGGATGTATATTCCTACGTTGGTTCGCTGAATGCCAGTAAGGGCAAGCCGAATGCGCTGCTGTTCTCGCTGCCACCGCAGGCACGTAATATCTCGCTCGGTATGGGATTTAATGGCTACAATGTGATTCAGGTAGATCGTGGCTTTGCCAGCGATGCCGCCGTGCCGCCAGGGAACTCGCAATTTTCATTCTCGTATCAGGTACCATATAGCGGCTCAAGCTACGATTTTAGCTATACGGCTCAGTATGCAACAGTACAACTTTCTCTGCTGGTGCCGCCCTCACTGCAAGTAACGCCCAAATCGCTCACCTCAAGCGGGTTGATTACCGCTAATCAGCATCCCTATCGTTCTTTTAAGGCGGCACAACTGCTGGCACAGCAGGGGGTGCAGGCGCAGTTGAGTGGCTTGACCGCTCCCTCGTCTGCCAGCGCATCCTCACCGCTGAATAACAACCTGATCTGGCTACTGGCTTTGCTTTTTGCGATGGTGGTGGTCATCTTCGCAACGGCCCTGATCGCTCGTATGCGGGTGCCATTTGGACGACGGAAGGAGCGAACACTACGCGGTCAGCAAGCGAGACGTGGGGGAGCGAGAGGGGGGAGAGAGGGCGATAAGGAAAAGCCTGAGAAGGTGGAGCGGCACGATGCGAGGGGCAAGAGGGAGCCGAAAGATCGGCAGGAAGCGTTATTACAAGAATTGCTTGAGCTGGATAAGAAGTACGAGGCTGGGAAGCTGACAAAGGCGGTCTATCAAGAGCGACGTGCCAAAACCAAGGCGCGTTTACGGGCTATTATGAGCGAGGAAGAGGCGCGGCGATGAGCGGCTCCTGCTTGGAGGTTCAGCATCTCAAGAAGAGCTATGGTTTCAAGCCAATCTTGCGTGGCATTGATCTGGTGGTAGCTGCTGGCGAACGAGTGGCCTTGTTAGGGGCGAATGGTGCGGGCAAAACGACACTATTGCGCATTCTGGCGTGTCTGGCGAAGCCGAGCGCAGGCACGGTTTGCATCGAGGGCTTGGATAGCACACACGAGGCGCAGCAGGTGCGCTCACTGGTAGGCTTCGTAGCGCATCAACCCTATCTATATGAAGAGTTGACCGCTGAGGAAAATCTGCTCTTCTTTGCGCGTATGTATGATGTGGAGCGCGGGAAAGAGCGGGCGCGTTTACTGTTGCAGCGCGTCGGACTGGAGCGGCGAGCTAATGAGCGCGTGAAGACGCTCTCGCGTGGTCAGGTGCAGCGTGTGGCGTTGGCTCGTGCGCTGCTACACAGGCCGCGCTTGCTGCTACTCGATGAACCGGATACGGGGCTAGACCAGGAAGGCACGGCATTGATAGAGCAGGTGTTGCACGAACATAGCGCGCAGGGTGGCACGACACTCTTTACCACGCATCAGCTGGAGCGGGTGTTCACGCTTGCCGATAGCGTGGTGATGCTGGCAAATGGCCGTGTGGCCTATCGGCAAGAGACGGCGGGGTTACAATTGGATGGCATGAGGCAGACGTATCAGGAGTTGGTGCGATGAGCAGTACGAATATGCCAAATTCCACCCCCACCACTAAGAGTGTGAAAACCGTGAATACGGTGTATACCACGAATAGGTTGCTGCGCTTCTGGCAGCAGGTGTGGGCGATTTTGTGGAAGGATATTCGGTATGAGTTGCGGAGTCGGCAGACGTGGCTGAGTATGGGTCTATTCGCGCTACTGGTGCTGGTCATTTTTAATTTCGCGTTTGACCTGCGTGTGGCCAATACTGCCGCGGTTGCCCCTGGTGCGCTGTGGATTGCCTTTATCTTCGCCAGCATGCTGGGGCTTGGGCGCACGCTGGTGGCTGAGCGCGAGCAGAATTCGCTTGATCGCTTGCTGCTGAGTCCGGTGGACCGTAAGGCGATCTATCTTGCCAAACTGCTCGGCAATGTGCTATTTATCGGTGTGGTAGAAATTATTGCGTTACCTGTCTTTATTATTTTGTTCAATGTGCCGCTGGCGGTGGGGCCGCTGCTGCCAATTGTGTTGTTGGGAACGCTGGGCATCGCGACGATTGGTACGCTGTTTTCGGCGATGGCGGCGGCGACACGCGCTAGGGAACTGCTCTTACCCATTCTGGTCTTTCCCTTGCTGGTGCCGATTGTGATTGCGGCGGTGCGTGCGACTGAGAATTTGATCGTGCCAGTGGCGAATGAACCGCCATGGCTCGGCCTGATTATCGCGTTTGACATTATTTTTTTGAGCGTCTCGTTGCTCTTGTTTGAATATGTAATTGAGGAATAATCACATCCGTAGGGGCGGCATTTATGACGCCCGTATGTGTTCAGGAGAATAGGTATGGCTTTAGCAAATCAGACAGCACAGACGAGTGTTGAGGCGGACGTTCGGCGGCAGAGGAAACTGCAAGCTTTGCCGCTGGCGTCACTGCTGCTCGGTGTGCTTTCGTTTCTCGGCATGATGGTTTCGCTGTGGATGATCTTTGTGTATGCACCTCTCGATGAGGTACAGGGGGAGCCGCAGCGTATCTTCTACTTTCATGTGCCGATGGCCTGGGTTGGCATGCTCGCTTTTGTGATGGTGACTATCGGCGGCATTGTCTATCTGGTGAAGAATGATGAGCGCTGGGACTGGTTAGCGCGTGCCGCCGCCGAGGTGGGGGTGGTGTTTCTGACGCTGGCCTTGGTACTCGGCTCGATCTGGGGTAAGACGACGTGGGGAACGTGGTGGTCGTGGGACCCTAAGCTGACGGCGGTACTCATTTTGTGGTTTATGTATGTTGGCTATATCATGCTACGTAGCTATATGGGACGCACGCATGCAAGCGCACGTAACGGGGCGGTGCTGGCTATTGTGGGTGTGATTGATGTGCCAATCATTTATGAGGCGACCAATTGGTGGCGTACACTGCATCCGCCTGCTCAGGTGGGTGTCTCCGGTGCCTTGCCGGGGTCGGTTGTGCTGACGCTGATGGTGTCGCTGGTGACGTTTACGTTACTATTCAGTTTTTTGATGATACAACTCTATCAACTCCAGAAGTTGCAAACGCAAGCGCAACGCCTGCGGGCCAGCGTGGAGTACGAGGGATAAGGATTATACCATGCAAGGATTATCATATTTGATTGCAGCCTACACCATTGCGTGGGTGGGCTTGTTTGCGTATCTGGCGGTGGTGATGATGCGTATCCGTGGTGTGCGCGTGGAACTAGCTGCCGTGGAGGAGATGGTCCATGAGCAGCAGAAAAAGAAGGAAGAATAAGGAGATACTGAGATGGATATAAAAGAGAAAGCACAAGAAACGGTTGCGAAGGCGACTGGCGAGCATAGTGGGAAGCAGGGATTAGCAACGTTTTATCGTCTGCTGCTGTTGATCGGCGGCGATGCCTTGATTTTCCTGCTGTTTGCTGCGATTGGGCGACGCAGCCATAGCGAGACGGATACGCTGGTACAAACTGCGTTAACGGCTCTGCCGTTTGCGGCGGGCTGGTTTATTGTCGCACCATGGATAGGGGCTTTTAAGCGCAATATCGAGGTGCAGCCGCGCACGATGGCACTGCGAACGGCTCTGGCGTGGTTGGCGGCATGGCCTGTTGGTCTGCTTTTCCGTGGCATCGCGGAGCAGAAGGTGCCGCCACTGAGTTTTGCGATTGTGACGCTGATCTCGAATATGATTTTGTTGGAGGCGTGGCGCACTGCCTGTGCGTGGATTGTGGCGCGGACACGGGGACGCTAGGGGAGGGGACTGGGGGCAAGAGATTGTTTGAGAATGGGTGGAACCCTACACAGGGTCCCACCCTTTTTGTTATGCGGACGCGGTACTCAGGCGTTGAGCTTTGATCTCGCGACTGCTGCGCGGAGGCAGCTCTGGTAGCGCGAGCACAAGCTCGAAGTCATCGTCGGCGGCGATGCGGTTGAAGCGTTCAAAGCCGCAGCCGAGGCAACGATGGACGACGACGTGTTCGCCTTTGTGTCGTTGGAAGGTGCCGATGGGTGCCATGACGGAGCCACAGACGCTCAAGCGGTCTCCCGAACTCTGCTCATCGACGTGACGCGAATGCAAGCAGAAGGGACAATGGTTGCGATGTTGACCGCCACATGGCAGCGGCCCGATGAAACGTCGACAGTGTTTGCATTTGAACACTTCGTTTGCTGACTGTCGATAATGCCGCTTGCCACGATAGCGGCGCGAACTGTCATAGCGGTTCCTGTGTTTGTCACGGTCGTGCTGGTCTTGCTGGTCATAAAATTCGTCTTCTTCTGCCTGGCGAAAGTTCTTTTTGTGGATTTTTTGCAGGGTACGCAAGGGTAAGCCTCTTTTTTGTCTTCACTGTGTGGAAATCTATCAAGCAGGTTGGGGTGGCTCCAGTGGTGACAGGTGACTGGAGCGTGAAGACATGCGCAAGAGGCAATGCGAAACAATACATAGTCGTACTCATGAAAGGGTCCTCTCTATTGATGCAATGTGCGTGATGATGATGATTAACAATGGTAGCTCGTTAATCTGCATAACCTCATCTTTACGAAGGCAGAATCAGGGAGTTGGGGTTGTGGAGCGGATGCTGTAGTGTGGCATTGAGCAAAGAACACAGGGAGCGCAAACAGGCGCACAAGCAAAGGATGGGTTGCTCTTCGCGGTCAGAGGGTTGAAGGTCTGACGGTGGGACTACTCGTGGAGGGTGTGCTTTACCACAAAGTGATGCTTTGTAGTGAAAATGGGCATAGTGTGGATGGGGAAGCGGAAAAGTTTAGCTCAAAGGAGCCGTGTTACCGCATTACATCCTGAATGTGAACACGAGTAGTGGAACAGCGATCCGCTACGGAGGTGGGTATGACTTGCATCAAAAGCCTTTCTAGTTAACTATGTGTATGTCTGCAATAAAGTGTACCTGGGGCATGGGAAAAAGTCAAGTATTCGTAATATCAGGACATTTGTCTCTCAAAGAAAAGGAAAGCCCGCCAACTATGCGGTCGGCGGGCAATTCCCTGTCTTACACCCTGTTACGCAGGGGATTACAACGTTTACATCCGTATCAGGGTTAGATGCGGCGGCTTGTGCCACGGGATACGGCGTGCAGGATGGCGATCAGGATACAGGCACCGATAAAGGCGACGATGATGGAGGTGATGAGACCGCCGCTCGTGCCGATACCGAGGAGGCTCATCAAGAAGCCACCGATGAGTGCGCCAACGATACCAACGATGATGTCACCAACGATACCATAGCCACCGCCGCGCATGACGACGCTTGCCAGGAAGCCAGCTACGAGACCAACGATAACCCAAAACAATAATGCTGTTAACATGTAAACTTTTCCTTCTTCTTCTCTTCAGTAGAGATATCCCTACTGAGTTACAATAATTCATGACGAGAGATTTTTGCGTTGACACATTCATATGAGCGTGTCTACATGTATTACTCACTAGCGCATTTTTGGGTTTCGCTCAAACTGCTGCTTTTGATTGTTCTCAGAAGAGACTAATCTAGTATTTATGTTTCTTAGAAATCGTCTGTGGCTGGTCAAATGGCTATGCTCCATTGCCAGCGGGAGTGGGCACGCACGACGATTTTTTCGTTGTGTATGATGTGCTGGAAGGTGCTGAACTCTTGTCCTGCCACAGGAAAAGGGTCAAACCAGCTTTGTATGGTGAGGTGTTCGCCAAAGCGGGGGCTTTCTATATATTCGATGTCGTAGCTGAGTGCGACCAAATGAGTTGTATCAGGGGTGATGCCGTGCTTGCGGTGGGCTTCCCAACTGGCATTATCGAGCATTTCCACGGTGGCGGCGTTGTTGAGATGGTGCATGGGGTCGATATCGGAGAAGCGCACCTGTGCGGTGGTTGTTTCCGGCGTGGTTGTGGGGAAGGTGGGGAAGGGTGGCTCGGCCTGTTGTGGCTGTGGGCCGTCGGGTAGCCAGATTTCAGAGGTTCTCGCGGGGAGGCGCGTAGGGCGTCCGCGCTGATCGACGTAGACCCAGAGGGTACGTGCGGAGATAACGGGCGCGTCATTAGCATGGCCATCGGGCCTATCTTGGTTGTCCGCGAGAAGGTGTGCTTCGTAGCCACGTTGGGCGGTGATGCGCGTGAAGCCGATGCCGAAGGTGCTTATGGCAAGCTTGGTGTGTGTCTTGACGGGGGCCGTGAAGGTGATGACTGTCCTTTTGACGACCCAGTAGCCGTTGCCTGTGAGTTGGGCATCCTCGGCGTCCTGGGCGGCGATATCCTGCATGTAGCATAGAAATGCGCTGGAGGTAAGAAAACCATCGCAGTTGCATTCGTCGTAGCGGACGATGTGCGTCCGCTGAAATTGCCGTCTCATGTATGCTCCTCTTTCTTGTTTCAGGTGTCCTTTGTATTGTAGCAAGTTTTCGGGGGGATGGGGTGTCGAGGGGGATGGTTTGTTACAGATGTTTCACTTGTTTCACTTGTTACAGTTGTTTTGGTTGTTACAATGGTGGGATAAAGCCCATCCCGCCCTGTTGAGGTGCGATTCGCCGAACGGGTACGAGGGCGCGATGATGCATTTTGACAATTTAATCTGGTAATCGCGTGAGCAGCAGCGAAGCGCGCTGTAGGCTCCGTAGGGGCCAGATTGATCGCGCCCTCCGCTCAATTTATTGAGCGAGATTCTGAATCACAGG
>JBBPYR010000321.1:0-32295 GCA_038199755.1 Ktedonobacterales bacterium | reverse complement strand
CCTCGTGAGAGGCGGCCCACTGCCCTTCTTTCTTAGCAGCACCAGGGCGTCATAAATGCCGCCCCTACGGCCTACAATACCACATTCGGCGGCATGAGAAAGAATAGAAGCGTGAGATACTTGTAAACGGATGTTCTACCCAACACTATGATTACCCGACATACATGTCACGAGATGTCATATTTAGTGTGTTATACTTCGTGGTGACATGTATGTTGGGAAGAGGCCGTGAGTGTGTAGTTATTCTCCTGTGTAATAACTGCACACTCTTTGCGTCTTTTGATTGTGGTGGCTTCTATTGAAAGGCAGGTTTTCCGCTGCATGAAAAGCGAATTTACAGTTGCTCATGCCTATACCTATATTACAACGAGTCCGCGTGCATGGATCGTTTCTCACCTATTGCGCTATAAATTCTTTTTACTGGGCTTTCTACTTACGGCAACTCTCGCCAATGTGCTGATCAATGCCTTTATCCCTTTATTGACTGGGAGTGCCTTTGATGCGGTATTACGTGGCGATCATCAACGCCTCGGCCTGATTGCCCTGATGTTGCTTGGCACCGTATTGCTCGGCGGCGCGATAGACCTATGTGCCCGTCTCTCGGCAGAGATACTCGGCAAGCGGTTCGCACGTGATGCCCGTAACGAACTGTACCTCAGCTTGCTAGGGAAGAGCCAGACCTTCCATAATCGGCAGCGCGTCGGTGATGTGATGGCGCGTGCCTCCAATGACATGACACAGTTGAGCGACATGATTGTGCCAGGCTTTGACATCATCTTTGACTCATTCCTGGCTATTGTCGTTGTGCTGGTTTCGGTAGCCTTTCTGCACATACAACTCGTGTTAGCACCATTAGTATTCACACTGGTGTTTGCAATCGCGCTGCGTGGCTATGCGCGTAAGCTCACACCCGTTTCCAACGCCATGCGCAAGCAGTTTGGCGACATGAATGCCGTCCTCAATGAGGCGGTGACAGGCATAGAAGTGGTCAAGGCCACAGCACAAGAGGAGCAGGAGAAGCGCAAGTTTGGCAAGAATGCCGCCCGTTATCGCGACTACTTTGTGAAGAACGGGCAGATACAGGGCCGCTACCTGCCAACATTATTGCTCACAGTGATCCTGGCCCTGGCCTTCCTGCATGGCCTATTCCTGCTGTTACAGCATTCCATTTCCGTTGGCACATTGGTCGCGTATATGGGCCTGATGGTCATCTTGCGCTTCCCAGCCTTCATCTCCATCTGGAGCTTTAGCCTGCTGCAACTTGGGGTGGCGGGTGCTGAGCGTATCCTATCACTCATGCGCGAGGAGACGGAGATGGACGAGAACGAGGCAGGACATCGTGAGGTCATGCGCGGTGAGATTGTCTTCAATAACGTCACCTTTAGTTATGGCGATACCCCTGTACTCAAGCATGTCTCCTTTACTGCGCAGCCGGGGCAAACCATCGCCATCGTCGGGCAGACAGGCTCTGGCAAGAGCACGCTCACCAAGCTGGTCAACCGCATCTATGACGTGGATGCTGGCCGCGTGCTTATCGATGGCATCGATGTGCGCGACTGGAACATGGACTCGTTACGCTCGCAAATCTCAACGATTGAGCAGGACATCTTCCTGTTCTCGCGCTCGATAGCCGAAAATATCGCCTATGGGTTGGGACAACGAGCCAACCAACCCGCGATTGAGGCCGCGGCAAGGGACGCCCAGGCGCACGAGTTCATCATGAGCTTCAAAGAGGGATACGAAACAGAGATTGGTGAGCGCGGTGTCACCCTTTCCGGTGGACAACGCCAGCGTATCGCCATCGCCCGTGCGCTCTTGACCGACCCACGCATCCTCATCCTCGACGACTCAACCAGCGCTGTCGATAGCGCGACCGAGGATGATATCCAAAAAGCCATTCGTCGCCTTCTCCAAGGGCGCACCACGCTACTGATAACACATCGTCTCTCGCAGATCCGTTGGGCCGACAAGATACTGGTCGTCAAGCAAGGTGAAATCATCGACCAGGGCACGCACGACGAACTGATGCAGCGCAGCGCCGTCTATCGCCGCATCTTCGCCGACCACGGACGTAAGCGCGACGACGCCCACACCCAACCCATCGCCGCACGGCCCACCATGCCCCTCGCCGAACCCGTAGGGGCGAGATTTATCGCGCCCTCATCCCCCATTGCGCTCACGCCCACAGAAGAGGAGGACTAACCATATGGGTTTCTTTATGGATGGCCTGGAAGCAGAGGCCTATGATCGCACGTACAGTGATAGCAGTCTGGTCAAGCGCATCATCAGCTACTTCAAGCCAAAGCTGCGTGTCATCATCTTCGTGGCCGTGCTGGTGGTGCTCACATCCCTGTTGGATACCGTCTTTCCGCTACTGGTGGCGCGCAGCATTGATACGCTGGTTATCGCCAAAGCATGGCAAACGGCCATCTGGCTAGTGGGATTTATCTTGGTTGCCGGTGTGCTTTCATGGACCTGCAACCTGTTTCGCCAATGGTATACCGCGCGCGCCGTCGGCGATGTCGTGCTACAACTGCGTAGCGATGCCTTCAATGCCATCGTGGAACGCGACATGTCGTTCTATGATGAATATTCATCGGGTAAAGTCGTCAGTCGTGTGACATCGGACACAGAAAATTTCGCTACAGTGGTAACGCTCACACTCAACCTGATGAGCCAACTGCTGCTGTTCCTGTTGATCGCCGTGATCCTCTTTATACGCAACCCCTCGCTAGCCTTGCTGGCCATGACCATCATGCCTGCCATTATCGCGGTCGCGCTGGGCTTCCGACGCATCGCTCGTGTCTCAACGCAGCGGTCGCAGCGGTCGCTGGCACGCGTCAATGCCAATGTGCAGGAAGTGATTAGTGGCATCACCATCGCCAAGAACTTCCGCCAAGAGCAGCATATGTACGACGAGTTCGAGAAGGTCAACGCGCAATCCTATCAGGTCAATGTGCGCTCCGGTTTCCTCTACAACGGTGTCTTCCCTGTGTTGGTCGTGATCGCGAACCTCGGCACCACAATTGTGGTCTACTTCGGTGGGCAGAACGTGTTCAATCATAGCATTTCGGCGGGTGACTGGTTTCTCTTTATACAAAGCATCGGCCTGTTATGGTTTCCGTTGACAAGCATTGCTTCGTTCTGGAGTCAGTTCCAGCTCGGCCTCGCCGCCAGTGAGCGTGTCTTCGCGCTACTAGATGCCGAGCCACGCGTGCGCCAAAACGATGCCCAACCAGTGCCACGCCTGGCGGGGAAGATCGAGTTCAAGAATGTCTTCTTCAGCTATGATGATCGTCAGCATGTACTCACGAACTTCAATTTGACCATCCAGGCTGGCGAGACCGTCGCGCTAGTGGGTCATACTGGCGCGGGTAAGTCTAGCCTGGGTCGCCTAGTGTCGCGCTTCTACGAGTTTCAGGGCGGGCAACTATTGCTTGATGGCCATGATATCCGCTCGTTCGACCTGCAATCCTATCACCGCCAACTGGGTGTGGTGCCGCAGATACCCTTCCTCTTTTCAGGCACCGTGGCCGATAACATCCGTTATGCCCGCCCCGAGGCCAGCGATGCCGAGGTAGCCAGCATCGCCCAGCAGATTGGCAGTGGCGACTGGATCGACGCACTTCCCAACGGCCTGCAAACCGAGGTGGGGGAGGAGGGCAAGGCCCTATCAATGGGGCAACGCCAACTGGTAGCCCTGGCCCGTGTGCTGCTGCAAGACCCCTCAATCATCATACTTGACGAGGCCACGGCGAGCGTGGACCCACTGACAGAGGCGCAGATACAGGAGGGACTGGACATCGTGCTGGCACAGCGCACCGCCATCATCATCGCGCATCGCCTCTCGACGATCCGTTATGCTGACCGCATCCTCGTGCTAGACCGTGGGCGCGTCGTCGAGGAGGGCAGCCATGACATGCTCATGCAACGCGGCGGCCACTACGCCCAACTGTACAACACCTACTTCCGCCACCAATCACCCGACTACAGGCCCGGCGAAGGCTTTGTGCCCGTTGTAACCATAGGCGCTGTGGGAGAATAAGGGTTAGAGGCACTTGCGAGGGATGCCCTACGATGACACGGAAGAGCGTTGGCAACCAATGCATATGGTATATGCAGCATACATGATATAAATAAGAATAGGTACAGCTGAGCAAGAGAGCACCCATGCGGATGCTCTCTTGCTCAGCTGTACCTATTCTCACTTACACAATGATAGCAACATTTGATGCTTTTCGTGCATTCATATATTTATTGACGCTTTATGTATCTAATGGTTACATAAAATGTATAACCATTCTTGTGTATTTATGCATAAAAATTTTCTGTAGTTGAGTCTGTTTTATAGGTATGCTACGTCTTATATAAGGATGGTGTTTTGTTACCCTCTTTTCTCTGCTCTATCCTCTATGAGCAGCACCATCACACTATTGGGGGAAACAAACAATGCAAAGTTTTGTTGTGGACGATACTAGGGAAGTATCGCCTGTAGCAGTCTGTGACGAGCAAACCAGTGACGCTGCGTTGTTGCTTGCGCTCGCACAGGGTAATTCGGGTGCGTTAGAGGCAATCTATCAACGCTATCATCGTCTCGTATATGCTATGGCTTATCAGATGGTGACAGACCATCAAATTGCAGAGGATATCTTGCAAGAAACTTTTATAGCGGTATGGCGACATGCAGCAGCATATTCGCCGCAAGCTGGCACTGTGTATAGTTGGATGGTTTCCATTCTCTATCATCGCTCTATTGATTATCTGCGCCGTGTGCGTCGTCGCAATATACTTCGGCAAGTATCACTCAGTGATATTGCATATGATGACGAGCCAGAGGTTCCTGACATGTGGGAAGAGGTATGGGAAACGACACTTTTGGCTGAGGTACGCAAGGTATTATATAGACTACCCTATGAGCAACGTATCGCTATTGAATGTGCCTATTTACAAGAGTTATCACACGCTGAGATTGCCCAGCGCTATAACTTGCCGCTAGGCACCATTAAGGGGCGTATCCGCCTTGGCACACATCGTCTGCGCCAAATGCTAGGGCATGTTCAATCATAACCCACGTAGTAGGGATGCCCCTGGTGGGCATCCCTGTTCGCAAGAAGATCTCGCTCCTCGCTCGCTGGATGCCCACCAAGGGCATCCCTACTGTTCTTCCTGCACCTTTTCTACGACACGTTTTAGCACATCGTAGGGTTGTGCGCCGGAGACGAGATAGGTATCAGCGAAGATGAGGGCGGGCACACCATCGAGACGATAGTCACGCGCGGTCTGGACATCAGCCAAGACTTGCTGCTCAAATTCGGGATTTTGCAGGGCCGCTGCGAAATCTTCTCCATTCAGGCCTACGCTTTCGGCCAGCTCTTTGAGTACGACAGGGTCGTCGATGGAGCGAGCTTGATGCCAGTAGGCGTCCATGACCGCCTTATGGAATGTTTCGCCCTTAGCCTTATCCTGAGCTTCGGCGTATTTCGCGGCGATGTGGACGAGACGGCTATCAATCTCGAACGGCCCCTGATTGATCTCCAAGCCATATTGTTCGCGTGCCATCTGATTAAAGCGTGGACGCGAAGCCTCAATACGCGCTTTATAGGCGGGTGGGATCGGCGGAGAGCCTTTGGGGCGTAGTTCAAATGAGTGCCATTGTATTTCAATGGGGTAGTTTTGTTGAAGCTTATCCAGACTGGATGCTACGAGGAGGCAGAAGGGTCAAACGAAGTCTGACCACACGTCGATATGTACCGGATTTGCCATGAGATGGATGTATCCTTTCAAAACAATTCATTGATCTTATTCTGCTTGTAGTGTACCATATAGATTATCCCAATAAATTAACCCATCGGTAGTGTATCACAAAAGCAACATGGCATCGCCGAAGCTGAAAAAGCGGTAGCGTTCCTTGATCGCTTCTTGATAGGCGTGCTCCATCAGCTCTTTGCCAATAAAGGCACTGACAAGCAGCAGCAGGGTGGAGCGTGGCAGGTGGAAGTTGGTAATCATGGCGTCCACGACTTGAAATTTGCTGCCAGGGGTGATGAAAAGACGCGTCTGGCCCTGGTATGGCTCTATGAGGCCGCTATAAAAGCTGGCGACACTCTCCAGTACGCGTACCGATGTGGTGCCGACAGCGATGACGCGCCCACCAGTAGCACGCGTTTCACGAATGAGTTCCGCCGTAGCTGCGTCAAGCACAATCTCTTCACTATGCATCTTATGTTCGCTGACATCCTCGACCTCGACTGGGCGAAAGGTGTCGAGACCAACATGCAGCGTGACGAAGCCAACGCGCACTCCTTGCAGACGCAATTGATCGAGCAATTGTGGTGTGAAGTGCAGCCCTGCCGTGGGTGCCGCTGCTGAACCGCTGATGCGAGCATAGACGGTCTGGTAACGTTCCGGGTCGCTGAGCGTCTCGTGAATATAGGGCGGCAAGGGCATACGTCCCAGCTCGTCGATCAGGTGGCGTACCGTCATAACGGCATAAGGGTTCTCAGCAAGGGTTGTATCATCCCCCAACACCTGCTTGGGTGACGCGCTAGCGGTGAGATGAAGCACGCGACCACCGGCAGCGGTGCGCTGCAAAATCTCCGCCTCTAGACGTAGCTGCTGTTGGGCATCGTTGAAGAGTACACGGTCGCCTTCATGTAGGCGACGACCGGGGCGCACCAGAGCTTCCCAATAATCATGACCTAGATCGCTACGCTCGGAGAGCAGTAGGACTTCGACCGCGCCACCCGTTCCGGCGCGATAACCAAGCAAGCGCGCCGGAATGACGCGGCTCTGGTTGGCGATTAGTAGGTCGCCGGGGCGCAGGTATGTGCCGATATCGCGGAAATGGCGGTGTTCCAGGGTGCCAGAGGCGCGCTTGACCACGAGCAGCCGTGAGGAGTCACGTGGTTCAAGCGGCGTCTGGGCAATCAGTTCCGGTGGCAGGTGGTAGTCAAAGTCACTGATTTTCAGGATGGTGCTATCGTTGTCCACAGATTCGGTCCACCTTCTCCACCGGGTAGCGCAATGCCAAGATGCTCGTAGGCGGCACGCATGACCACGCGCCCACGCGGTGTGCGAATAATAAAGCCCAGTTGTAGTAGGTAGGGCTCGTAAACATCCTCAATCGTCTCGGTGTCCTCGCTGGTACTGGCCGCGAGCGTGTCGAGGCCAACGGGACCGCCGTTGAATTTCTGGATCATGGTGAGCAGCATGTTGCGATCAGTCTGGTCCAGCCCGATGTTATCAACTTCCATGGCATCGAGGGCGGCTTTGGCGACCTCTGCGGTAATGATGCCGTCTGCTCTCACCTGAGCGTAGTCACGCACACGCTTGAGCAGACGGTTGACGATACGTGGCGTGCCACGGGCGCGGCTGGCAAGCTCACGGATGCCGCCGTCTTCCGCTGGCACCTTCAAAATTTTTGCCGAACGCTTGACGATCTGTTCAAGGGCGTCGGTGTCATAAAATTCCATGCGGTAAATGGCACCGAAGCGGTCGCGCAGTGGTGCGGTCAATGAGCCGACGCGGGTAGTGGCTCCAACCACGGTAAACGGTGGCAATGAGAGGCGCAGCGATTTCGCGCTTGGTCCCTTGCCAATCATAATGTCGAGGGCAAAATCTTCCATTGCCGAGTAAAGACGCTCCTCAACGGCACGGGCCAGACGATGTATCTCGTCGATGAAGAGCACTTCCCCCTCTTGTAGTCCGGTGAGGATAGAGGCAAGGTCGCCCGCGTGCTCGATGGCGGGGCCAGAGGTCGTTCGCATATTGACGCCCATCTCGGCGGCGATGATGTTACAAAGCGTCGTCTTGCCCAAGCCTGGCGGGCCATACAGCAAGACGTGATCAACGGGCTCATTGCGCCGCCGCGCCGCCTCAAGCAAAATGCTCAGGTTTTGCTTGATCTTGTCCTGTCCAATATATTCGGCCAGTCGCCGCGGGCGAAGGCTCCCCTCAATAATCTGTTCCTCTTCGCTCATCTCCGGCGAAATGAGGCGTTCCTTCATGGCCTGCTCCCTATACACATGAAACTAGTGTTCTATAGTGTCGTAGTGTCATTATAGCAGAATTGCGCATAGGAGTCGAGAGATAACTTTGCAAAGTCGGCACTACCGATCATGCCACCTCCGTAGGGACCAGCTTTAGCGCGTCCACGGTCTGATTTATCAGGTGAGATTCGGTCTATTTCGTGCGATAAATCGCCTTGTGGACGCGCTAAAGCTGGTCCCTACGGACTTTGCGACAGCCCTGGATAACTTTGTGAAATACTTGCCACCCGCCCCACCACTTGCTATAATACGTGCGTCGTAGCGTCCGTATGGGGAGAGCATATGCAGATTAGTGAACCAGCCGAATATGTTGCCTTGGGCTTACTCAAGAGTAGCCCCATGCATGGGTATGAGATGTTCCAGCAGGTGCAGACCAGCACACTGGGCGAGATCGTGCATGTCGAGATGAGCCAGTTGTATGCGTTCCTCAAGAAGTTAGAGAAGATGGGCTACGTCGAGGGAAAGATGGAGGCGCAAGGGTTGCGCCCACCGCGCAAGGTGCTGCAATTGACCGCAACGGGACACGAAGTTTTTATGCTCTGGCTCACACAGCCCGTTGAGAAGCCGCGTGATATCCGCATTCTCTTCCTTATCAAGCTCTACTTTGTGCAACGCTACCTACCAGAGCAGATAATATACCTCGTCGATCAGCAGGTGCTGGCCTGCCAGCGTTTTCTTGAGCACTTGGAAGGCAAACAGCGCGTCAGCGGGGAGAGCCACCGCGCCGACGAAACCTTCCTCGATCATGTGGTGCTGCGTAGCCGCATCTATCAAACCCGCTCCCTGCTCGATTGGTTGCGCGAATTGCAAACTGAGTTGGTCGCTGCTCTCCTCTAAAATAGGGGTGCATCGGCGGCATAAGCAATGGATTTGCTGAGGTCATGTTGATTTTGTTTGATTTGTACCTTTCTCCATGTTATAATCCAATCACAGGGACGAATTGCTCACGTTGAAGACGCTCAAAAGAGCTTCATTAGTTGCATGGAGAGAGTGTAGATGCCCGATAATTCAATGTCAAATGATCCAACGAGCGTAAGACCAACTGACATGGTGCCGCGTCGGGGACTGGAAGATATACCGATGAAGCAGGCTGCTCAACCTGACTCATTGCCAGCAAACGAAACCGTCACAGATGATAGCGCGGAGATCCGACAAGAAGAAACGTTGACGTTCCGTTACGCCATTGGTAAACTCAATGATTTCCTACAATGGTTTGCCTCTGTACTAGAGGTGGTACTGTTTATTCGCTTCATATTGAAGTTGATCGGTGCGGACCCGACCAATCTGTTCGCTGGCTTTCTGTATTCTTTGACTGATATTATCCTGTATCCATTTAGCACCATCGTCCATTCGCCATCACATCAGAACCAGGCCTTTGAATGGTCCACACTGATCGCCATGATTATCTACTGGCTGATCTTCTGGGCCATCCGACGTTTCCTGCGTATCCTGATCTCTGGACCCGAGGAAGTGGCAGTCTAGTAAGAGAACTAGAAAATAAACGCCATACAAACACAGCCACTCGCTGTGTTTGTATGGCGTTTATTTTCTAGCCCTCTCCAATTACGCTACGTCTGGTAGTAGATGTGATATAATTTGAGGTGTCAGGAGGTGCGCGCATTCTATGGAAGGCTTGAGCATTTTTAGCGGGAACGCTAATCGTCAACTCGCGGTTTCTATCTGCAAACACCTGCGCATTCCCCTGGGGGACGCAGATGTTTTTCAATTCAGTAACGAAAATATTTTCGTCAAAATTAACGATAACGTTCGCGGGCGCGATGTCTATATCATCCAGCCGTTCAGTGCGCCCGTAAATCGCTCCATCATGGAACTACTGATCATGATTGATGCCCTCAAACGTGCCTCCGCCACCCGCATTACCGCTGTGATTCCCTACTATGCCTATGGCCGCACCGACAAAAAGGATCAGCCGCGTGTGCCCATCACAGCTCGCCTGATCGCCGATTGCATCACGGTGGCGGGTGCGCATCGCGTCCTGACGATGGACATGCATGCAGGCCAGATACAAGGCTTCTTCAACATTCCGGTCGATGAACTCACGGCCCAGATCACGCTGGCACGCTACTTTAGCGAGAAAGACCTACTCGATCTGACCATCGTTTCAACCGATGAAGGCTTCGCCAAGAAAGCACGCCAACTGGCAGACAGGCTGAACGCGCCCCTGGCGATCGTGGAGAAACGCCGCCTCGGTAATAATGGTCATAGCGAGGCGATGGGCATTATCGGCAACGTCAAGGACCGCACCGCCCTGATCGTCGATGACGAAATCGATACCGCAGGCTCACTCACCCAGGCCGTGCGCCTCGTGCGCCAAGAGGGTGCCCGCGAGGTCTATTGTTGCGCCACACACGGCATCTTCTCCGGCACCGCCATCGAACGGCTGAGCAAGGCACCGATCAAAGAAATTGTCGTCACCGACTCCATTCCGCTCGCCGACTCCAAACGGTTGCCCAACATTACCGTTCTCTCCGTCGCCGAACTGCTGGCTGGTGCCATCAGCCGCATCCACGATGGCCGCTCCGTCACTGAACTGTTCCGCTAAAAGCAGGAACAGGAAGCTCACCCTAATCTGTAACGATACTTGCTAGCAGCCGAGTTGTCTGACCCTAGCATAGGTCTGTTGTGCCAAGCGCAGTTCCCCCAGCCGCTGAGAGAAAACCATACATTCCCTGCTGCAAACCTGACATCAGCGCATTAAGCGCAAAAATTCTTCTTCGAGTTGGTGCCAGACAACATGTTCGGCATACGCCACATCGATGCTTTCGCCACGACGCATCGCGTCCCTCAGCACAGTAGCCACCCGTTGCCGATAGGTAGGCAGGTGATGACGCTGTACATCGGGCGGGGGCACGGATTGGAGTTCAATCTGCCCAACATCATAAAAATCAATCGGGTCAAAGACGGAGGCAAGCAATTCAGCGTAGTGGTGCAATAAGGAGAGGTGGATGGGCGTAAAATAATCGAGTTGTGTACTCTCCGCTTGCAGGCAACCCGCTACGCAGCCATCCTGCACAATGGGGCAGACGGCAATGCTTAAAATAGAGGGGGATAACTGAGCAAACTCAAAAGAGGTTTGCGGAAGGTCGGCGACCAGCAGGTCAAGCGTGGCAAGTGCTTTATCGATGAGCGAGTCCTTGCCGATTAACAAGGCATGCGGATCAAAGTCGTAAGGCCAGGATTGCGTACTTTTGCCCATTACTTGGCGTAAACTGCGAATTTTCCCGTTACGGTGCGGTGGCATACAACGAATAACCCGTAGTGTTACTCCCAGATTAGAGGGGTCAAGCTGCGAAAGCCCTTGCTGCAAAATAAGCGTGCAGAGTGACCAAAAGCGGACAGAGATAGGAGTCGCCATACGCACACGACTCACCTGCTCATAAAACTCTTGTGGAATAGCATCGTCTTGTAGAGAATAAGAACTACTTGTCATCATATATTCGAGTGCTTCTGCGATGAGCGGTGCCAGCGTTTCATAGTGTAGTGGTAACGCCTGCACCAGCTTCCCCAGGTCTAGTGGCCCTGGACTAGACTCCCCATAATACCAATGCATCAATGTGAAAGGTCGCACACCCAATTCATTTGCCAGTCGATACTTCTCTTTAGGATCGCTAATTATAATCCCCAGCACCTCACGCCATTTCCGTGGTTCCTGCATCCGGCTATCCATCATAAATACTTTACCCCTTTTGCCCGTAACGTTCTATCTTCCCTTCGTATCATATCGTAGCTACAAGCTCATGGTCAAATTAAAATCTTATAAAGATTGCTATAATGAAGATCGAGTATTTTGCTAACCACGGGGCCATTTTCTTTGTTTACATCATTGTTTATATCATGCCTTCTAGTTCACCTTTTGGGCCACGCATCATTAACTCTGGCACGGCTTTGCGCGGGTCCAGCCCTTCAAACAGGATCATGCTGAGTTGTTGTGTGATAGGCATTTCAACGTGATAGTGCGCAGCTAGTTGCAGTGCGGCACGTGTCGTAGTTACACCCTCCGCGACCGAGCGGGTAGAACTGAGGATATCCGCTAGCTTTTCGCCGCTCGCGAGCCGTCGTCCTAATTGCTGATTACGACTGAGCGGGCTAGCACAGGTAGCAATAAGGTCGCCAATGCCTGCTAGTCCGGAAAAGGTCAGGGGATTTGCACCGGCGGCGATGCCCAGACGCGAAATTTCTGCCAGCCCGCGTGTGATAAAGGCCGCTTTTGCATTCTCTCCATAATTCATGCCATCATTGAAGCCTGCGCCGATGGCGATAATATTTTTTAGCGCGCCACTCAGTTCTACACCAATCACATCATCGGCGGTATAGACACGAAACGTACTGCTGGTGAGCAGGGTGCGAATTTGTACACCCACACTGCTCTCATAGGCGGCAACAACGGCGGCGGTAGGTTTCCCTTCGGCGACCTCGTGTGCGATATTCGGGCCACTGAGGGCGGCGGTGCGCGTTTGCGCATCGGGGATTTCATCCATAATAATTTGCGTCATGCGTTTGAGCGTTCCCACCTCAATGCCTTTGCTAGCACTCACCAGTAATGTATGGCTATCGAGATAGGGAGCGAGCAGGCGCAGATTGTCGCGCAGACGCTGCGATGGTGTGACGAGCACGAGCAAATCTTTTTGGCGGGTGGCCTCGGCGATTTCAGCGGTAACATGGAGCCTATCGGGAAAGCGAAAGCCGGGGATGAAGAAAGTATTTTCGCGTTGTCGCAGCATCTCTTGTGCGCGTTGCGCCTGATGCTCCCATAGCGTTACGTGCAACCCTTTCTTTGCTAAAAGCAAGGCCAGGGTTGTACCCCAGGCACCGCTGCCAATTATGCCTATTGCGACCATACACCTTCTCTCCTCTCAGTAGGGATGCCCCTTGTGGGCATCCCCGTGTCCCTTGTGGGCATCCCTCCCAAAATCCTATAACAAGAAATATTATGGCATATCCTCTCATACTCTGTATTCAAACCAATCAAAATCCGCTGGCCCTGTCCTCCCGTTGCCATTATTGGTGGCGTACATACCGAAATAGACGCCTGTACATCCCCTGCAACTTCTGAAGAGAGGTACTGTGTTGCCCCCAGTCGCTAGACGCTTCGCTGGTTGCCTTGTCATAGTATACAGAAAGGTATAGGTATCAGTCTCGGTCTAGATGCTGATGTAGATAGAGCTATACTCTGCAAAGACAGATAACAAGTGAAGGCTTAAATAGTATGGCATACTTGCACGATCTCGCTACTCGCTCGTTGGATGCCCACAAGGGACATACCTACTGAATTTCTATAACAAGGGACATACCTACTGGATGCTAACAGGGGATATTGTAGTATAGGGAAGAACAACACGGGATGATATAGCACAATACGATCATCCGTTTACCCAAGTATCTTATTTTCTTGCTAGATAGAGCAGAGCGTGCTATACTCTATTTAGAAAGTGTTATTGTTTTGTTTTCTCCCACAGTTGTGATGCCACTCCACTCAACACAGGCCAAGACCCCACAGAAGGGGTAGCCCGTGGTGTGACTACAATTGTTTGGGCAAAGGAGGTGAGGGACATGGACGCTGGCCCTAGTCGTAGTAGGCCTGTTGTCACCTTGCGTGTTTCTGCATGCCTGCTTATGGGAAAGTGCTTCTCCTCATTGAGTGTAGGTTCTAGATTGTTGGATCAGTGATCCTCTGGCCTTGGTTCACCCCTGGTGTACTCTCGCCCTCCTCTGACCTTACTCGCTGAGTACACATCATTTCCTCTCTCCTTGAGATGTGTTGATGTCGAGTAAGAATACCTCCCACTTGCCAGTAGTTCCTTTCGCTGCTCTTCGTTGACAGCGTCCCCTGTTTTTCTCATGTCACACGTGTCGTCATCCTTGTTACTCCTTCTTGTGGGCAACACTGGGTCTTTATGTGTGTTTTCATGGTAACGCAAGTTACAAAGTCACACAGGTGGAAGACTTATCCGCACATAGCAAAGCGAGCAAATGGATAAGCCTTACTATACTATTACTCTTAAAAGGCGGTGGACCATGATTTTTTTAAGTACACTACTGCGCCAGAGCATCTACGATAACGAAAATCACCGTGTGGGGGTGTTGCGTGATGTCTGTGTTGCCCTCCATGAAACCTTTCCCGTGGTGACCGCCCTGGTCATCCATCCCTCCTTGGGAAGCCAGGATATCATCATTCCCTGGGCGTATATCCATAGCATAGAAGAGCCAAAGATTCAATTAACCGTCAAGCAGGCACAGGTTGCCACCTATACGCCTGATCCGGATGAGCTCCTGCTGAGACGCGACATTCTGGATAAGCAGATTGTAGATACGCAGGGCTTCCGCGTGGTCAAAGTCAATGATTTGAAGTTGGCGCAGATCAAGAAGACTGCTCGTCTGATAGGCGTTGATATTAGCCTGAGCGGATTGTTACGTCGTCTGGGGATAGAGTCTCTGGGACGCGTTTTTCCCATCCAAATGAATGAGCGCACCATTACCTGGAACTATGTTGAGCCAATTCAAATGCTCAAAAATTCCACTGGACAGACCGGACAACTCTCTGCTGTGATGGCGGCTCCAACAGCCAGCATGGGTGGCATTGTACCGCAGGTGCGCTTGAATGTCAGCCACACCAAACTGGCCGACCTGCATCCAGCCGATATCGCGGATATCCTGGAACAATTGGACGTGGAAGACGCAGGCGCGATGCTCGAACGCCTGGATACCGAGACCGCCGCCGATGCCCTCAATGAGATGGAATATCCTATTCAGTCCGAGGTCTTGAGCGAACTAGACCCAGAGCGCGCCTCCGATCTTTTGGAACAACTGCCGCCGGATGATGCAGCCGACATCCTTGCAGAAATGTCACATGAAGACGCCGAGCGGCTCCTCAGCCTGATGCCAGCCAAGGACGCACAGCCAATTCGCGATCTGCTTCGCTACGGGGCAGAGACCGCTGGCGGTATCATGACCAATGAGGTGTTAGCACTCTCACAGGATGCCACCATAGAGGATGCCTTGGCCTATCTCCGTCAGCACTCCGAACACCTTGAGATGATCTATTACCTCTACGTTACTGATGCGGAACGTCATCTTAAAGGCGTCCTCTCGCTGCGCCAACTGGTGACAGCAGAGCCGAGCACACGCATACATGCCCTGATGGATACCGATCTTATCAAGGTGCAGACAAGCACCGACCAAGAAGAGGTGGCACGTTTGATCGCCCGTTATGACCTGCTCGGTGTTCCCGTTGTTGATAACGAGAATCACCTGGTTGGCCTTGTTACCGTTGATGATGTCATCGATGTCATTCACGAAGAGCAAGCCGAAGACTTTTCCGAGATTGCGGGTGCCGATGTCGAAGAATCGCAAGAAGAGGAACACTTTTCCTGGAAAATCGTGGCCGGACGCTTTTCCTGGTTAGCGGTCAACCTTGTAGCAGGTTTCCTGCTTGCGTTACTCATCTATAATGTTTTCTCACCAGTATTAAGCGCGGTTACAGCGATTGCCTCGGTAGCCAATTTGCGGCTGAGCGTGCAATCACATAGTGCCTTTATCAGTTTGATTTGCTTTACACCAATGTTGCTGTTAACGAGTGCTAGCGCAGGCTCACAGGCCCTTGGCGTAGCTGGTTGGCGTTTGCGTTCAACACACGGACGCGATTTCTGGAGCGGTATTCTGCGCGAACTACAACTGAATACGACTGGCGGCATTCTTTCCAGCATCCTCGTTGCCTTATTGAGCGGACTCTTATTCCATTCATTAGTAGTCAGTATCATTATTGCCGTAAGTTTCGGTTTCACCTTGCTTGCCGCCTCGATGTGTGGACTCGTCTTGCCCAATGTATTACAGCGATTACGGTTACGCGGCAGTTTGATAAGCGCACCACTGCTTGATCCGGTGATCGCGGTGGTCAGTTTGAGCATTTTCCTGGGTATTACCATGCTCTTATTCGCGCGGTTTCTCGCGTAGCATCCGCATCAGCCTTTCAGAAAATTTTCCTAAAAGGCTTGACAAAGGTTCAAGCGGTAATATATACTAACGGTGTTCTAGAGAGAACACATTCCCTGATAGCTCAACGGTAGAGCGGCCGGCTGTTAACCGGTAGGTTACAGGTTCGAATCCTGTTCGGGGAGCCATTTGTGGGCCACCCTTTCAGGTGGCCCTTCTTCATGTCATCAATTAGGAGAAATCCCTCATGGGTCAAACGCGTATCACTATCCGCCCCTTGCGTGTCGCCGACACGGAAGATATTTATGAACTGACACATATGCCCAATGTCCTTTGGGGTACATCCCTCTTGCCCTCAACTACCCTGGAGGAATGGCGCCAAATCATTGAGCAATGGATATACGACAAACGACGCCATACCTTTATCACCGAGCTACAAGGCAAGGCGGTAGGCATGGTGAGTGTGTATGTCGGTGAGGGCCGTTCACAGCACATTGGCGATCTCGCAATGGCGGTCCATGACAAATTCCAGGGGCAAGGGCTCGGAAAGATGCTCATGCTCACCGCCATTGACCTAGCGGATAACTGGCTAAATCTCGTTCGTCTACACCTCGATGTCTATATAGACAACGAGCGGGCCATTCGACTCTACAAAAATTTTGACTTTGAGATCGAGGGACACATACGTTGCAGTGCTTTCCGTGGCGGCAACTATATTGATAGCTATCTCATGGCGCGCTTATCGCCAAAAATAATGGCTAGTCGCGCCAACGCCACGCAAACGAAGCAAACTAGCACCGCCAATGGTCCAACAAATCAGGCTGCAAATGCAGCTACGACAAAAAGTGAGAACGGCTCAGCGGAAAGTTCCGTTGCCCAAACATGAAAGCGGTGAGTGCGATGGATGAAACCACCATTGATTACCAATACCTCTTTCGTAGTCTGGTTGCGGCACTCCCTGTACCTATTCTGATCCTTGACCATCATAGCCGTATCCAGCATCATAACCAACTAGCACTCACATTGCTGGGGCAAGAAACGCTCACTCCTGCCACTCCGCTTCATGAGGTTATGCTGGATACACAGATGCTGCAACTCATCTATGAAGGATTGCAAGATAAAGAGCCGCGTACAACTGTCTATACGAAAGATAGCGATGGGCAAGTCTGGAAGATCAAAACAACCCCATTCTATCAGCAAGCAGAAAGGCCAGAGCCATCGGCATCCTCTCTAGCTCCTACTTCCCCTCAATTCTCGTATGTACTCGTCACCATAGAAGATATCGCCCAAACAAGGCGTATAGAGCGCGTACAACGAGATTTTATCGCGAATATCTCCCATGAACTGCGTACACCGCTGACAGCGGTGCGCTTACTCACCGAGACATTAGAGGATGCCATCGACACCGACCACGAAAAAGCACAGGAATTTGTCGAAAAGATTGAAATTGAGATACAATATCTCACTGATCTGGTAAACGAACTGTTAGAATTGTCACGTATCGAGTCGGGACAGGTTGCGATGCAAATTGAGCCGGTCGAGGCGCAACAATTGGTACACGAGGTGATGGCCCGCATGTTACCTCTAGCACAACGCCATCGTGTAAACTTGCGTACTGCCACCCAGGACGAGAAAACGCTCGTTGCCGCTGACAGTAGACAAATTACGCGGGTACTCGTCAATCTAGTCCATAACGCTATTAAATTTACCCCATCAGGTGGTATGATTGTGATAGGCACAGTTCTTCAGCCAGAACAAAACGGGCAACGCTTTTTTGTACAGGACACCGGTGTGGGTATTCGAGCAGAAGACCTCTCGCGCATCTTTGAACGCTTTTATAAAACGAATCGCGCCCGCTCAAAAGCAGATTTTATTGGACTTGGTGGTGGCGGCACAGGATTAGGGCTTGCAATTGCCCAACAGGTGGTGGAGGCACATGGAGGCCGTATCATCGTAGAGAGCACTGTTGGAGAAGGTAGCATATTCTCTTTCACCTTACCTATTGTGGCGCGTCATGGGTCAATCCTACCATAGAGGGCGTATCGAAACAGGGCAGCGTTGAAAGCAACCACAAGGCATCGCCATCTGCGACACAAGAAAGATAGCATTGTCATGTACCCTTAGCCTAAAGGCGCAAGGGCTTGTCCCTCACTGTGACCAGTGGGAACGATAGGCGTCATGACGGGACGCCCACTACTCAAGAGTGTATCGAGAGTAGCAAGGTACTTCGACCTGATATTGAGGGAAGCATTGAGGTCTGCATTTAAGCAGTAGCCGCATTTTCGGCAAAGGAACAGCGATTGAGTACGACGGTTAGAACGATGTTGATACCCACATTTGCTACACGTTTGGCTGGTGTGGCGTGGGTCAATCCGTTCTACTGCCATCCCGCGTGCTTGCCCTTTATAGCCGATGAAGCTATACAGTTGAGCAAAGGTCCAGCTATGCAGTTTGCGTTTGTTGGAGAGCGTCTTGTTTCCCTTGCCTCTCCCCATCTTGGAAGTCTCCCGTATGTTGGTGAGATTTTCCAAGACGATAGTAGAGCCACCAGGGGTACTGTTCACAATTTGCTTACTCAGCACATGATCGCAATCTCGGTGGAATCGCGCTTGCTTTTGAGACAGCTTTTTCAAATGTCTCTTCGCACTCTTTGTTCCTTTAGATTGCAATTTCCGACGCAAGCGAAAAGAGCGACGGTCAATTTCTTTCCATCGCTTGCTCCCAAGAAACTGTCTGGTAGAGGTAACGGCGGGCCTGTTCAAACCAAGATCAACGCCTATGACCGTATCGGTCCGCTTGAACTCTGGTTCAGGAACCGATACCACGATGTGAAGGGAGAACTTCCCTCGCTTATAGATGAGGTCTGCTGTGCATGGGGGATAGCCTTGCAAGTGGGCATTATACGAGGGAACGGTAAAGGGGAGTGTCATTCGTCCTTGTGTAGTAGACAAGCGAACGCTCTGAGTAGCCCAGTTGAGAGCATAGGTTTTCTCATTGTAGCGTACTGGACACTGTTCAGATTGTGGACATTTGACAGGCTTGAAGACAGGAATGGGCTTCCCTTGCTTCTGTGCTTTTGCCACCTTCTTAGGATAGAGAGCTTCTTTCTTGGCTTTCCACGTCAACGCACTTTTTACGGTTTCGGTGGCTTTGGTACGAGCTTGTATGAGCAAGTCAGACACGAGCAAGGGACACGCTGCTTTGGTATCGTAGTACGTCGCATGGTGAAGAGCAACCCCGTTTCGTTCGCGGTGTTCCCATCCAAAGCGACACACATGATTGAAAGCACGTGTGAACTGGTCAAGCGTTTCAAGCAAGGCTTGCGCTTGTTCAGGAGTGGGGTTCAGTTGTACCCGTATCGTTCTATCCATACGAATAGTATACCATATATGTCTGGTTTTTGTCAAATAGGTAGTATGTGAAAGGAGTGTCGCATTCCTCCCACAGCCTAAAGGCGTGGGGGTACCCTGCGATAAGCATTATGGAGTCAAAGTTAGATCGTCGTTTGCAAAACGCCAATCGTGAACAACTTTACTTGCTAATTCAGGATTTGCTTGTACGGCATCCTCCACTCCTGACCGAGGTAGTAGAGATACTAGATGAACTTGAGAGCGTGACAGGAGCGGAAAATATTCGCGGACCACAGCCTTTCCCACTCCATCTTGAAGGGGGAGAGAGTTACGCTGATGGCATAAACAATGGCAACCAGGATGATGATGAAGTTACCGAGGATTGGGATTTCAATGGTGACGAATTAACGACTTTTCACAACCGCCAGCCACAACCAATCCTACTCCCACTTGATCTGGAAAGTTACCATATACGCATCACATCCTATACAGAGCGTTTGCAACAAGGGGCATCATCTCAGGAAATACTTGATGACTTAACAGAATTGCTGGAAGAGGCCGAGACGAGAGCTGAGCAGCACGATTATCAAAGTGCGCTCGTCCTCTATGCACTCGTATTGGATCAACGTCTCAGCGAGGAGAATGGCACGCTGAGAGGCATATTCGATAAAGCAATTGATGACATCATGCCTATTCTTGAAACGCTATTAAGCGAAGCGAGCAGCAACATCACCTTTGATCTCTCCTCTTCATTGGCACCACTCTTACCCGCCGATGACCGCCATCGCTGGCTAGAGCGTCTTTTCGCGCTCTGGCTGAGACACCTTGATATTCATCGTATAGATGAAAGCGTCACGGAGATGCTGCTCACCATTGCCTGGAGTGAAGATGTTCCGTTGCTACGGCAAATGGTACAACAAGAGTTGAACCAGCAACCACAGCCAGCGCACTCCAATATTGTCGATTTTGCGCGTCAATATCGCATTCGCGCCTTAGAAAAGTTTTTGAAAGAGTTGCCGCTTGCTTAATAAAGCACAGCTATAAAAATCTTTAGGCATTTTTTATGGCAGAACGCTTGAAAATAAGCATAGTGATGTGGTAATATCATGAAAAGGGATGCTATTTATTTTTAAGAATAGAGCGGGTGCCCTAGCGTTCGTCTAGCTCTACAATGAACGAACGCTATTTTTCTGTGGATGTTGGTAGTGTGGAAAAGAGAAAGAGGACAACGATGAGTAAATTAGTTATGGTGATAGATGACTCTGCAACAGTCCGTAAGATCATCGAGACATGTCTGAGGCGTGAAGGCTTTGTGGTAGAGGGATATGCAGATGGCGTAGAGGCAATGAAAGCCCTGACAAGCACACATGCACGCATACCAGACCTAGTGCTACTAGATATTAACCTGCCCAAAATGGATGGCTACGAGGTTGCGCGCAAGTTTAAGACAAAGCCTCAATTTAACAACACCATCATTGTGATGCTCTCACGACGTGACGGCGTTATAGACCGTCTCAAAGGCCGCTTGGCAGGTGCTAAAGAATATATTACGAAACCCTTCAAAACGCAAGATGTTGTTGATGTGATCACAACCTATTTAGGCGACCCGCTGCCAAGTCAAGGATAGTTGCAGATGGGGATAAAATAGTAGCGGATGGATACGAACGACGCGCATGACGCGAATGCGACACAACCGCTTGAAGCGTTCACTCCTGCTCATGCACATTTGCTTGCCCAACTGAGTGACACCGAGTTCTGGTCCCATGCAGCAGCATTGGCTCAACAGGTCGCTGTTGCCACACAGAAAAGGCGCAATGCAGATAGTGTCGATGATTTTTTGCTCTGCGAACTAGAGCAAGGGTGGTGCTTACTCCCACTTGCCTCATTACATGAGGTGGTAGTAGCTCCTACACATTTTACCCGTCTGCCGCTGTCTCCTCCCTGGCTGTTGGGATTGATGGCATGGCGTAACGAGGCCATCGCGGTAATACATCTTACAGAATATCTTTTGCTACCTCCAACGTTGCAAGCTTCAGCAACCTCCCCGCGTTCTACCTTAGAAACCAGTAGAATTGCTATTGTCTCTTATGAAAATATCATAGTTGGTCTGTACGTCTCTTCCATTGATACGGGCATAGCCACCACACCGGCCAACGCCGAGGGCGCGATAGGATTGAGAGAGCGTGTACGCGATCAGGAAGTCATCAGCGAAATCTATCAGAAAGTGATGATACTCAACATAGAGGCATTAGTAGCGCATATCGCCCAACACATAGGGATACCATCAGCCCATGAGTAACACACCCTTTGATGACCCTCTTGAACAGACAAATACCAGTGAAGACAGCTTATCCGCCGAAGATTGGGCCGTGATACACGCCTTTGATGCCCTTGATAGCTGGGCACCACCCCCATCTGATGATGCGCAAGCGGGAGAAGCAGGGCAGAGCACACCTGCTGAGGCGTATACGAGTAGTGACGAAATGCTCATTACCTTTGCCACCGAGGTTGAAGAAGAAATTGAGACGATGCATCGCGTGCTACAACACATAGAACACGTTGGGATCAGCGAGACCGCGCAGCTCCTTCCACTTGAACGGGCAGGTCACAAACTACGCGGGGCCGCCGGGTCACTGGACTATCGTGTCATGGCAACGTTAGCGGGACATATCGAAGACCTCAGCAAAAAAGTTCTCAATGGTCAAGCGGCTACGCTTGTAGTCATTCCCGTTTTACTACAAGCAGTTATGGCACTGCAAACCAGCCTGGTTCAGCTCATCGAAACAGGGCAAGAGCACAACGCTTCACTACAAGATTTGGAAGAGGAGATACAACGGCGCTCCCTTGACGTGCTTGATGCGGATGAGGATGCACCCTTCCATCCCGTTTATATCGATGCGCGCCCATCCGAAACACAACCGCTTGTCAGCGATGCGTTTTTCTTGCGTGTCGATATACGGCGCATAGAGGAATTAGTGCGACATTCTGAGCAATTGGCCGAACTCCAAACGCCCCTTGAAAGCGCACAAGCAAAAACAGAAGCGGCCATGCAGGAACTACAGCGTTCACAGCAACGCCTACAGCACATTGAAAGTCAGTTCACGACACTCCTAGTCCCTCCTCACACCTTGTCGAGTGCCGCTCATGCCCTTTCAGACTCTTCATTGATAGCTCGTATCCTCAATGAAACGACACCAGGCACAACGAGTAGTCATCCCAGTCACTCCTCTCACAATACATACACACGCAAAAACAAGCTCACGACAAAAGGGGATCAAACGCACACGCAACCTCAATGGGATGAATTGGAGATGGAGCAGTATACCGAACGTGACGAGTTACTACGTGCATTCAACGAAGCGGTGGCCGATGTCACTATTGCAACCAATAACGTGCATATCGCCTATACGCAACTGAGTACGCTTCTGCAAACCTATAAAGGGCAGATAGCGATTACGCGCAATGATATTCAATTCTTGCATTCCGCACCTCTGCGTGTTTTATTGCCACGCTTGCAACGTGCCATTGATATGAGCGTCGCGGGCCAGGAACAAAGAATACACTTTGAGGTGATTGGCGAAGCAACTGAGGTCGATCAACATATTCTCGAAGTTCTTTCAATTCCATTACTACAGTTATTGCGTACCTGCATCAGCAATCTCGTTGTCGATCAGCCTGCTGATGAGGAGCAGACTCCTTACCGCGTCCGCCTGCATGCTCAGAGTATCGGCAATGAATTACTCCTGGAAATGGGTTTCTCAATGATGGTGCAAGGCGGCATCATCGATACGATACGTGAGCCCATAGAACGCCTCAATGGCAGCATTTCGCTCCAGCGTAATGATATGGCTGGTGTCAGCTTCCATCTGCGCTTACCGCGTTCACAAGGTGCGGTGCGTTGTTTGCTGGTACGAGTAGACGACCAGCAACTGCTTATACCATTTTCACAGATACAACGCATTGAAGACGCTCAACAGGTCCCTATTGATAGACGGTACGCCCTCAGTGCATTGCTCAACGAGCCACACCCAGACACTCCAGCAGCAGCACTGTCGTCTGAGCAACACTCTAACATGGCATCTAGCGCATCTATCCAACCCATGATTATCCCCTTGCAGGAACTCTCACGGCGCAGCATGGGCATCACAGTTGATGAAGTGCTGGACGAGTGTGAAGTAATGGTGAAGCCATTAGCTCCCCACCTGCAACGACCTGGCATTCTAGGCAGTGCCATTGATGGTACAGGAAACATCTTATTGCTGCTTGATCTGTCCACGCTAATCAGCCAGTATACAACACGGCAACGCTCGCAAACGCAGCGAGAAAGACCGCAGCAAGCACAAACACCGCTGCGTACACCTTCCATCCTGATTGCAGATGACTCTACCTCAATACGCCAATCGCTTCAGCATATGCTGCGGCAAAAAAACTATACGCTTTACGAAGCCCGCGATGGCATGGAGGCCCTAGAACAACTTACCGCGCGTATACCCGACATCTTTCTTTTGGATATGGAAATGCCTAATTTGAACGGGTATGATCTGCTGAACATTATGCGCCTGTATCCTGAACTGGCCGATGTGAAAGTGATCATTCTCACGTCACGCTCATCGCAAAAGCATCGCCAGCGTGCGCTTGGTATGGGGGCACAGGCCTACCTGACGAAACCCTGTCCACAAGACATCCTTTTGGAGACCATAGCGAGGTTGCTCGACCAATAACGCTTCAACTGTGTTCAGTTTGCAGACAAATGAACATCCCTGCCCTCGCAGAGAGCAGGGATGTTCATTTGTCTGCAAACACCCATGTATCTAGCGATACGAGGCGGGTGCAGCGTTAATAGCTCCGGTTTCAATCATGATGTCACGGAGTTGCTTCGCGTCAACTGTCTCGTGCAAGCGCAACGTCTGGGCCACGCGGTCAAGCGTCGTACGGTTCTCACTCAGAAGCGAGACAGCGCGTTCATAGGCCCACTTGACAAGACGATTCACCTCTTCGTCGATCACACTGGCCGTGCGCTCACTATAGTCGCGCGCACCCGATGCTAGCGCGGTGCCTGCGAAGGGGTCCTCACGCTCACTATAGGAGATGGTGCCAAGGCGTTCGCTCATGCCCCAGCGCGTAACCATTTGTCGCGCAATAGCCGTGACACGTTGCAGGTCGTTTTCGGCACCTGTGGTGATATGCCCGATAGCAACCTCTTCGGCGGCGCGTCCACCTAATGCCGTGACCAACTGTGCTTCCAAGTACTCCTTGGAATAGTTATAGCGATCATCGAGTGGGGTGTACATGGTTACGCCAAGAGCCTGACCACGCGGCACAATCGTGACCTTTGTGACCGGGTCTACAAACTCCTGTAGCAGACCTGTGAGGGCGTGCCCACCTTCGTGGTAGGCCACGACATTCAAATCTTCCTCGCTCAACACGAGTGGTCGCTCGGCACCAATCAAAATCTTATCTAGTGACTCTTCGAAACACTTTTGATTGACCGCGTCAAGGTTGCGCCGTGCCGCAAGCAAGGCCGCCTCATTGACCAGGTTTGCCAGGTCCGCGCCCACCATGCCAGGAGTAGCACGCGCAACCGTTATCAAGTCTACATCCTTCGCCAATGGCACATCATGCGAGTGAATCTTGAGAATGGCAAGGCGACCATTCCAATCGGGACGTTCAACCGTGACACGACGGTCAAAGCGGCCAGGACGCAACAGAGCTTTATCCAAGCCATCGGGTCGGTTCGTCGCGGCGATGACGACCACGGCTTGCCGTGTATCAAAGCCATCCATCTCTACCAGCAACTGATTCAACGTCTGTTCGCGCTCGTCATTGCTATTAATGCTGGAACCACGTTGACGACCAACAGCATCGATTTCATCAATGAAGATGATGCTCGGCGCGGCTTTCTTGGCTTGCTCGAACAGGTCACGCACGCGGCTGGCACCAACACCCACCAGAACCTCAACAAACTCGGAGCCGCTCATGGAGAAGAACGGCACGCCCGCTTCACCCGCAACGGCACGTGCTAGCAGGGTTTTACCGGTTCCGGGAGGGCCAACGAGCAACACACCACGCGGAATCTTGCCACCGAGTCGCTGAAACTTCTGCGGCGTCTTGAGGAAATCCACCACCTCAACAAGATCGTTCTTCGCCTCGTCCACGCCTGCGACATCAGCAAAGGTGGTGCTGGGCCTGTCCTCTAAAATGACCTTGGCCCGGCTCTTGCCGAAACTAAAGATGTTCTGCTGGCTCTGTGTGGCGCGGCGCGCAATAAAGAAGAACACACCAATCACCAAAAGCCACGGTAGCAGGTTGATGAGGATGGTAAACAACAGATTATTATCTTGCACTGCCTTGGTCTGGAAATTTGGCACATGCTTGAGGATCAACGCATTCAGCGTCGGGTCCCCGTTGGGCAATTGCGTCAGATGGAAGTTGATCCCTTCCTTCGTCGCACTCGTGGCGTCAGGAACATTCACGGCCTTCTTAAAGGTGCCATAGATATCCTGCCCTTGAAAGATAACACTCTGCACATTATCGTTCTGCACCTCATTATAGAACGTACTGTAGGGTACTTCTACCGCGTTGTTAGACGAGCTGGTGCTATTGTTGCTTTGCATAAAGAACTGAAAGACGTACCAGCCTAGTAAAGCTACTACGACAATCAATATAGTGCGGAAGAGGAAAGAGAAGCTACTGCCTCCGCCATTTCCGCCTGGGCTGCCATTGCTACCCTTGCCACCATTATTGGGGCGTGGTGTACCTTTCGAACCCTGATCATTTGGGTTATTCTGGTACATATATATAGCCTGAGCGTCCATTGGTTCAGACTCGCTTTCCTATCTCGTCGGATAGCTCCCTATCCTCACGAGGTTGTTGAAAATGACTTGTGCGTCTAGTATTCGTATATTACACGCACAAGGTATCTAATGTCTACAGTTTACAGGGGTCTCGCTGTCTATCCAGTAAAACGTCTACCATACAATGATGATGGACGCTGAAGTATATACTTGGGATACGATATAATTACGTTTTAGATGACAAAAGGTTTCCTGCTCGCGTTTATCTGGTCTGGGTACTACATCGTGCTCTCCTATAGTATAATGCAAAAGTACAGAAAAAACGAGAACAGCAACAAAGAGGAATAGAGTGGAACAACGTTACGCAATCATCGTGGGTATAGACCACTATCATAATGGAGAAGACTTTCCTACCCTGCACTTCGCACAGAATGATGCGCGTGCCCTTTATGAGCTTTTGATCGCTCCGGAGCGCGGCGGTTGGCAACCCGACCAGGTCATCTACCTGGATGGTGAGCAGGCGACACGCGATGAAGTGGAAAGCTCCCTGCGTGATCTCTTGCTGGTGCGGGCACAAGCAGACGATTTTGTGCTATTTTATTTCGCCGGATATGCTTTTTTCGATGCCGCCACCCAAGATGGGTACCTAGCATTGCATACAACGCGCACGCAGCGGCCCACCACGGGCTTGCATATCCCTACCTTTATCGATCACTACCTGTATGACTCGAAGGCTGGCCATATTCTGACACTGCTTGATATTGCGCAAGCGGGTTCAGGATGGGGGAAGCAAGCCCCAAATGACAACGTGGGGCGTCTATTCGGGCAGGCATTGTATGACCTGCCGCGCACCCATGGGCGCGTGTTCCTCACCTCACAGCGTGTCAATGAGGTATCGCAGGAGCAGTTAGAGCAGGGGCATGGCATGTTCATGACGCACCTGCTTGACGCCTTAGATGGTGAGGCGGCAAATACCCGCACAGGCCGTATCACGCTGGGCACGCTCTACGATTATCTGGATGAGCAAATGGGCTGGGATGAGCCACAGTACCCGCAAAAATTCGGCTATGAACATGGCTCGATGGTGCTGCTAGAATGGGCGGAATGGAAAACGGCACCCGATCCCTTGCGGCTGGCACGTGGGCGCGGCGTGGCCTCAGTCACGGTAACGCCACTGCATATGCTGGTGGGGCATCGTGGCCACGCTGATGATGTGGTTTTTTCGCCTGATGGTGCGCAAATTGCCTCCTGTGGAGAAGATATGACGGTGCGCCTGTGGGATACCGCTTCAGGCACCCTCTTACACACCTTAACGGGCCACACGGGGGCGGTGATGGGCGTTGATATCTCGCCTGATAATACGCTGGTTGCCTCGTGTTCCGAGGATAAGATGGTATGCCTCTGGAATATACGTACCGGCGAATTGCAAAAGACGTTAAGCGGCCACCAGAGCGCGGTCTGGACGGTAGCATTTTCTCCCGATAATGGGAAATTGGCTTCATGCTCAAATGATGAGACGGTGCGTATCTGGAATCCCGCCACGGGCGAGCTCCAACAAACGCTGGTCGGCCACCACAATGTTGTCGTGGGCGTCGACTTCTCCTATGATAGCCAACTGCTCGCATCGTGCTCTTTTGACCGCAGCATCTGTTTATGGGATGTTCCCAATGGGGTGCTACAACGCCGCCTGCGCTATACCGATATCGTCTACGGCGTGGCATGGTCGCCACGTGATAACCTGCTTGCATCGTGTTCTGCAGATGGCAGCATTTGCCTGTGGGATACCATCACGGGACAAATTGTGCAGACGCTCACAGGGCATGATGGAGCGGTCTGGACGGTTGATTTTTCGGCTGATGGTCGCCTACTCGTTTCGGGTTCAGAAGATGGTTCACTAAAACTATGGGATGTCCATCATGGGCGTGAGTTACACACTATCAATCATCGTATAGAAGTATATGGCGTGGTCTTTGGGGCGAACGGTCTCTTAGCAAACAGTGCCGAAGACGGTGCCGTGCGTGTATGGCGAACAGAAGTCTCTTGACACCTTTATTGAACAGGCGTAAGATTGGGCTACCCATTGCCTGCCTACCTCACTCCAACAAGGAGCCATTCGTATGTCGTTTCAAATCTGCATAAAGACAGACAAATCATTACAGCAGCTTGCTTCAGAGATATGTAAACAATTGTCGCTGCCCCCATTCAAATTTACTTCTTTTATGGGCGAGCCATATTATCAATTTGAAATGCTAGGGCTACTTGTGCTTATTCATAAAGCGGACGAGGAAGACCGCGATCCAGAGGTAATGGATTATCCTTACTGTTTCGATCTCCAAATGGCCTTTGTCGATCATGAACTCGACACCGATGAACTGGAATATGGATTGCAACCCTACTATGCGCAGTTACTCGCATTTCAGCTTGGTGTAGATACTGCTTGCCATGAGAAGCAGAGGATCGGGCGTAGCTGGCAGATTCGTTACCAGTTCTATAGCAAGAACCCGAAATGGAACAGTGCTATTTTATTTGGTGAGCCGGGTTGGGAGCCAGCAATTAAGAACGCCGCACCTAGCCAATGGCGTACCATGCATCCTGTGTTTTAGCGGCCAGAGCAGTTTCATACCAGGAGAGCGAGTTGCTTAGCGAGACCACCGTTCCGACGACGACAATCGCGGGTGATGTAATGTGTGCCTCTATCGCCTGCGTCGCAATGGTCTCTAGCGTTCCTTTGACCACCCGTTGCTGCGGCGTGGTGCCTTCTTGAATAGCGGCGACAGGCGTGTCAGGTGCGAGTCCACCATCGAGCAGCCGCCGTGTAATCCCAGGAAGCTCCTTGACCCCCATTAGAATAACCAGCGTGCCGCCAATTTTTGCCAGTGCCGCCCAGTCTAGGGTTGGAGCTTGCGCGTGTTCTTTCTCATGGCCAGTAATAATCGTGACTGCAGAGGTATGATTGCGATGGGTAACGGGAATACCCGCGTAGGCTGGCACGGCAATGGCAGAACTAATGCCCGGAATCACCTCAAAAGGAATATTGGCCTCCGCCAGAGCCAATGCCTCTTCGCCACCACGCCCGAACACAAAGGGATCGCCGCCTTTGAGACGCACGACCATACGCCCCTGCTGCGCATGCTGAATGAGCAGTGCGTTGATCTCTTCTTGTCTCATACTATGATTGGTAGGCTGCTTCCCCACAAAAATCAGTTCAGCCTCTGCTTTGGCTTCACCCAGTAGTTCATCGTTAATAAGGCGGTCATAGAGCACCACATCGGCCTGGCGTAAACGACGTATCCCTTTGAGCGTGATTAACTCAGGGTCGCCGGGGCCCGCTCCCATCAGATACACGATGCCACGTGCTGTACTATGAGGCTGTTGAGGGCACCCCTGGCTATCTACCCAGCCGCGTTGTGTCTGCATCTCACTCGTTTTAATCAATCTTCTACTGCCTTCTGCAAATCAGTGTGAATAGCGGTTGCTGGAACTACTACTTCGTAGTTTGCGAGCAGTTGGCTGGTAAGCGCAATCGCTTCCTGTTCTCGTCCCTGTTCCAGATATGCCAGGACATCCGACGCTTCATAATCACCAAAGAAGTCATCGCGCCGATCATAAGACAAACCTTGCCGTCGCATGTGTGAACGCACCACCGCCGCGAGACGCAAATAGGGACCGTACGCCGATGGGAAGAGCCGCTCCAGACGTTGGCGTATGCGCTTAGCCAAGCTTGGGCTGGCACCCTCAGTCGACACGGCTATCGTGAGTTGATCGCGGCGTAGAATCGAGGGCACGATAAAATTGCAGCGTGCCGGAACGTCCACAATGTTGACTAGTTGTCCACGCTCTTGCGCCTCTGACCAGATGGCCTCGATCAATTGTGGGTCGTTGGTCGCGGCAACAACCACAAAAGCTCCCTCTAAATCGCCGCGTTCATAGGCTTTTTGGCGTAGTTCCACCTTCTGCTGCTCATGCAAGGCCAACACTTCGGCCCCAAACGTAGGACTCATAATAGTGACGAGTGCGCCACTGGCGAGCAGTGCGGCAGCTTTCTCTGCGGCAATGCGGTCGCCGCCGATCACAAGAGATCGACGGCCACGCACATCAAGCATGATAGGATAATAGTTGGGCATCTATTGGCTCTCCTGTTAGATGCGGTAATGCGCTTTAAAATAAACTGAGAACAATGGAATCCATCCGTAGGGGCCAGCTCAATCGCCTTGGGGCGCGATCAAGCTAGCCCCTACGGAGCTCGCTGCTGCCTACGCGATTACACGTTCATCCATTTTCAATTTAAAGAGCATCATCGCGTCCCTACGCGTTGGCAGAGATCATCTCGTTGGCACGGACATGCAGGTGTTCGATACCCAGCCGATGACAGAAATCGCCAAAGCTCTCTTGCGGCAACCGCTCATCCTTCCACAGTGTGAAAAGCGGGCGCAGGGTCGAGGTCAGGTCTTTCACATGCACCGAGTCCTGATAAAGCGTGTTCAGGCGTGTATTAGCCCAGTCACCACCAACATAGACGCTATACACATCCTTCGTGCGCCCCACAAAACCGATATCGCCCATATAGGGACGCGCACAACCATTGGGACAGCCAGTCATACGAACGCTGATTGGCTCCTTCTCTAAGCCCAAGGAACAGAACTCAGCCTCGATCTGCTCCATAATCGTGGGGAGTGTACGCTCAGCATCGGCCAGAGCTAGACCACAGGTGGGCATCGCGGGGCAAGCCATGGCAAAGCGATATGCCCCTGCGTCCTCCGCCTTGGTCGAGATGGCGTAGGTTGCAAGCATCGCTTCTATGTCTGCCCGCTGTTCGGTGGGAATATCGGTCAAAAGGATATTTTGGAGGGCGGTCAGGCGAATACCTGGACGGTAGTGCGCAATGACATGGCGCAACCCAGTGCGTATCTGCTTGCTTGCCGTATCCTTGATGCGCCCATTTTCGATATGCAAGCCAACGAACCAGCGACCATCTCCCTGCTCATGCCAGCCCAGATGATCGTGTACATTGTGAATCTCGACGGGGCGTGGATCGCGCAAGCGATAGCCGAGACGTTCCTCCACCTGCTCACGGAACCACTGGATACCACGCTCCTCAACCACATATTTCATACGCGCATGTTTACGATTCTGACGATCGCCATAATCGCGCTGCACCGTCACAATCGTTTCCACGAGGGGGAGCACCTGCTCAAGATCGACATCGCAGAGCAGACTCGCCAGACGCGGAAAGGTCTCTTTCTTGCCGTGCGTGTTGCCCATGCCGCCGCCAATGACCACGCTGAAACCTGTGAGCTTCGCGTCTTCTACATGCGCGATCAGGCCAATATCCTGTGTGTAGATATCAATGCAGTTGTCATCAGGGAAGGCAATACCAATCTTAAACTTACGAGGGAGATAGGTCGGCCCATAAATTGGCTCCGAATCTTCTAGCTCGATGGTATGGGCCTTTTCACCGTCAATCCAGATTTCATGGTAAGCACTCGTGCGTGGTGCCAGACGCATCGTAATTTGATTGGCAATCTCCTGCACCCTTTGATGAGCTTCGTCATTGGTTGGCGCGGGACATGCCATGACATTGCGATTTACGTCACCACAAGCAGCAAGTGTCGAGAGTAGCGATTTATTGATGCTATGGATGGTTGCATGTAAGTCGCCTTTGAGGATACCGTGCAACTGTAAACCCTGCCGCGTCGTGATACGCATGGTGTCGTTTCCATACTGACCCGCAATGTCGTCTTGCGCTAAATATTGCTCGGCAGTGAGCACACCCCCTGGAATGCGTGAGCGTACCATAAATTGATAGGCTTTTTCTGTTCCCGCTGCTTTGCGGGCTTGGCGTACGTCACGATCTTCTTGCTGATATACGCCGTGAAACTTCATCAGATTGACCTGATCCCCGGAAAAATGGGATGTGTCCTCTTGCAGTTCCTCGACAATCTGGCCGCGTAAATACTGACTTTCGGCCTTTACATGCTCTACTTTGCTACCTTCACCGGGACCAAGCTGTATAAGATTGGTCTTTTTCCCATCCTGTTCTGCTGTCATCCTATTGTTTCCTCTAGTATTCATCTATAAAGGGGAAATGCGGCGATGGGGTGTGTGTTTTGTACATCACCTGCACGATCCTTTCACTAATTCTCCTCTTGACTG
>JBBPYR010000320.1:0-14662 GCA_038199755.1 Ktedonobacterales bacterium | reverse complement strand
GTCAATGACGGTCGCAGAGGCGGTAGTTGGCTCTTTCCTGGCATAAATCGTTTGACGTTCCTTGTTATAACGTTTATAATCATGCGGATATATCTTTCTACATTTCAAATCCGGTAAGAGGATGGCCACAAGGGACATCCCTACTAAGACACCAGCAAGAGGATGCACACAGGAATAATATAATGCCAAAAATGTATGGGTGGGTGCGCGAGGTTGTTCCCGAAAGTCCCGCTGATCGCGCTGGTTTACAGTCAGGCGATCTCGTTAAAACAATCAATGGTCACACGATCCGTGATCTCGTCGATTTTCGCTTCTACGTCGCCGATGAAGATCTCGTCATCGGCTTTGATCGTCAGCAGACAGCACACGAAGTGCGCGTCAGCAAAAGCAGCGACGAGAACCTCGGCGTGCTCTTTGGCGAGGAGCCGACGCCGTTTATTCGTCAATGCGCCAATAAATGCGTCTTCTGCTTTATTAAGGGCTTGCCAGAACGCTACACGCCACAACCAGGTTTAGCACATGGTATGCGTTCCTCGCTCTATATCAAAGATGACGACTACCGCTACTCATTCCTTTTTGGCAACTTCATCACGCTCACCAACCTGAAAGAACATGACTGGCAGCGTCTCGACGAGCAGAAACTCACGCCGCTCTACGTCTCGGTGCATACAACCGACCCCGACCTGCGCCGCAAAGTCGTAGATGGCCCACGAGCAGGCGAAATCAGCGAGCATATCAAACGCCTCGGCGACATGCACATCACCTGCCACACACAGCTGGTACTCATGCCCGGCATCAACGATGGTGAACATCTTGAGCGCAGCATTCGCGACCTTACCGCCCTGCGTCCCATCGTCGAATCCATCTCCGTGGTGCCGATTGGACTCACCAAGTACAACAACATGATGAAAACCGGCGACCTACCACCACTGCGCCACTACACAAAAGCAGAGGGCGCAGTCATTATCGATCAAGTGGAGCAACATCAACGTCGCTTCGAGGCCGAAAATCCAGATGGTGAGCCGTTTGTCTACCTCTCCGACGAGTGGTACTTTATCACCGAGCGCGCTTTCCCGCCTGCCCAACACTACGGTTTGTACGCGCAAATTGAGAACGGCGTCGGCATGACGCGCTACTTGCTTGACCAATGGGCCAAAGGGCTGCGACGCTTACCAAAAGCCATGCCAACCCCTAAGCGCATCACCCTCGTCACCAGCGTCATGGCGCGTCCCATCATCGAACAACTCGCCGCCGACATGCGTGCAATCACACAGACCGAGGTGCAGGTTTTGCCGGTCGTCAACACCTTCTTCGGGCCAGAAGTCACCGTCGCGGGCCTGCTCTGCGGACAAGATGTCTTATCCGCCTTGCAAGAAAACGGCAACCTTGGCGATCTTGTCTTACTGCCACGAGTCATGCTCGATAACGAAGGTGTGCGCTTCCTCGACGATATGACCGTGGAAGACTTCATAGCCAACGTTCCTACTCACGTCGAGTTCGTGCGCAACGCACAGGAAACCGTCGAAGCTGTCCGCACTCTGGCAGGCACCAACAAAATTGGGCGCGGCACCCAACAGATGGTGCGCGTACAATCCCGCTTGTAAGAAAAGAGGAAAGAGCTTATACACCCACCATTGGCAAGTGAAGCGTGAAACACGCCCCTTCCCCAACCACGCTCGTTACCGCGACACGGCCACCCATCGCCTCAGTCAGTTCTTTGACGATGGCCAGGCCGAGACCAGCACCACTGCTCGGTGCCGCACCATTACTCACGCGATAAAAGCGATCCCATACATGGGGAAGATGTGCCAGCGCAATCCCTTCTCCCGTGTCCTTGACCTGGAGGAGAATACCTTGCGCTTTATCTGCATCTGAGTCCAAGTCCACCAACACCGCCACGATGCCACCAGGAGGTGTGTGGCGAATAGCATTATGCAACAGGTTTTGCAGCACCTGTTCCAGCCGTGCGCCATCCACCAGAGCCAGCGGCACCTGTGAAGCCGCCTCTAGCAGCAGTTCGATTTTGCTGCCATTCCAGGCCAGCGGCGCAATCGTATTGACCACGCGCTCGGCGAGCTGCTTGACATCGGTTGGCACGCAGTACAGTTCTAATTGCCGCACCTCAGTGCGTGACAACAAGAATAGGTCATCAATCAACGCTTGCAGGCGCAACGTCTGGTGCTCCATCACATGCAGGTCTTGCTGCAATGTCGCTGGCGGTTGCCCGTTCCATCTGGCAAGTGACGACTCAAGATAGCCACGTAGCGTTGCCACAGGGGTACGTAGATCATGTGACACATTGGCGATCAGCTCACGCCGTTCATGCAGCAGAGTCGCAACGGTATCACGTTCACGCTGCAACTCGTGCATCGTGCGTTCCAGATCAACTGCCATCGCATTAAAGTCAGCCTGTAGACGCGCCACCTCATCCTCCCCTGTTACAGACACGCGTACCTGATAATCGCCCGCCCGTAGCGCAGTGGTAGCCATGGCAAGCTGCTCAATGCGCTTGGTAATCGGGCGTACAAACAGATAGGAAAAGAGCGCGAACGGCGGCAGAATGAGCAACACCGTCATAATAAAGATGAAAAGGCAGAACAGCAGCAATACAGCAAGCAAGGGACCATATGTTGCCGTCTTCGCAATAAAACTCGCCGAGAGCAAGACAGCCACAACGGCAAGCAAAAATACCGCCAAACCCACGACCAGCACCTGCGCGTGCGTTAAGGCCCAACGCAAACGTGTACGCCGCAGGCGATCCCAGAACACCAATACATGCGCCCCAATGCGAATCGCGACAAACAGCAGGCAGCAGCCAAGCGCAATAATCACAAACGGCTCAATGAAAATAAGGCTGGGTTTCACATAATACACGCGAATGGTAAGTGTTCTTACTAAGGGAATAATCAGCACGGCCAGTGCCACGCTCATACTATTTTCAAGCAGAAACACCGCAGTGAATAACGCTTCCCTTCGTGTTTTTTGCCACCACGAGCCGCCGGGGAGATATAAGCGCAAGGCTGCCCAGAAGACACAGCATGGGCCATACAGCACAAAAAAGATGCGGCTCTCGCTCAAAAACTCATTAATGGTCTTGACGGGAAAGAAGAGCAACCACAACAGCAACACAACTGTTTGCAGCAGCAGCGTTTCGCCCATTGCACGCAGCAGGCCAGTGCGTAACCACGGCCAACGCCAGTGTTTCACCAACATATGGTTATTCCTCTCTTTGGCCCAGAGCGTCATGAAGCTCGCCTCTACGGGAGGCGTAGGCGATACCCTACGCCCCACACGGTTTCTATGGCATCACCTTGTTTGCCCAGCTTCTTACGCAAACGCAACACAACATTATCCACCGAGCGATCACCACCGATATACTGCTCGCTCCACAGCGTCTCGATTAGATAAGCGCGGCTAAATGCCCGTCCGGGACTACGCAACAACAACTGCAACAGCGCAAACTCGCTCGGAGAGACATCAAGCACCTCGCCAGCAAGCGTTACCAGATGCGTCTGCGGATGCAAAGCCAGTGTCTCATAACGCAATAAGTCTTCCACGGCTGCCCGATCATTTTTTAGCGTTTGTTGTATCAATTCAGAGCGCCGTAGCAAGGCACGTACACGCGCCACCAATTCGCGCATGCTAAATGGCTTCGTCAGGTAATCATCGGCACCGACCTCTAGTCCCACCACACGGTCAGCCTCCTCGCCACGCGCTGTGAGCATCAGCACAGGCACCGGCGAGCTTTGGCGCAAACGGCGTAACACCTCCAACCCATTCAGGCGCGGCAACATCCAATCAAGGATCACAAGATCGCACTGCTCCCGCGCAAACAGGGTTAATGCGCTCATACCATCACTCGCGTGCGTCATCACATAGCCCGCCGTTTCCAATTCCCGCACAATCACCTGTGCCAGATCATTCTCATCCTCGACAAGCAGAATCTTCGTCATATCTCATCTCTTTAATGGCTGTCCCTTACGCAACAACACCCACCATTACGTTGCTCAACGCCCTCTGCCATGCATTATACGCCCGCGCTTTCAGAGAGAGAATACTTCAGCAGTGCCGACAAGTGCTTTTTCTTATATTGCGACAATTCTGCGACAATTGCGCGATAGGCATACGACATTTTGCCTGTATCATTGCTTTTGTAAACGATTATTGATACGGAGATACCTATGTCATTTGATGTATTACGGTACGAACTACGACTCATGGGCAAGAAGGTTTTGCTGACACCAGTGCTCGTCATGCTCGGTTTTGCCCTGTTTGCTCTTCTTTTGTATACACTTAAAATTATGCCAGCACGCTTCCTTTCGGGTGGGCTGGAGATGATCCTGCCGATTGCCACGGGTGTCGTTGCTGGCACGGTCGCCATCCAGGACCCGGCCCTTGAATTGCAGTTGACGCTGCCCAGAAAATATCACAGCACAGCTTTTCTGCGGCTCTTCTTGATTATAGGCTGGACTGTCTGCGTTGGGCTGTTCTCTAGTATACTCATCTTCGCCTTTCAGCAGCAGTACATGCTCCACTTGCAAGCGGCTACCCCATTCCTGCTGTTTCTCACGGCACAACTGACATGGTTTGCCACCTTGATCTGGTGCGTTGCCATAGGGCTAGGTGTTGCCCTGCTCACGCGCAGCCGTTCAGCTGGCGGCGCATTATTAGCAGGCATCTGGATAGCGGAAATCTTTTTTAAGGATTTGATCGCCCCCATTAGCTGGCTCAAACCATTCTTTCTCTTTCCCACGACACTACTCTATCCAGCGAGTGTTGTCACACAAAGTCTCTTCAATGACTGGCTCACGAACCGCCTCGCAGTCCTCGCAATGGGCTTGCTCATACTACCGCTCTGCTGGCTGCTCTTGCATAACACCGAAAATCTCTTGAAAACCACCAGTGAGGAGTAATCATGCAATTCTTATCAGTGCTCCGGGGAGCCTTCCACTACGAATTCCGTATGCAAATACGTCGTCGCGCTGTCTGGATCACGTTCACCCTGATCGCGCTCGTCCTGCTCGGTCTGGGCAGCCGCACACCAGATATGCAGAATATACTGGCCCATCTGAGCCGTTTTCCATTGCTCAACGTGCTGGTAACATGGACCAACGCCGTCAGCATCCTGCTCCCCATAGGTGTCGGCGTGATGCTGGCAGACCGCCTACCACGTGATCGCCGCTATAAAGTCGATGAACTATTCACCTCAATGCATGGATCCTTGAGCGCGCGGCTCATCGGTAAATACCTGGGTACAACGCTGGCAACCATTTTGCCCATGTTTCTGTTCTACCTGCTGGGCGTTGGCTACATCACCTACCTGACCCACAACATACTGGCAATTCCACTCGGCCTGGAAACCTTCGTTGTGATTCTGCTGCCCGGTCTGCTGTTTATCAGCGCATTCTCGCTAGCCTGTCCCGCCCTCATCTGGGTGCCGCTCTACCAATTCCTGTTTGTCGGCTACTGGTTCTGGGGCAACATCTTCCCCTCAGGCCGAGGCATTCCCACCCTGTCCGACACCATCCTGACCCCCATCGGCGGCTTTATCAGTGCCGGTTTCTATCATACAGGCATCTTCGATGTAAGAAATGTTACGAACATACAAGCCATAGAGAGCGTCGTGGCCCTGCTCAGCATAGCCATTCTCGTCCTCGTAGCCCTCTGGGGCTACCTCAAATGGGAACAATCCCACCAATAACCCTACTATAAACAATACACAAGCAGAAAGAGAAACATTACATGCAAATCAGCATACAACAACTCAATAAAACATATCGTGGTGGCGTTCACGCCTTGAATGACCTTGACCTGAATATCCCTAACGGCATGTTTGGCTTGCTCGGCCCCAACGGAGCTGGCAAAACAACCCTCATGCGTATCCTCGCGGGTATCCTGCACCCAAGCAGCGGCGTGCTCTACGTGGGCGAACACGATGGCACCACAGAACATGGGCGCAGCGAAATCAAGAAGCTCCTTGGCTACTTGCCTCAGGACCTCGGTCTCTATCCCGATCTTAGCGCACGCGAGTTCCTCGACTACATCGCCATTCTCAAAGGGGTGGACAACAAACAGGCCCGTCACAAACGCGTTGACGAGTTGTTCGACATGGTAGCACTACAACAGGTCGCGAACCGTAAGCTCAAAACCTTTTCCGGCGGCATGAAGCGGCGCGTTGGCATTGCTCAAGCCTTGCTCAATGACCCACGCCTCTTGATCGTAGACGAGCCAACTTCGGGACTGGACCCGGAGGAGCGCATTCGCTTCCGCAACCTGCTCTCAGAACTGGGTGGCAACCGCATTGTGCTACTCTCTACACACATCGTTGAGGACATCGCGCAAACCTGCCACAACCTTGCGGTAATGAAAGAGGGTCGCGTCGTTTTTCAGGGCACAACCGCCGACATGGTGCGTGAGACGCAGGGCAAAGTGTGGACCATCACCACCGCGGGCGTCAAGCCTGAAGGTAACTTCACCATCGTCTCTACCCTCAATACAGGAAGCTCCATGCACTATCGCGTCGTGGGTGATCTCTCAGCACGCGCTGGAGCGATACCCGCCGAGCCAGGACTGGAAGATGCCTACGTCTGGTTTATGCACCGCTCCAATACAGCAGCGGCATTAGTAGGAAAGGGAATATACAATGTATCAACAGGAACAGGATTTTGAGCACGAACACTCTTCGCCGGAGCATGAGACGCAATACAGGGAGTATATGTCTCAATACGATCATGATGCGAGCAATCATGGCAACCGGCATGCTCACAATGTAGCACAGGGGTTTACCTATAGTACAAATCCGACGAGCCTGAGTAGCAGTTTACTAGCGATCCTGAGCTACCTGTTTCTCTGGCCAGGAGCCTTAATCTTACTGCTATTCGTGCGAAAAAATCGCTTTGTGCGCTTTCACGCACTACAGTCGCTGCTCTTCTTTGGGGCGGTCAACATCATCTATATTGTCTTCTTACGGGGAGTGACGCACTGGCCACTACCGCATCTTTTCTGGGTGATACCCTTGTTGGTATTCCTGGGGGTCAACATTATCGCCTTTATCGCCTGGATCGTTGGCATCGTTGGTGCTTTACGCGGCGACTATGTGCATCTTCCCTTTGTAGGAGAGTTCGCTGCACAACACATAATGGAGTAGTCAATAAGTAGGCAAGCTAAAGGGACGGCTCGTGAGCCGTCCCTTTAGCTTGCCTACTTATTGACTGCGCTTCTGGCCATCTTCTATTAAGCTCACAAGATATTGCAGTTTCTTGATGCTATGCTCGGCATTGCGTTTGTTGCGCTCGTAGCCATCGGGTGCCAGCTGCTGAAACCAGATACGAATATCCTCTTCTGAGGTATCGTACCACTTGGCATCAGCTTGCAAACGCAAATACACGCGCATCTGGGGGTCTTGCTTGCGCCTCGTGGGAGTCAGCGTAATCGGCGCACCCGCCGCTCCTGCCGCCGTGCCAGCAAGCTCGCGCTCATCGTCAGCAATCGCCTTCGCCTGCTCCGAGCTGGGGTGTAGTTCCTTATACAACGCCTCAATATCGGCGGTGCGATAAAAAGAATCGCGCCCCACGCCGCGATGTGCCTTGATACGTCCGTCTTTCGTCCACTGCTCAAGCATCACACGGTCAATACCCAGGCGACGCGCTGTCTCACTCGCGTCAAGAAAGGCAAAACGGCCACTCATGGGTCCGGGATTATTCAACATCTCTTTGTTCCTTAATCGATTTTTCTGGTTTGACTCTATAAAACAATAGCAGCGTGCTCCCATAGCGGCGTTCATCCGTCAGGTGCAAGCGCGTATAGGGTACCGCAACAACGCCTGCGCGCTCCTTCGGATGTATCTGCACAATCACCAGACCATCCTGCGGCACCAGCGGCGAGCCATCAAGCATTTTCATCGTGCGCGCCGCCATCTCTTGATACTGCGGCGGTGCCACATAGATGATATCATAGACACGTTGCGCTTGCCCTGGTTGCAAGGCAGCATGATTTTGCAAAAACTTAAACGCATCACCGCGAATGGTTTCGGCACGATTCGAGAGGCCCGTGATCTGCAAATTTTCGCGCAGAATTTGCAACACCTTGCCATCCATCTCTACAAAAGTCGCGCTAGTGGCCCCACGGCTTAGAGCTTCAATACCAACACTCCCTACTCCTCCAAACAGGTCCAGGAAGCGTGTCTCCTCAACCTCTGTAGAGAGAATATCGAAGAGCGCAGTTTTGACGCGATCAATAATCGGTCGTGTCCCCATCGTCTTTGGTGCCTTGAGCTTCCGTCCTTTGGCTTCACCCGTCACAACACGCATGACTACATCTCCTCTTGCAATACCGTCAGAACCGCTTTCACCTCATCATAAAACTCGTCAGTTTTCGCCCATGAAATCAGTATCTCGGCCTGATCGACCTTCAATTTTTTGACAGAGTTCACCTCCCAGATACCCGTAATCAAATCCAGCAACTCATCCTCGTTAATCTGACCGATCACCACATTATGCAGCACCTGTAAACGTGCAGCATTCGCCACCGTTGGTCCCCGCGACTCACGAAACTGATTAATCAACGCCCTGCCATGTGCGCGTTCTTGCGGCGTTAGCTCTTCCGCATCTCCCTCTTCATCCAGCAGGTCGTCCAAATCATCCAGATTATCCTCATCCTCTGCTGGCTCTTCCTCTTCTTCCTCATCAAAGGTATACGTAGGACGCTGCTCTTTGGGCACCGACTTGAGCGAGGATGTGCCCATGGTCAAACCTGGAATATTGAGTGCAGCACTACCCCCACGATTTGTCGCAGATGGACTCCCCTGCGTGCCCTGAGCAACCTGCGTGCCCTGTGTACTCTGCGAGGCCTTGCCGGGGGGTGTCGGCACAGGCTTACTCGTGGTTGTGGCAGTCGCGCCTTCCCCTTCGTTCGCTCCTCCACCATCCAATATGCCACGCAACTTTTCCAATGCATCACGCAGGTTCACATTGCTCAGAGATTTTACGTGTAGCATCTCCATTGCTTGCTTAGAATTGAGGTTCATCGTATCACGAATGGTTGTGATAAATTGTGGTAACGTGAGATTTCCACCTGTATCGCCAGTACCAGCCAACTGCATCGCCGCCCCCATAGGCGGGCGGGCTGGTGGCACCAGCGCATCTCGTTGTGCGGGCACAGCAGGAGTCGGCACCTGTGGCGCATAGTGTACACCATCCTCTCTTGCCGCACGCCCCTCGCGCTGATCGCGATACTCGCGCCCATCACGATTGTCACGATTCGTCGTTTGTGGAGAGGGCTGAGCAGACTGCATAGGTTGCGCTGCCATCTGTGCCGCGGGTGTAGAAGCTACTCTCGCCGCACGCGCAGCGGAGGGCGGAGGTGGGGAAGAAGGGGCAGCAGGTGGGGGCGCAAACGGCGTTGAAGGGCGTTCTGTGGGCTTCGGCATAGGTAGCGGCCCCTGATTGGGTTGCACACGTTGCAGCATCAACGCCACCTTATTCTCGACAAAGCCCGCCAGCTGATTCATGCCCGCGTCTGCCTCGCGCAATAACTGCTCGCGCTCCTCTTCACTCGCCCCGACCGGCATAGGGACACCCATCTCAAGAGTATATTCACGCGCTCCCACCGAAAAACGGGTCGCATAGCGCAACCAGATATACTCTCCGGTACTCCCTTCCTCATAAGCGTCATAGGTAGGTTGACCCATAAAACATACTCCTGCTTACTGCAACAGCACTGCTCACTCGCGACCATGCCCGCTTGCATGGATATCCTTATTATAGCAGACTGTGTACACGGTCAATTCTCGTTAAATTGTGAATTTTTTGTAAACACCTTGCCAAAATCGGCGTGGTAGTGTATGGTTAGTTGTAAGAATGAGGCCACATAGACGTGATATAGCATTATATAGTTCTTCCCACCTGCTCAAATAGGGGTGCCTCTTGTGGGCATCCTGCGAGTACAAGGGATGTCCTTACTCACAACAATAATTCATACGTGGGAGTCGAATATACCCTACCTAATTATATGCGAGAAAGTTGAGATGCGGAATCCATGTTAAGCCCTACACCTACGCAGCCACAGCAGCCACCACCATCTGCCCCAGAACAAAAGCAGCCCGCGCTAACGCCTCTGCGCAGAAGAACGGGTGATGCGCCCGCTGCACGTGCAGCCAAAGCTCTATTTCGCCCTCTTTTCAAGGGTTTGTACTATCTCATACAGGGCATCAGAAACCACAAAGCACTCTCCCTCATCGTCATCCTGCTGTTGCTTGCCAGTATCAGCCTGACGAATTATATTAGCACCGGCATCTGGCCCTTTGGTATCGGCAATGATCAGTTTAACTTCCACATTCACGGCAGTGATGGCGGTGGCGATCATGTGAAAAACTGGCTCTATTCCTTGCGTGATGGCAATGTGACCACTATGTCCTTGCTGCAATCGGAACTCATCATGAGTCAGCCGCCGGACCCAAACCAACTGGTCGCACAGTTCAGCCAAACAAAAGCCAACGTGCAATGGAAAGATATTAACGTCATGGGCGTCTATAGCCAGGGCGACACCACCGTTGACAGCTTTGTCTCCGTTGATATCGTCGGTCAAGGTCCCGGTGGTCCTACCAAAGGCGTGATCGTCTGGCATTTCACCACCCTTCCACAGTCCGGTGGGCGTATCTTGTACATTGATCTTGTATCATTCCGTCCAGCACTTGCATAACGCAACTATTGACGTGGGGCTCGCACTCTGTGCATATTCATGACGCCCTCCGTAGGGGCCGCATTTATGACGCCCATCGTAGTTCGTCCCATACATTACAAGGAATAAATAACAGTGGCAGAAGAAACCAAGAAAAAATCGAGCAAACTGGACAAATCCATCGATTTAGGCATGGACCAATTTGGACGTTTTGTCAAATTGCGTTGGATCTGGCTTGCTATTACAGCGATCGTCATCTGGTACTTTGCGGTGTATATCGCACCACAAATCACCGCACCCTCTCCAGGCAGTGTTCTGCTCTATGCCTTTCAGATAATGTTCGCGCTACTGTTTGGCATTATGCAATTCGTCGCCATCTTCTGGTTCCTCGGTCGCCCCCGCCTCTACTGGGTCATGCCCGGTGAGACTGGCGTCACCTTCGCGGACTACAAAGGCAATCCAGAAGTGTTAGACGCGGCCACGCGTATTGTTTCTCTATTGCGCGGCGTAAAAGAGTTCCGCGATATGGGTGGCAGTCCCGTTCGTGGTTTATTGCTCTCAGGCCCTCCGGGAACTGGTAAGAGCTACCTCGCGCAATGCATGAGCACTGAAGCCGGTGTGCCATTTGCCTACGCCAGTGCTGCCAGTTTCAAAGCCATGTTTATTGGCATGGATATCTTGATGATCCGCAACCTGTATAACAAAGCTCGTCGCCTCGCCCGTGAATACGGTGGGTGCGTGATCTTCCTAGACGAAATTGATGCTATCGGTCAATCACGTAATGGGCGCAACGGTGGCATGGGTATGGGTGGTGGCATGATGGGCATGCTCGGTGGTGCTGGTACAGGTGGCCTCAACCAGTTGCTGATGGAAATGGATCCCCCCAACATTGAGACGGGCTGGTTCAAAAAAGTGCTACGCAGCCTCGGCTTGACCCATAGCCGCGTGCAAAGTGAGCCAGTGCTAACCATTGGTGCCACGAATATGCCTGAAACACTTGATCCTGCTTTACTACGTCCCGGTCGTTTCGACCGTCTTGTCAAAGTCGCACCACCAACCGACAAGTATCGCCCAGAGGTCATCGAATACTACCTGAACAAGGTGAAGCATGACCCCAAGATTTCGATTGCCGCCCTCTCCTCACGCTTCGTCGAATATACCCCCGTCGCAATCAAGCACGTCATCAATGAGGCGGTCATTATTGCCCACTTTGATAATCGTGAAATCATTGTGTACAAAGACCTCATTGAGGCTCAGGACGTACACGAGTTCGGTATGCGGCAATTAGCGGAACTGAGTCCCATTGAACGTCGTCGTTTAGCCTATCACGAAGCGGGACACGCCGTTGCCTGCTATTACCTGATGGATCGCTACTTCCCCGCTTTCGTCACGCTGCATAAGCATGGCGACCTCGAAGGAGCTGCTGCCTTCGCTGCCTGGCGTCCCAAAGAGACCGTTATCACGCACAGCCGCGAAGACATCTTGGCACGTATTCAGATAGCGATGGCTTCACGTGCCGCCGAGGAATTGTTCCTCAATGTGAACCTTAACGGTGTTACCGGCGATTTCGCCAGTGCTACTATGGATGCCGTGAACTACGTTGGCCTCTATGGTATGGATGGCACATTCACATCTTATGCGGGTATGGCCGCACTCGGTGGTGGCATCAACTCCGTACCAAAGCTCTCAGAACGCACCGAGGCAGTTTTGCAATCACAATTCAAGGGTGTGAAGCGGCTCTTCCGCGAGCATAGCGAGGCCGTGATAGCTGTCGCCGAAGCCCTGATCGAGCGCGATGAGCTGATCGCCGAAGAGATCAAAGAACTGATCGACGAAGCCGATGCCCACCGCGTGGCAAAGACTGTCTTGAGCGAGTTCGAGCCACTACTCGGACCTGTCAGCAATGGCAATGGGCATAGCAACGGCTATGCACTCAGTGGTAGCAACGGCAATGGCAATGGTAGCGGTGTTACACCTCAACTCCCACCATCATCGCCTGCTGAGCCACACCTCAATTTCCAGACCTTCGCCTCAGAAGAAGACCTCAAACGTCTCCTTGACGGCAATGACCCACAAGCCCTCTAACGAAGAGGAAAAGCACAAAAATACTACCCCAGCCAGTGGCTAGGGTAGTATTTTTGCTCTCTTTCTGCTTCCTCCCCTTGAACATTTTCAGCATATCTGGTATGGTGAGCAACAGAAATGTCGATATTTATCTATTATTGCATCATTACGTAACGCGATGTCGCTCTTTACAGAGAGCATTATTAGCCTGTTATTGCTCGGCAGGCAGTATAAGAGAAAATGGAATGGCCGCAAGCACTGTTATTGATGATACAGCTCAGCCACAACAACAGAGGCGACGCTTTAGCATAAGTTGGCAAACAATCCTATTTTACCTCGTGGCACTGGCCCTTTTCGCGCTCGGTCTGTGGATGCGCCTAAAAGACCTGGGCCTACCCTATGACCGTGATGGCTATGATGAAGGGGTATACTGGCAATCGCTCCGCGCAATGAGTTCCGGCCATAGCCTCTACCAGCAAATTTTCTATTCCCAGCCACCGTTCTTCCTGCTCTCCGTCTATCCCATTTATACCTTCTTTGGCCAAAATCTCTGGGCAGCTCGTCTGGGCATTGCCGTCGTCTCCATGTTTGGCCTGCTTGGTGCTTTTCTGCTAGGCAAAGCCATCGGTGGACGCATTGGCGCACTGATCGCACTCAGCGCACTCATTGCCGACCCCTTCTATCTCTCACAATCGCAACGACTTCAGGCCGAGGCACCCTCCGCGGCCCTCTCATTCTTCGCAGTCGGACTGGCCTATATGTGGTGGGAAAATCCTGAAGGGTGGGCAGGTATCACATGGGGTGCGCTCGCCGGGGCCGCGCTCTCGCTCAGCATCCTCAGTAAGTTGCTCGGTGTAGCTACTCTGGTACCACTCGGGTTGTTAATGCTGGCCCAACTCTGGCGCATCATGCGCGCACAAAAAGGGAAACGCCTGCTCTATTCGCGCTCCCTGCTGGCTGGCATACTCGGGTTTGTGCTCGTGAGTGCCGCCTTGCTACTCCCTTTTCTTGGTGCCTATCACCAGTTTGTGCAAGGCGTCGTTACCTTTCATACTGACGCGGGCACATTCTTCAAAGCGACCCAAAGCGATAACTTCATGCGTATGCAAGGTCTCTTGACCTCCATACCCGCCTATGTAGGGCTGTTCGGTATTATTGTCGCGCTGATACGGCGCGATTGGCGCGTCATTCCCTTGATCGCATGGCTTGCGGCTACCGCCTACATGCTGTGGTTACAGGCACCGCTCTTCCATCACCACCTTGTCTTTCTGATTCCGACGATCCTTTCACTAGCAATAATGGGCATCAGCCCGCTCAGGCTCGATATGCGCTGGACTAGCATCGCCCGTAATGCCGCGACCGCAGCCACGGTGATCGCGTTACTCTTCGTCATCTACATCAACTGGCAAGGTGAGTTGTTGTATTACAGTTCCGCACATGACCAAGCCCTGACAGCCGTCTCTAAGCAAGAGCAAAAGGCAGCTCTCGACCTGCATAACGCCACTGCCCCTGGTGAGCTTGTCATCACCGATGACCAGTTTGCTGTTGGCCTTGCCGACCGCGATACGCCCGCCTCGTTAGTAGACACATCCCTTGTACGTATCGACACAAAATACGTCACAGCTGCGCAGCTCATTCAGGAGGCTTCACAGCCACAAGTACATGCTATATTCATCTATACAGGCCGTTTGAATGTTGCCAGCATGAGTACCTTCCGCACCTGGGTTGCACGCAGTCATAAATTCCACCTGTTACATACTTACGGCCTCGGTCGTCAATTATGGGAAGTTTGCAGCAACACTAAGTGTTGACATTCATACTCTTTTGTTCTCATTTCTTCCCTCTTGACATGAGAGTCAAAAAGATGTATAATGACTCATATGAAAGAGACAGAGAAACAATTTACGATACGCATACCTCT
>JBBPYR010000319.1:0-18086 GCA_038199755.1 Ktedonobacterales bacterium | reverse complement strand
CTCTTAACGGCATCGCGACTGCATAACAGCGAAAAAAACGGGAGATCATCCCATGAAAAAAGCGACACGTGCACGTGTCGCTTTTTTCATGGGATGATCTCCCGTTTTTTTCGCTGTTATGCAGTCGCGATGCCGTTAAGAGCTTTATCGATCTCACCCTTCAAAGCTGTGGGGCGAGGTCCGACCAACTGAGCGACAGGCTGACCGTCATTGAAAATCACCAAGGTAGGAATGGCTTGAATGCCCAGGCGACCCGCAACATCATTGTGCGTGTCGATATCCATCTTGGCAAATTTCATTTTGCCCTGGTATTCGTCGCTCAAGCGCTCATAAACGGGAGCAATCGCGCGACAAGGGCCACACCAAGCTGCCCAAAAGTCAACAATTACAGGTTGATCTGACTTTAAGACCTTCTCTTCAAAATCCTGATCTCCAACATGAAACAGATTAGCATGTGTATCAGCTGCCATAATATCCTTCTCGCTTTCCTCTAGAGGACTATCTATCTTGACACTTTTCTATAGTTTGAGTGTTCTACCGTAGAGAACAAGAGCACAGGCATTCTTATTCCACAATCTTAAAGGGCGCGATAATCATCATTAACAAAGTAAACTGGTAATAAGACGATGCTGTAGGGGCCAGATTGATCGCGCCCCTCGTGCCCGTTGAGGGGCGATTCGCCAACGGGTACGGGGCGCGATCAATCTGGCCCCTACGGAGGCAGCGCGCTTCGCTGCTGCCCATGACGAGCGATCCCTATTCCCAGTTTAAATTGTTAACCTCCATAATCTCGCCCCTACCATCCTATCTCCCATGCATTTCTCTTCCGCTACAAAAGTGTCATTAGGAATATTGTACAACAGAAACCAGGAATTGGGTGTATTGTTTGCCCATATCTCCCCTATCCACGTAATTTCAGTGGCAGAATATTCTTTTCTTTAGCGGCGACGGTCTCCACCTTGCAGGATGGTGAGAATACGCAAGATGTAGAGGAACAGGTTTAACACAGTGATAAAGAGCGAGACGGTCAGGCCGATGGCGTTTGGCATGGTATCGGCCATAGAGCGTGCTCGTTGCACATAATACAGCACATAGCCTGAAAAGATGGCCACACCGAAGCCAGAGATGATCAGTGAAACCAAACTTGTGTTAAAGAAACTGCTAAAGAAGATGCCCATGACACTGACAACCAGCAAGAGAATGACGCCAAAGAAGAGGTAGTCAGCCAAGCGTGAGAAGTCACGTTTGGTTGTCCACGAGTAGACCGAGAGGGCCAAAGTCGTGACAGCGGTGATCAAGAATGCCTCACCTAGAATATTCGTATAGGTTGTTCCTGCACCAATATAGGCACTCAACAAGGGAGAGAGCGACATACCTTCAAGAAAGGTAAAGAGGTAGAGCAGGAAGAGGTTAATGCCAGGCCGCTGAATCAACATATTCAAAGCAATGAGCACAACGAAACCAGCGATAGCGACGATCCAGAACGAGGTCATGGTATGGATAATGGAAAAGCCAGCGATTGAGCCAATAGCAGCAAAGATGAAGGAAAAGGCCAGTAAGCCCATGACCTTGCTAATCAATGCACTGGACTGCGCTCCTTCATACCCACGAGGAAGTGTCTGATATTGATAACGCGAACCAAATGTATTGCTGCCCCCAAAGGCGCCATTATTTCTTGGACTAAACATAGTAAGGAAACCTCACCTCCCAGAGAAAACTTCTAACGATACAGCCATTCACTCACGAATAGGCGCGAGAAAATAGTTGCTACTCATATTACGCTCTACATGAAGAGAGGTTGCAGAGCGCAAATAGATCAAACATGGTTCCCGAGCAGCACGAGACAAGAGTATGCCCATGCTTATGCAGGCTGTTTCCCGTGCTCATCAGCAGAGGAGGCAACAGCGGCATGCTCTACCCGTGCCGTAAAAAAAAGGTTGGTGATACTACAGGGTGGATGATTACTATCGGCATGCCAGTAGAGCGTACTGCCATCAGACTTGAACATAACACTACCACAACGTGGGCAAAGAACATCGTTTTGTGAAACCTTCTCCATCTTCTCCATAATGCCAGCTTTCTTTGTTGTTTTACACACACTCAATTTGGTACACTTCACCCGCTTGAGTTGGCTCCTTCCCAGTTACATCAAGACACGTGCCCACAATTCATACAGCAATACGTTCTCTGCGACCATGGCATGCGTGTAGTTGCCCACAGCACGACATCACTTGGGGTGGTATTGCACTCAGCTATTTGGCCAACGTTTAAGGGTACAACTGACATTTCTCAACGGTATAACTGACATGTATAGAGCACAGTATTCAGAGGTGTGCAAGCCTCACGCAAAGCATTTGACTTGTCCTTGTTCAAGCATCTCCATTAAATAGCATCACTTACATGACACTCCACACACCACAAATCTCACAGATAGCAATGCCAATCTCGCCAAAGGATTTGCTGCGAGTATTCCAGCGATCGTAGATGATGGCAATAGAGCCACAATTCCAGCAACGAGCACGCCCACCGGATTTGCTCTCTTGTGCCAGCTTGTGGAGCAGTATACTACGGGCCTCGTCCGAGCCAGTATAACCGGGGTTATAGGCGAGATGAAGGGGATCGCCATTGGTATCACCTGGACGTTTGCCCAGTGGCAAGGTGATTTCGTGTGTCGGTGCCTGCATAGGTGCAGTCGAATTCACGGGTGCATGCGACACAGGTGCCTGTTGGGCTACTGGTTGCTGCGGTGGGCGGCGAAATAGCTCACCACGCGCAGTACGGCGTCCACCTTCGATAAACGGAGGTGTAGCGGGCGACGGCGAAGAGAGCGGGGGCGTATTTGCTTCCTGCTCATTTCGCTCCATGCGCTCACTATTGCCATTCAGAGCGGCGGTATGTGCCTGTGCTGCCTGTGCAGCAATGGGTGTTTGTGCAATCGCTTTCGTCTGCGCGGGAGAAGATGCAGGAGGTGTTGGCAAGGCCGGAGCTATCGAAGGCTGAGAACTACTATCAGTAGGCATCTGCACCTCTGACGATGTGGCACTCGCTTCTACATTTTCCCCTGTCTGGGTCGTTCGCGGCTCATGCTCATGGGATGTTTGTTGCTCTGTCGGAAGAGCTTCTGCCGTTACTTCTGATGGTTGCGTCTCTAGCTGATTGTTATTCTCTGGTTGCTCTGGTGGATTGGCGCGTTTTCGTCGTGTTGTTGGCATAGAGGTTGCTCCAATGCGATGTTACTGGACATAGTATACCGATTATATCACAGATATCGAGATCGAGTAGGGAATACTTGAGAAGTTGTTTTCTGATAGGATTGCCATACACTGTGACATGCTCAATCAAGCGCATTGACGAGAAGAAGCATGCCACAATGAAATGGTATGGGTGTTTCACACCAATATGATTAACCTTTAAAGAAATCCGCGTTTATTTTTATAAATTTGCTCCACTCAGTGGGAACCGCAGACTCCTCAAAAATAGCCGTTACCGGGCAAGCGGGCTCACAGGCACCGCAGTCAATGCACTCGTCTGGATTAATGTATAATTGCTCTGCTGCGTCAAAGCCCTCTTCATTTTGTGAAGGGTGAATGCAGTCAACAGGGCAGACATCAACACAAGATGCATCTTTGACACCGATACAAGGCTGAGTAATTACGTAGGTCATAAGTTTAAGATATCCTCCTCCTGGCCCACTATACACCTTTTTTGCTATTGCATAGCGGGGAAGTTTTGTTTTTCTGATCTTTTTCAGTATAGAGGGTTGCTTGCGCAATGTCAATTGCCAATTGCCAATGAGCAGAACGATATTCACACCATCGTACATTGACAAACAACCAACCTTGTGCGAATACTAAAGTAAGAGATAAGAAATGCGTTAGCAACGAACACAAGGAAAAGCATCATGCAAACGATAATAGAAGCAGCACAACCCACATATCGCCGCGACTTAGGGGATGGTTTGGTGCTGCGCTGGTCCACAGCTGATGATATAGCATCTCTTTTGCAGTTGGTTGGTCATGCCTTTCGCCGTGGAGAGAATGCTCCACCTAATGCGAACACAATGAACATGGTGAGCCGTTTGATGCGCGGAGATTCCCCGTTGATGGGACAAGGGGATTATGGATTGATAGAGGACACCAGCAGAGATGGCAAGCCTTTCGTAGCCTGCACCTGCCTGTGGCGGCAACGCTGGGAGTATGATGGCATCCCTTTTGAGATTGGCCGACCTGAGTTCGTTGGTACCGACCCAGCGTACCGTAATCGCGGTTTGATTCGCGCCCTCTTTGAAATGATCCATGCCCGTAGCGAGGCGGAAGGCCACCTTGTCCAGGCGATTACGGGCATCCCTTATTTCTATCGGCAGTTTGGTTATGAGTATGCCATACAGTTAGATGCGGGTCGCACAACATACATTTCACAAATAGCCAAGCTCAAGGAAGGGGAAAGCGAGCCCTATCTCTTGCGTGATGCGCTGGTAGAAGATATCCCGTTTATCATGCGATGCTACAATCGTAGGCGCGCGCAGAGCCTGATCTGGACTGACGTACCTGAATATTACTGGCAGTACGAAATCGAAGGTTGGAAGAAAGACACTCCTCCAGAAAAAAGAGCTCCATTACAGATTATTACGACACGTGATGGGGTAGCCCAAGGTATCGCATACATAGGGTACAGACGTTGGGGATCAGCATTTGAAATTTTCTTGTTAGAATGGGCACCAGGAGCTAATCTACAGGCAATGATGCCATCCTTATTACGCGCATTTGCGGAAAAAGGACGGCAAGTGCCAGTGACACGGCCAGACGTTGAAGCGATGACCGCATTGCGTTTCTTTATGGAGAGCAACCACCCCATCTATGAAGTGTTAGGCGATACGCTGGCACCCTACATCGAGATACCCTATGCTTGGTATGTGCGTGTAGCTGACCTGCCGCGTTTTATACGGCACATCGCACCTGCCCTAGAGCAGAGGCTGGTGAACTCTGCCGCAGAAAACTATACGGGCGAGTTAAAGCTGAATTTCTATCGCAGCGGATTACGGATTGTCTTTGATAAGGGAAAGCTGACCCTAGCAGAGCCCTATACGGAACCGATATTCGGGGAGTCAGAGGCAGGATTTCCGCCCTTGGTGTTTTTGCAGTTGTTGTTCGGCCATCGCAGCTTGAGCGAGTTACGCTTTGCCTTTCCCGATGTGACGGCAACACCCCAGGCAACAACCATATTGAATATTCTCTTTCCCAAACGCGTCTCCATGGCACTCCCGTTGTGAACAATATAGGCTTATGACAAGCAGACAGGCCTTTTCGTGCAACGAAAAGGCCTGTCTGCTTGTTGTATGTTAAAAGAATGGTCAGAGGCTCTTGATGATACTTTCATCGGGTTTGGGAGCAACGGCAACCTCAATCTCATCGTACCGTCTCACCTTGTAGATGATAGTCGATATAACCCAACTCAGAATAAAGAGGCCAATGATAATGCCGCCAATCATGCCGAAGTTCTGGCTGAGATTGCCGATCATATCCCAGAATGGGCCACTTACACTAGTCTGGCTTTGGATGATACTCAGCACCTCAATGGCACCGACAATCAGAGCAACCAACACAGAGATGAAGGTGATGTTCATGTTGTAGTAGAGTTTACGCACAGGCTTCAAGAAGGCCCAGCCATAGGCACCCAACATGAGAATACCATCAGTGGTATCGAGCAAGCACATGCCTGCGGTGAACAGCGCGGGAAAGATGAGGATGCTCCAGATGGGAAGACCTTTGCCCGCCTGTATGCCGACAATACCCAACAATCCGACCTCGGTGGCGGTGTCGAAACCCAGGCCGAAGAGCACGCCTATAGGATACATATTCCAGCTATGCCCCACAACTTTGAGCAAGGGACGGAAAAAGCGGCCCATCAAGCCACGTTGATTCAGAAATTCATCTAAGGTCTGATCATTGTACTCTCCACCATTCTTCACACTGCGGAAGGTCTGGAAGATTTCCCACAGCACAAGGCCATTGATAGCAGCAATGACGAGCAAAAAGGTGGCGGAGACGCTGGTGCCAATTAAACCACCAGCATTTTGAAGGGCAGGAATAGTGTTTTTGATAAATGACGCTGCAATTGCGATAGCAACGGTCAGCCCAATAACAATCGTGGAGTGACCGAGCGAGAAGAAGAAACCAACAGCAACGGGCTTCTTATTCTCTTGCATCAATTTACGCGTCACATTATCAATAGCTGAAATATGATCGGCGTCAACTGAGTGGCGAAGACCGAACGTATAGGCGATGACAGCGAGACCTAAGAGCGAGGGTATCTGAGCGAAGGCAACTAATGCAATTAGCCAGACAATGACATTAAAGGCGATAAGGAATGTATAAATCGTTATCACTTTGCCACGTACATCACTCGAACTATCATTAAACACGCGGGTGAGTGCTGACATGCCAAAGCTACTAGCGTTATTACTCATTGTAATCTCCTTAAGCGAGGCGCAAGAGAACGCGTTGAATGGTACAACAATAGAAAGATACATGATATAGGAGCTATTCTAAGCATACCAGCTAAAACTGGTAATTGCAAGTAATTCCCAATAAGGAAAATGCGGCAACAAGATAGAGATGTCAGCAAAGGAGGCGGTGGCATATTGATGCCATGCCCCCTTTGACAGAAGTGGAAGTATATCGCTTTATTGCAATTCAGAGATGTAGAGGTGTGAAAAGACGACCTGCGCTCCTTTATCTTCTACATAGAGGCCGATGGAGCCACTCATGAGTACGGCTTTTGCTGGATCGCTGACAGCATCGCCGAGAGGCTGGTTATTAATGGCGAAGGTAAACGAGTTATCATGGGCATCAATCGTAATTGTATTGCTTTGCTGTGGGTCCAAAAGGAGGGAGGGAGTGATACCAGCGGTTATCGTATTCCATAAGCCATTGCCATCGGAGCGTAAGAAACCATACTGTCCGCTGTTCTGGCCCGACGTGACAATTTCAAAGAGATAGAAATGAGCTTGATCGGTGGTAGAACGAAACACAATGCCATAATAATCAACGCCATCATGCGCGCTTTTCACTTCTTGCATGGTCACACTCAGATGAAAATTGTGATACTGATGCTCCGCATAGAGAGCAAGGGCAACATTTTTTGGTGAGGTGTTGAGGATATGATACTGCTGGCCAGTATAGAAGAATGTGCTGCTCACCGGCCAATCTTCATCATTTGTTAGTTGATCGGCACTTGTCACCGTGGTCGGACTGGTACTGCTTATGAGCACATTTTGTTTGGCAGAAGTATTTTTACGGGTCGTGCTGTTCGCATTATGGAGAAAAATATTCCCTGTGACAACGGCAAGCGCGGTGAGCAGAGTAAGCACTAGAATAACAGCCATAGCGAGGCGCGAGAAGGTGGCGGAACGATACCAAAGCGGCTTAACACGAACGACAGAGCTGGAAGCGATCAGCAAGGGTTGTGGCCCGCTTTTCTCTGCTAGTGCTGCATAGCCACCTCTTCTTCCGCTGTTGCTTGTGGCGAGTGCTTGAACGCGCTCGCCTGCCTCTGCCTGCTCGATGGCATGGGCAAAGGCACTGCTGAATTCGCCTGCCGTTTGAAAGCGATCTTCTGGCTTTTTCGCGAGAGCTTTATGCACCACGTGATCAATGGCCGGGGTGACATCGAGCCGAAGCAAGGCTAGCGGTGGTGGATATTCATGGACATGCATCAATGCTAAAGCGATGGTCGTATCGGCCTTGAAAGGGAGTTGTTTAGCGAGCAGATAGAAGAGGGTAATACCAAGTGAATAGACATCAGAGCGGCCATCAAGCGGTTGTCCCATAGCTTGTTCGGGTGAAATATAATCGGGTGTTCCCATCAATGCTTCTGGTGCCTTTGTGACGACCTGGCCAGTGATCTCCTCGGTCTGCATCATATGTGCAATGCCAAAGTCGGAGAGCACGACACGCCCCTCATCATCAAGCAGGATGTTGGCAGGTTTCACATCGCAATGCACACAATTATGTTTATGAGCGTAATCGAGGGCAGAGGCAATCTGATCCAGATACCAAAGACACTCTCGTAGAGAGAAGGGGCCATTTTTCGCGATTTGCTCGGAGAGTGTGCCACCGCTCATATATGGCATCACGATATATGGCAGTCCGTCTTCTTCCCCATAAGAGTGGATCGGAAGAATATTCGGATGATGGAGTTTGCTGGCAGCCTCAGCCTCGCCCAAGAAACGTGTGTAGAAATCTCTCTGCATCTTTTTATCCATATTACCGCGAGGCAGAAAGACTTTTACCGCTACTTGCCGATCAGGATTGTGTTGCTGCGCGAGAAATACTGCACTAGTGCCGCCATAACCAAGTAGCCTCTCCAGAATATATGAACCGAGCATCTTGCCTATTAGATGTTGTCCTCTGCTCGTAGTCATGGCATAATCCCCTCTAGCTCTTTCAATAAGAGTCAGTGCAATATCTGAATTGTCGATGGTGTGATATACCGTCATTGTTCAAGATGCAGCATTGCATGTAGGGCCACAATAGATTGTAGCAATTAGACCAAGTGCTGTCAACATTTCCCTTGTAGAAGTATACGTTTGAAAGGTTCACTTTGTTGAAGACCTTGACCAAAAAAAGAAGTGTCGGGACTTTTTGTCCCGACACGGACGTAATGCACTAATTGTAATACAAGAGAATGGAAGTTGGCCGTTTCATGCCCTGTTAAATGGTAAAGGCTCCATTACGCATGATGATGCGTCCATCCACCTCAATGGTGCAATTGGTAGGTATCACATCGACGTGAATTTGGGCATCCCAATCTGCACCAGTAAACTGCGGGTAGGGATTGCCAAAGGCGACGTGTAATCCTGGCATCTTCTCATCTTGTAACAGATTTCCGCTGAGGCGTTTCAAGCTGGTCAGGGTGCCAATAGCAAATTCACCAACGCGATTGCCGTTGGGAACTGAAAACAAGTAGTCATGGACCTCTTGTGCCAGTGCTGTGTTTTCACTGCTGACCTCGGTGACATAGCCACCCTGTACCGTAAGATGCAGTGGTTGTGCGAGCACTCCGTATTTTTCAGAGAAGTAGTCGCCGAGCACCTCACACACAAGCACGCCATCCACGGTTGCGGGTGCGGTAAAGACTTCGCCTTCGGGAAGATTGCCCCATTTCCCTTGCTCGTGATAGCGGCCATGACAGGGAATCCACTGCCAATCTTTATGGAAGGTGGCGGTGACATCGCTGCCCTTGGCAGAGGTGACATGAATGGTGGTGGCGTTACGCACCAGATCATAGACCTGATTCGTCAGGCTGAATACCTCATCGTAGTCAGCACACATGCCTTCGGCCATCAGAGCTTCGTCGATGCCGATCATGTGTCCATGACGGACTTTGAGTTCAGTTGCCAGGAAGGGGAGCAAAGGAATACGGAATGAAATCTCTCCGGGCTGGGCTGTTGCAATATAATAGGTAACGGTTGGCCGGGCATTGATAAGATCATGGCGAAGTTCCTCAGAAAAGACGGTCAAGGGTCGCTCGCCGTAGTGCTCAAGGAAACGAACGGTGACATCGGCGTGCAGGTCGAGGGCAATGGCGGCAACACGCCGTGCAATGCTCTCGCGCGCATAGTCGGTGATGATGAAGACGCGGTCCTGGGCAGTGACGCCCATACAACGGATGGCATTCTCGGCTCCAAACTGTACACGCTCTTCAAAGCTCATAGCGTCGAGATCGGGGCGACGCGGGCCTGTAATTGATTGACTTGTACCTAACATAACTCTGCTCCCAGGTATAGATTTTATCAAAGTATCTGATATGGCGATTACTCAAACATATACGCATAAAACAAACGATAGTAACGCCCGCACTTGCTCGCTGTACTATTTGGCTTTTGTCTGGTTGTGCTTCTTCTGCGACTTGGCTGTAGCTATTTTCCGGAAAGTATATCGGATACTATTCAGTAGAAACTATGTTTGGTATACTGCTGTCATAACAACAAACAACCCATCGCGTGACTGCAACATCAATGAGTTAAGTTCCTAATTGAAGGTAAAATTGCCAATAAATTGATAGAAGCGCGATTAGGGAAAGGGTACAAGCGAATATGTATACAGTTGCTGAATTATTTTGTGGCTGTGGTGGTTTTTCGCAAGGTTTTTTTCGATCCAATCGCTTCAATGTTGTGCTCGGAAATGACATCAAACAAGCAGCCCTACGCACTTATGTGTTTAACCACACAACAGAGGAAAGCGGAGTGCCCGAAATACTCACTGGAGATATTCGTCTCACACGAACGCGTGACATTGTTGCGGCACTAGCAAGAAAAGGTATATTTCAAGGAGAGCTTGATTGCTTAATTGGAGGTCCTCCATGCCAGGGCTTCTCGCAAATGCGCCGTAGCGAAGAGCGAGAGTATAATGAAATTGTCCATTTCAAAGGCTACAATCGCCTTGATGAAGATCCACGAAACGATCTCGTGCTTCGATTCCTTGAAATTGCCGATATACTTCAACCTAAATTCATCTTAATCGAGAACGTACCGCAGATGAAACATCATAGTCACAATGGCGTGTTAGGTGGCTTAGCAGATAACGTCAAAGCCTTGTTAAATCAAATGGGATACAATGTAATTGATAGAATACTAAACGCAGCAAATTATGGAGTACCACAACTGCGCGAAAGGCTTTTTTTCTTAGCATCCCGCGTATGTTCAGTAAGTTTTCCCGAAGAGACTCATACTGATACAGAAAGTCTCAGCTCACGAAGATTAGATACTTTGTTATTCAATCGTAAACCTTGGATTACAGTTTTTGAGGCCATCGCAGATTTGCCATATCCTGCCTCTGGTCCAGAAGAAGAGCTTGGTGGACAACCACTGGAGTTGTATCCTCAAGTGCCTTTATCGGAATACGCTTATCACATGAGAAGCCAAACATCGTTTCCGTATAATCATCTTACTAGATCATATAGGGCAAAAATTATAGGCCTAATTCGCGAGATGCAACCAGGAGAAACGTGGGATCATGCGACACGCCGTATGCAAGAACGGTACGAGCAGTTACTTACTCAACAAAGAAGCTCTGAAGAAACCCGCGAAGAAACCTTAGCACGTTTAGTAAATCAAGGAGTAATCGAGCCAACATTTTACCGCGATTACTATTGGAGTGCCTATACGCGTCTCGCGTGGGATAGACCAGCACTCACAATCACAGCGAATGCAAATTTTCTTGGTTCAGGACGTTTTACCCATCCAGAACAACATCGCGGTATTACTATGAGAGAGGCAGCACGCCTTCAATCTTTCAACGACGACTTTCGTTTCATTACTGCTCCTGATAATGACCATGAGACAAATAAGATTGGCATTGGCTTGGATATGATTGGGGAAGCTGTTCCTCCCTTGTTAGCCGAAGCTATTGCCCAACATATCGCGTCGTTATTGGATACAGTTAATAATCAACCCACCACTGAAGCAACGGTTGAAATAATGCTTCGCTGAGATATGAAAGTGGTGCAGACTAGAAGAGATGGGACAATAGAAATGGATAGCCAAACAGCATTTGAAGCTTCTGTTAGAGCTTTACACAAACTCGCAGACCAAGAAGGCAAGGAAGCAACATTTCCTTTCGATAAAATTTGGCAATATGCCGATGAAGATGTGCCAAGCACGCTGCGACCCGGACAGCAAAGACGCCTCGTCAAGGGAGGCTATATTGAAAAAACAGAAAGAATGATAAACGCTTCGTCAGAAGCAAGAGCAGGAAGCCTTACTCCAGAATACCGTCTAGGAAGGAGCTTTCGGCCCAATGAACTTCCTCAGATCTTCGCATCAGGTGAAGCTCTTTTGAATCAATCAAATTCCTCAAAGTCTGTGGTACAAGCATTAAGAGATATTGAGGACGCGATGGCGGCAGATGGCTTCATAGTTACAGCTGAGCAACTAGCAAATTTCTATTTAGCACTTAAGACAAGTCCTCTTGTCATATTAGCTGGCATCTCGGGGACTGGGAAAAGCCGATTACCTAGGTTATTTGCAAAGATTGTAGATGCCGCTTTCACCCCCATCAGCGTCCAACCTCAGTGGTCTGATAATACTGATCTATTTGGTTATACACCGAGCCTTGATCCAGAGAAGTTTATAGAAGGTGATTTTACCAAAGCTGTTGTTCAAGCGTCTAAGCAACCAGATGTGCTGGCAATGGTGTTGCTTGATGAAATGAACCTAGCCGCTGTAGAACACTATTTCAGCGACTTTCTTAGTATAGTGGAAACTCGTCGGCGAGAGTCAAATAATACTATCACAACAGATCCACTACCACTTGACCTTCCCATTTCAAAAATCCCTGATCCTTATTACTACCTACGTGATTTACGTTTTTCGCCGAATATCCGCATTATAGGTACAGCAAATATGGATGAGACAACGAGAGTGTTTAGCCCAAAAGTTTTAGACCGCGCCTTTAGTATCGAATTTGACGAAGTTGACTTAACGGCTTTTGTGGAACCACGTGAGGGGACCATAGCTAACAGCACCGATTCCTCTTGGCTGGGTAAACACCTGATAGACCGCAATAATCCGTTATCTGTAAGCGAGGTATATTCCTCTTCTCGCAATCTTTTTGATCAAGTAGCAGGATTGTCAGAAGAGATAAAAGTCATCCTTAAACCAGCAGGAATATCTCTTGGATATCGCACACGAGATGCTATCTGCCTATATATGTGGCACTGGGAACACGACGCATTAACAGATATTCTATCAATCAAAGATGCCCTCGACCTTTGTATCTTACAGAAAATTCTACCCAAAATCAGCGGTACAGGGGAAGGTCTGAGAAAAACACTTGAAAATCTTCACGAGTGGTTACTACGTGCGGGGACAGCCAAACAGGTGGCAACAGCTTTACCTAATCGACAAGTTCCACGTGGAGAGAGCGAAGAATTATCTAGCGAAGAAGTTTCTGACGCGTCTGTGATAGAAATATTGAACAGTCCATATCAACGCAGTGCTGAAAAAGTTGCTCGGATGCTGCAAAAGCTGAGCGATGAAGGTGCTGTTACCTATTGGGGAGCATGACAATGCCGACGCTCTTCAAAGCCGAGACATCCGAATGGCAGTTTGAGATTGTAGGAAAGTTACCCAATTTTCCTCCTTTTATCTCAGTCGCTCCTACTACCTCAATTCAAATAGTTGGTATTGCCCAATTGAGTATAATCAACTTCCACTCAAAGACATCTTTAGAGCCAATCTCATCAGGAGCACCTATTGAGCCACTGTTCTTTGAAAATACGCGCTATGATTTTTACTTCTCCTCTTATTCCGATACGGTAAGATTGAAATTGCCGTCAGGAGCCACTTTTCGTCATCGGCAACAGCACCTATCTCATTATGAGTTAAATTACCAAAATGATGTGGGCATATCCGAGATCGAAGTAGTCAACGGGAAAGACAGAATTAAGATACGTTTTGAGGTTTTCCCTCTTAAAATAGATTATCGAACAGACTACATTTTCATGCGAGATGAAGTGGCTGCAATTGTGCGAAATTTGGTCATGACAGTTCAGGCCCGTACATTTGGCCTTGCTGAGCCTTTTCCTACAACTTCACCTACACTAGCAGAGTGGTTATCACTCATCCAGTATTATTTTAAGAACCTCATTGCAACAGTTAATGCCATCGCACAAAATCCTCACTCTATTTTAGAAGAACATGTTGAGTTAGTACCTCTTTTAAAAGCACGCCGAGTAGATCATCGAGCATTAAATAAAATCATGCGGAGGCGTGCCAGCCGTATTGGAGGCATATTTCCTGGCACAAACATTCCTTTACCTGAGCGTGTACCTGAAACGGTACGCCATCTGACCTTTGATACACCAGAAAACCAATATGTGAAGGCTTTACTTCTAGAAATACAGCGCAACTTCCAACGCATTTTACGTACACGATCCACTACTGACGAAGATTCTGATATATCGGCGGAGGAGAAATTTTTCAAAGCGATACACCCACAGGTAAAAGATATGTTGTGGCAGTTACAACGTGCCCTACGTTCTCCCTTCCTCAAGGAAATAACCGAAGCTTTACCGAATCGTCCTTCATCTCTCGTTTTTCTTCGTCACCCCCATTATACGGCACTCGATAGAATAGTTCGTCTTCTCAATGGCGGGTTGTCTCTTGGAGGTACACCATTAGAGATAGGTGCTAAGAATATTGCTCAGCTTTATGAATATTGGTGTTTTCTTCGATTGGTAAAACTGCTGCGTGAGCAACTTATTTTAGAACAACAATCGATCATTCAAACAAAGCATCTCAAAATAGTAGTAGTACTTAAAAAGGGCGTAGAAGCCAGAATTATTTTCCGAGAGCCCATCTCTGGCAAGCACCTTTCATTAATATACAATCGGCAATTTAATAAACTACCTACTATCGGTCAACGTCCTGATAATATTATACAGTTATTCAGCGAGACGAAACTTTACATATTCGATGCAAAGTATCGGCTAGCTATGGACGAAAAATATCAGAAATCCTACAATGGCATTGGCCCCACAACAGATGATATTAACACGATGCATCGATATCGTGACGCAATAGTGTTACCATCTCGGACGGGAGTAAAGTTTATAAGGGGGGTTGTCCAGAGTGCTATTATTCTATTCCCATATCCCAATGAGGAGCTTTATCAGAATCACCGTTTTTATCACAGCATTGATCAAGTACAGATTGGTGGATTGCCATTCCTTCCATCTGCTAGTGAGTTAACAGAGTCCAAAATCCGCGCATTGTTACAAAACGAAGGGTACTTTAGCTAATCTTACTGTCACATAATGTGTTTTCAGCAAAGCGAAATTATTGAACAATATATATAGATTAATTTAGACCTTCGTAAAATTATCATTAGTGCAGCAAGGGGGGAATTTCGAATGACAGATACACCGAAGCTCTATCAAGCCATTCATGCACAGCCAGCGGCAATACGAGCATTGTTAAGTGATTGGCAGAGCACCACGCAGGTAGCGCAACAGATAGCAGGGAAGGGGCGCATTTTTTTGTGCGGCATTGGCACCAGCTATCATGCGGCAATCGTAGGATCGTATCTACTACGCCTGGCGGGTGCGGATGCATGGGCGGTGCGCTCATTTGAATTTGTGCAGTATCCGCAGCCGTTGCGAGCAGACGACGCGGTCATTGTGATTAGCCACCGTGGCAGTAAGACGTATGGCGCAATGGCATTGCAACATGCGCGTGAGGCAGGGGTTGCGACACTAGGCATCACCGGGAAAAACACGAAAATGCAGGGTGCGGATCAGACCATAGAAACAGTCGAGCAAGACCCGTCCTCGACCCATTCTATCAGTTATACAGCAACGTTAACACGGCTGGCACAGCTTGCCGTGCAATTAGCGAAAGCGCATGGCATGATAGAGCAGGCGCAACGCCTGGAACAAGGGCTAGCACTCGTACCGTCCCTAATAGAGCGCATGTTGACTCAAGAAGACAGCATTCGCACACTGGCACAAGACGCGATCATACACAACCGCCGCCTATACTTTGCCGGGGCAGGTCCCAATGCCGCAACTGCACCGGAGGGTGCATTAAAGGCAAAGGAGAGTGCATATGTCACGGCGGAGGGTTTTGAGCTAGAACAGGCTATCCACGGGCCACAGGTAGCGTTTGAGGCCGAGGATCTGATTATACCGATTAGCGTGAGAGGAGCGGCACAGGAGCGTATGCGAGACTTCCTACTGGCGCAAAGCGAAATTGGTAGCCGTGTCTGGTTGATTGGGATGGCACCCGATGAGGAAACGGCTACCCTGTTGCAGCGTACCAGTTGGCAAGCATTTCCGATTGCGACTGACGCCAATTTTTTGGAGGAGCTGACGCCGCTGCTGACGGTTGTGCCATTGCAACTGCTAGCGAATTTTCTAGCAATTGCACGTGGGACGAACGCCGATAGTTTTCGCCTAGAGCAGGAGGCATACAAACGTGCGAGCACACGTTTCCATTTGTAGTATTTTAGTACCAATTTGGAAACGAGACAATTGAGGCAAAAAAATTAAGCACGTCCATATGGTATACTAACTGTATGAGGTTATTGAATCGCTTCATCTCTTAGTTCTTCTTTACCGCTCGCTTGGCAGTAAGAATGCGTAGGCGAGATGTGTGAGAAGAAGGGGTTTCCTTATCAGTCACATTAAAAGGAGAATTACTGCATGGCTGATAGTTTCGGCGTTCCGCAGTTGACGAGTTACCTTCAGCAAATGGGTTTGAAAATTGCTCGCATTGATCTACAACAAGAATTGATAGAGATGGCTTTTCATGGTCGCCACGGACAATGGCGCATCATTGTCGCTATTCAACAGAGTGGAGACGTGCGGAAGCTGATGTTGATCGCGCCGCATATCGGTGTGGTGACGACCCAAAGGCGTCTCGAATGCCTGGAAGCACTGATGGCAGTGAACTATCGCATCGCGATCGGGAAGTTCGGCATCGATCTAGAAGATGGTGAGGTACGCCTGGAAGAGTCTGTGCCGCTCGCGAACGACCTGCTTACGTATGGACAATTCAAGCTTGTCTTTAGTGCTATGATGCAAACCATCTCAATGTATCACAGCTTATTGCCGCGCATCATTTATGGAAATTTTTCCGTACAAGAAGCCTTACTGGCTTGTGAGCAAAGTTTTTTACAAGAGACAGGACCAGTGCAGGCGGTGAAGGCCTTCAATGATGAGAAGAGCCAGGAATCCCATACAGAGTTGAATGTACAGGACGTGCTGGCAGAGGTGTCACGCATATTCGAGGAGCCAATCGACTAAGCGATGTTGAGGACAATGCTGTCCTCTTACCCCTCATAGATTTTTTTTGCTTTCGCTAAAATGCCCGTTTTGTTGCGCTCGTGTGTGCAACTCGTGGTCAACGCTTTCCGCTGGCGTCTCCCGCATGTCTGATAAAGGATCGCTCATCACGTCAACTCCAGTTGGCTTGAGTGGTACCCAGGTCTGTAGCTGTTGCGCGGGCATTTTCTGCTTACGTCTTCCCCCATTACCTCTGCGATACCTACTGATAATTTCAAACGCTCCCCACGAGAGGACAAGTAAAGCGACCACAAAACCCAAATAGGTGACGATGACAGGATTCATGTTTCAGCCTTTTTCTCCTATACGTACAAACAATCAACACGCTGTATTGTAGCGTTACATTTGAACAGCGTCAAGCAGAAACACATGCGGCACCCAATGCTTGAGGGTGAGCGTACAATGCACCAAACAGGGGTTGCAACCCCTGTTGGTGCATTGTACGCTCCAAGAAACTACTTCGCTATGCCGCTGTAATCGTTCCATCAGCATTGACATGAATTGTGACCGCGGCGAGTGGCCTTGTGGCTGGCCCTTGCACAACCATGGCCGCCTTAGCGGGATCAAAGATGGCACCATGCGCTGGACAGATAAACATATGCGTCACAGGATCATAGTTCACGGGGACGCCTTCATGGGTACAAGCACTTTCATAGGCGGCAAACGCGTTATTGGGCAGGTGAACAAGCAGGCTTTGCTTGCCATCAGCGGGATTGCTAAAGCCCTTCGCGGTATTAGCAGCCATAGTGGTCGCGCCAACAACCGTGCCCGTATGTCCCTGTGGCTTATTTGCCGGTGCGGTGTTACCCTTGCCAGGTTGTGGTTTTTGCCCACCCGTGCTACCCGTTTTCTGTGTGGGAGCAGTTTTGGTAGTACCAGCAGCAATGGGGGCAGATGTGGTGGGAAGATGCAACAGATGGAGATTGACCGCCACCGCAGCACCAGCGGCAACGACACCACCAGTTGCTAATAAGGCGAGCACACGCCGTCGACCTACATTGCGCGCACGTCCGTTTGGCGTCGGGGCTACTTTCGCACGCTTCACCTTACTGGGGCGCGTCTTGGTGACCTCTGCTTTTATGTTCACAAGCGGTTGCGCCGCTTGGACGGGCATAGGCTGAGGCGGGCGAGCAGGTTGCGGTGCTGCCTGACGAGCAAAGGCCGGGCCGACGGCAGGAAGGCGCAGCGAGTCAGATTTTGCGGCTGGGTCAACATGCGCCCACCATGTTGAAGAGGCATCG
>JBBPYR010000318.1:0-17832 GCA_038199755.1 Ktedonobacterales bacterium | reverse complement strand
TCTGAATTTTGACGCGTGAGCCAATCTGTACGTGCGTATCCACATACACACCCTTGCCAATATTGCAACTCTCGCCCAGAACGGCATGTTCACGCACATGCGCATGCCGCCAGATGCGTGTACCTGCCCCCACCTGGGCGTTAGGCGATACTTCTGCCGTTGGATGAACATAATACGTTGTGTCAGACATCTTCTTTCCACCTTCCATCTCGTTTTATCAGCGAAATTTGCTACTGAGCATTGGTAAAGTGCTTACGCACAAAGGGCAGCCAGCGCAGGCGCGAGAAAAAGCCCCATAAGCCAGCCGTTTCCGCTGCCACTACCAGCCAATGTTGATCCACATCCACCTCAATGCGTTGTAAGCGATAGGGGTCTGTATGTAGCGTATTCAAGCCATACGAGGTCGTCATCGCCCACTTGAAGCCCGCCGCTTGCACGGACTGCACCGCACTATCACTGATATGCTGATTTTGCCCAACAGGATAGGCAAACGTATATAAAGCGTGCCCCAACTGCTGCTCAAGCGCGTCACGGCAGTCGGCCACCTCACGCGCCACCTCAGTCTCATCGGCGAGATAGGCGAGGATAGGATGATGCATGGTATGACCCCCAAAAGTAACCAAGCCGCTTGCATCCATCTCCCGCACCTCTTCCCACCTGACAGATAACGACGGCTCGATGCGCTTCACAGGCGTCAACGCTACCTGCAATGTCTGTGAAACACTCTCCAAGAATTGTTCACGCTCCGCGACTGAACGCGCATGGCGCACAAAATAATCGATCACATGCACTAACTCAGCGCGCTCACTGGCCTGGGTAAGCGTGAACTTGCGACCATTGAGCACCACGTCACGTTCTTGTGTGTGCTGTACCAGATACAGGCCCTCTTCCCACCAAAAACGCCTGCCACTCTCTATATAACACGGAACGAGATAAAGAGAGAGCGGTACTTGCAGTTCTTTCGCCAGTGGAAAAGCATCACTATAATTGTCATAATAACCATCATCAAATGTCAGCACCAACGAAGTGCGCGCCTGCTGTGGCCTCCTCTTCTCGTCGACAGCATAGAGGGCGGCTAACGCATCTTCAGCAGGCAAAATACAGTAGTGCTTTCGGAGGTACAGCAAGTGATTGCGCAAATGGCCACCTGAAGCACGATGGTAGTTGAGAATGATCAGACACGCGCTGGTTCTGCTCGTCCACCAACGCGCCAGTGCTACCAGCCCGCTATAATAAAAGAGAGCTGCGATACCCACTAATAGTCGTCTTCGCATAGCATCATCTACAGCGTTATTTTCTGCTAGCGACTAAACGTGAGACAGCCTGAGTCACACGACGAGCAGCAGCCTCATCACCAATCACAAAACGATAATACGGGCCACAGCAGCGGGCCGCCGAAAAACCGACAAAGAACAAACCAGGAACGTTGCTCTCAAACCAGGAATTCAACACGGGCGATTTCATGTAGGTATGCAGCAAACTGCGCAGCACGGGATCAAGCATAGGCAAGCGATGAATATCTGCTCTGTACCCGGTTGCTAAAAGAACATGGTCGATTTCTATTATCTTCCCCTCAGCCAGAGTCAGTTGTACACGCCCATTGACCTCTGCTATCTTCTGAATGGCCTGCGCGTCGTGAATGTTGACCTTATCGACGATACGGTGCTTCAACCAGGGAGAACCAGCGGGTCCGTGGCGTGTTGTCAGCACATAGTCTCTGGTATTGCGTGGCAAGCGTTGGAAAAAATACGGGTATTTTTCAAGCAAGAAATTCAGCCAACCACTGCCCATGCCTGCATTTGGCGCACGCAACTGACGGAGAAACGCTGGCAGCTTTGAAGTGTTCGTCGGAATCCAACGTAAGCCGTGACGGGCGACAATTTGCACATTGGCACCAACCTCATTGAGCAGTGCCGCAGTTTCCAGTGCCGCCTGTCCTCTGCCAATCACCGCGACATCTTTATGCGCAAACTCAGCGAGGACACGATGGTCAGAGGAGTGAGATACCAGTTCAACGGGCATATGGGCAAATTCCGGTGGGCAATAGCGATAATATTGTAGTCCGGGTGCCATGACGAGCGCCTTACTCTGCACGACGCGCCCATCCTCCAGCGTGACGATAAACTGCCCATTTTGACGTTGAATAGTGCGCACATAGGTCTCATCAACCGTGGGTACGGCGTGTCTTTGAAACCATAAAGCATAATCAATAAAGGTTTCAATAGGCATCGGGTCCGCAGGCTGCAAACCTTTCTCCTCATAATAGCGTTTCACGGTATATTTTTTCTGCGGGTCTGACAGGTCTGTTGCCCACCAGTAAGAGCGTAAGAGCATTCCCTGTGGCATGTGTTCACGCCAGAAATAAATAGGTTTGCCAAATACCGCTACTTTCAAATTTTGCGCGAGCAAATGTGCGGCAACCGAGAGACCATAGGGGCCTGCGCCTACCACCACGACATCATAGCGTTTTGTAGGTACTGCGTCGTCTGTCTTGTGTACATCTAAAGATAGACTCACGGAGAGTTCCTCCTAAAAGAAATTTTCCCTATTCGCTGGCGTAAACGCTCCGAAAACTCGGTCGCTGCGACACAAGCCGGAAGAGGGTCCTTCCAATCAACATAATCAAAGCGAGTAGGTAGCAAAAAATCAGCGAAAAATTCAGCAAATGCTTGCGCAGGCGGTGTAACCCCTGGGCGTCCACGCTGGCTAATTGTCTGGAATGTGGTTAAAAGATCACCTTCCAGATAGCGCATCCACCCTCCTGCACGATAAGAGGTGACACGATCAATACGCTCGCCACTTGCCCATTGATAGAGGAGATAGGGGAAATCTACTCCTGCACGCACGGCAACCTCGACGGATGCCGAGAGCCGAGGATTGATCTCCATAATATAGGGTTTGCCCTCGCTATCACGCCTGAACTCTACCTCGGAGTAGCCTTCCAGGTCGATTGCACGCACGAGTCGTTCTGCCTGCTCGCCGATATCCTGTGGAACAGCAATACCTTGCCGAAATACTGATGTTCCCCCAAGCGGCGGCTGCATGCGCTTTGCCCACTGTGCAAAACGTGCATAGACCTCTCCTTTGGCATACAGAAAACTTACTGCCTCCCGTTTACCAGAGAGAAACTGTTGAAAGAGCACGCTTCCACCATGCTGAGTCAAGTCCGCAACGGCTACACGTGCCTCGTCCGCCGTTGTTACCAGCTTACAGATCAGGCGCACGCCTTGTTGTTCGCCCCACAGCCACGACTCAATTGGCTTCACCACTGCTGGCAAGCCAATCTCGCGCATGGCCGCTGGAACCTCATCAACCGCCCTCACTACTACGCCCCGTGGCACACCTACCCCCAACTGGCTAGCCAATGCCAGCGTTTGCTCTTTATCTATGGCGATCTCTAACGCCGCATCCTTCGCCAACGCGACCGCAACACGGCGTTCAAGTTCCGCACGATGCTCACGTATCACAGCTAGCGTACCATCAGAAGAGGTAATCAAGACCCGTGCGCCGCTGTGATCGAGCAATTGCTTCAAATAGGTCAGAAATGGTTCCGTCCCTTGCTCATAGGCAGGCGCGTTATAGGCGCGTTGGCACCAGCGCGATGCGAAGGTTGGCACACTACGAGACTTTTCCAGCGCACTGGCAATTTCCAACGCAGCAATACGCAAGCCCCGTTTTCCCAACGAGCGCACCGTGACAAGCGATTGTCTGAGCTTTGCATCCAACACAAGTGCATCGTATGCATATGCAGGTTTTTCGGATAGTATAACTTCAAATGGTTGTATTTGTCTATCTTTTATCTGTTGTGCTTCACGTGGTGCGGAAGCATCATCGAGAGAACTTTGCACGATCTTTGCTCCTAAAGCGTGACAAACCAAGCAACCCGACCAGTTCCGATGCCATAATCAGCCAGTGCTGGTCAAGGTCTCCCGGAAGGCGTCGTAGCAAAAAATGATCTGTCTGGTCTGTGTTCACATCTTCAATGGTTGTGACTGCCCATTGGTAGCCAGCCTCTTGTACGATGCTCACTACCTCGTCTCCAATATGCTCCTGCTTGCCTATCGGATAGGCAAAGGTGCGCACAGGATGGCCCAGGCGATCTTCCAGCACCCGTCGGCATTCCATAACCTCTTGCCGTAGTTCTTGTGTATCAGCTAAATAGGCAAGCACAGGATGATGCATGGTATGTGCGCCATACGAAACCAAGCCACTCTGCTCCATCTCATGCACCTGTTCCCACGTCATGGGCAATGCGTCTTTATCCGTTTGCGTCAATAGATCACTCACCGTATCGAGCGTATCCAGAGCCAACTCTTTGCGGATAGTAGCCAAAAACTGCTGCCGCTCAGCAACCGATTTGGCATAACGCAGATGAGTATCAATTGCTTTTATCAGAGCTTGCCGCTCTGTTGGGACGCCTAAACGATAGGTTTGCTCCTCGATAATGACCTTGTCCACACGTGAGGCACGCACAAATTGCTCACTTGCCAGCCACCAGAAGCACGCGCCACTCTCAATATAGCCAGGAATCAGAAAGATTGTCAGGGGTATTTGTAACTCACGGGCCAGGGCAAAAGCATAACTATAATTATCGCGATAGCCATCATCAAAGGTTAAGGCCAGCGGTAGACGAAGATCTCCAGACATGCTTGTCTGTGGCGATGACGCGAGTTCCTCCAAAGCCTGCTCTAAGTGCTGAATACGATAATGACGCTGCAAATAGCGCAATTGCAGCCGCAGGTTATTGCCCGTTGCACGATGATAATTCAGGATAATCAGATGTGGGTGAAAGCGGCACCACCACCAGTGAGCCAAGCCCACTAGTCCCGTGTAATAGAAGCACGCCGCCACCACCAGACGTATACGCTCTCGCATTTGGACTATCTCCTCAGACCGCCACGACCAGCACACGCACGTATTTATTACTTATACTCTCACCTTCGCAACTCTTCTGGCGACAGCCGCCGCCACGCGCTCGCCAGACGACTTCGCGCCCACGACAAAGCGATAGAGAGGACCGAAGGCACGCAACGAGGTAAGCCCGACAAAGTACAATCCCGGTATGCTACTCTCAAAATGATCATTGAGCACCGGAATTTCCTGGTCTACCTGAATGCCACTACGCAGGGTGGCGTCAATCATCGTCAGGCGATCCAGATGGACTTCATACCCTGTCGCAAGCATGACATGATCGACCTGGAATTTCTCACCATTCGACAAGGTGACATCAATGCCATCATTGCCAGTCGACACGTGGAGGTGCTTCACCGTCTGCCCCTCATGCAACTTCGCTTTGCCCAATACACGATTCTTCAGCCAGTCCGAGGCGGCAGCGTTGTAATGATTCCTGATATAACGATCCTTACGCTCCTGCGGGAAGCGATAAAACAGGAAGGGGATATATTCTAAGACCCAGTTCTTCCAGCCAGGCGCGATACCAGAGTCCGGTGCCTGTATTTTTTCCCATAGTGAGCGTTCATGAGCACGATCAGGATTAAGCCAGTGAATAGGACGCCGTGAGGCAAGATGAACGGCAGCACCAGCTTCAACGAGCAAAGCAGTATACTCTACTGCGCTTTGTCCACCACCAATCACTAGCAGTTGCTTGCCATTGAAGGGGCTAAAATCCTTGTGCTCGAACGAATGGGAGACCAGTTCTAGTGGAAAGCCCGCATATTCTTTAGGATGGTTTGCATAATAATACAGGCCAATTGCCATCACCACAGCCGCACAGCGTATCTTGCGACCATCCACCAGCGTCACCAGAAAACGCTTTTTGCCATCGCGCTCAACCGAGGCAACATAGGTCTCGTCCACGTTCGGAACTGCATGCTTCTGAAACCAGAGTGCGTAGTCAATAAACGCCTGCGCTGGCACGGGATAGCATTTTTCATAGATGGTGGATTCTTTAAAAAAGCGGTCAAAGCTATATTGCCCTTTAGGGTCAGCAAGATTGGTTGCCCACCAATGTGAACGCAAAAACAAACCGTCGGGCATGTGTTCACGCCACAATTCCAATGGTTTGCCAAATATCGCCACACGTAGACCACGCCCAAGCAGTTGAGCGGCTGCCGTCAAGCCATAGGGGCCAGCACCAACTACCACGACATCATAATCGACAATTGCCATGGACGGTTGCAGTTGCTCTCGCTCTGATACAATACTCATCAAACGTATCCTCTTATACATGAGATAGTCTTTTTTTAATCGCTCCCCCTACCCAGCTACGCGTAAAATGAGTCATCGCTTTCAGTGCTGGTATGGGATCATTCCAATCAAGATAGTCATAAGCCATAGGTTGAAAAAATGAGAGACAAAAGCCAAGGATGGCTTGAGCTGGTGGCGTTATGCCGGGCCGACCACGTTGCTGCACAGCCTCGATGGTAGACATAATGTCGCCTGCAAGATGGCGCATCCAGTCACCTGTACGATACTGTTGAACCTTCTCGATAGGCTCACCAATAGCCCATTGATAGAGTAACGTGGGAAAATCGACGCCTGAGCGGACCGCGATCTCCACGGAGGCCGAAAGACGTGGATTAATCTCCATCAGGTAAGGAATCCCCTTGCCATCACGACGAAACTCGACCTCGGCATAGCCTTCTAGATTCATCTCGCGCACGAGACGTTCGGAGGGCTCACCGATGTCGAGTGGCACGGCAATACTTTGACGCAAGACGGATGTTCCCCCCAGTGGTGGCTCTGTCCGTTTCGCCCATTGTGCAAAGCGTGCATACACCTCACCATTGGCATACATGAAACTCACGGCCTCGCGTCGTCCGCTGAGAAACTGCTGAAAGAGCACAGTGCCGCCCGTTTCCGTCAATTCCGCGACGGTGCTATACGCCTCTGCAAGCGTCGTCACCAAGCGAGAGGCAAAACGCGCTCCACGTTGTGTCTGCTGCTCGGCCCAGACCCATGATTCATTCGGCTTGATGACTGCGGGCAGGCCAATCTCTTTCACCACTGCCGCCACCTCATCAAGATGGCTGATCGCAATGCCTACGGGAATATGCAGGCCGAGACGCTGTGCCATAGCCAACGTCAACTCTTTGTTGACGGCAATCGCCATGGCTGGCTCATTAGCGAGCACGATACGCACACGCCGTTCTAGGCGCTCCCGCTGCTGCCGAAGAAGGGCAATCGTGCCATCGGACGAGCTTAGCAGTACACGCGCCCCCGTTTGATCGAGCACCTTTTCGAGTTGTGTCAGGTATGCTTCAGTTCCCTCCTCGGCTACAATAGAAAACGCGTGTTGACACCAGCGCGAGGAAAATGCAGGCACCCCATCAGCTGTTTCAAGGGCAGCGACACGCAAGCCGCGCCGCCCTAATGAGCGTATCGTCACGAGCGATTGCCGCAGATGAGCGTCGAGTACCAACACATCGCAGGTGCTTTTGGCACCTTCATGTGCGTGTGTACCCATATCACCAGCTGAAATCCTGACCTCTGGATTGCTTGCCACGTTATACCTCTTTTTCTTTGGCTCCATCCATTTACGCGCTTTCGCCCTTGCCCAGCACCGCTTTCCAGAGAGGAGCGAGCAGGCTCCATAGACCTGACACTTCTGCCGCCATCACGAGCCAATCGCGGGTGACATCCCCCAGCACCCGCCCTAGCAAATGAGGGTCGCTTTGTGGTGTATTGATACCATGAACAGTCGTTACCGCCCAATCATACTTGGCCATGCACACCGCCTGCACCGCAGCAGCCCCAATATGTTCCGCCCTCCCAATTGGATAGGCAAAGCTACGGACAGGATGGCCGAGTTTTTGCGCAAGCACAACGCGACATTCGCCGAATGTGCCAGAGGGAAGGCATAACTATAATTGTCGTAATACCCATCGTCAAATGTCAATACAAGCGGGGTACGTCGGTCAGAAGTAGCGCGTTCCCCACTATCACGCGCGAACAACTCTTGTAGGGCATCTTCTAAATGCATGACACGGTAGTAGCGACGCAGGTACAGCATATGACGACGTAAATCACCACCACTCGCACGGTGGTAATTGAGAATAATCAGACGTTTGCCTGCACGCTGCATTCTCCAACGTGCCAAGGCCACGAGCCCACTATAGTAGAAGCATGCCGCCACAATTGCACCTAGTCGCTTACGCATGTGAAGCTCACTCCTACTTAGCAATAGCCAGTTTTCGTGCCAGCGCATGCGACAGGCGAGTCGCAGCCGCATCAGTGCCTACAACAAAACGATAGAATGGCCCAAAGCTTGAGACAGCCGAAAATCCCACAAAGTAGAGCCCAGGAATGTTTGTCTCAAAACGACTATTGAGCACCGGGGAGCCTTGATACGTGTGTAGACGTGAGACAAGATCGGCATGCAGCATCGGCAGTTTCCAGACATCTGCACGATAGCCTGTCGCCAGCATGATGTGGTCGGCATGAAGGACGCTCGTATCCGACAATTGTAGCGTTACTCCCTGCTCGGTCTCCTGCACATGCTGGACACCGACCTGCTCACGCAGCTTCACTTTCCCAAGGATGCGCTCCTTGAGCCAGTACGACCCCGCCGGTCCGAAGCGACCACGCCCACGTAACAGGCGATCTTTCATCGCACGAGGAAGTTGTTGAAAAGCGTAGGGCGCATTCTCAATGCCCCAATTAAACCAGCCTGGAGCGATACCTGCCCTTGGATAGCGGACACGTTGGAAAAGCGAACGCCCATCAACCTTCTCGTCTGTCAACCAATGAATAGCATGACGAGCGACAATCTCTACCGACACACCCCGCTCCTGCATAATTGCTGCGTTTTCGAGCGCGGATTGTCCACCACCAATCACCACTACATGTTTCCCAATCAAATGGTTAAAATCTCCATACTGCGCGACATGGGACACGACCGCTGGCGATAAATGCTCATACTGTGCTGGACGATATTCATAGTATTTGAGACCAGGAGCCATCACTACAGCCCGACTGCGCACGATGCGACCAGCTTGCAACGTTATCTCAAAATGATCACCCTGCTGCTCAATGGAAGTGATATATGTTTCATCAATAGTGGGAACGCAGTTCTTTTGAAACCAGAGCGCATAATCGATAAAGGTCTCAATAGGCAGAGGTTCTGGAGCGCGGAGTGCATGTATTTGAAAATACTGCTCAAAACCATAATTTTTTTGTGGATCAGACAGATTTGACGCCCACCAATAAGAGCGCAAGAACATTCCTTCTGGCATGTTTTCACGCCAAAGGCTCAATGGTCTTCCAAAGACAGCTACCTGCAATCCTTTTCCCAGTAAATGTGCGGCAGTTGACAGCCCGTAAGGACCTGCCCCAACCACTACAACATCGACATAGCTTACCGGCAAAAAATCCTTTGGTGCCTGAACATTTAGTGATACCCTCACTCGTAAAATCTCCTTATTGCTCAAACCTCTTTGCTTAAGCGATACGCTAGAGAGAAACGCATTAGCGATAAAAGAGCAGAGAAATATACATTCTATCTCCCTTGAAATCCTCTCTTGCCTCTTCTATAAGAAAGCAAGCATATCCTTCTAATCAGAACGGTACCATGTTGATGTGCCCAAAGAATGCACAATAGGGTGGAGATTGAGTAAACATTGCTTCTTTCATGTAGAGAAATTCGTCTCTCCATCCCCTCGCCCCCATCTCGCTTCCATGCATAGACAAAAGGCACATATTTTTGATGTGGAAAAGCACTGAAGGGTTGAGATGTACACCTGTAGCCAAGGTTCTTAACGTCTTCTCAACACCCGCTGCTACCTCATTCTCATAGGGAAACAGGTATCCTTAGCGGTAGTAGGCACTTGACAGTTGTCTATAGTCTGATGGTGCCATAAAAGGAGCAAAAACATACAGAGTCAAATGAGTGTGTTAGTATAGATAGCGCGGTAAAACAATCACTATATTTAAAAACAAGGATGGTACTTGAATGAGTAATCCACTTACCCGTTATATTCTTCTCGCCAAGCGTTGGATATGGGTCATGCTTCTCGGCATTATTCTGTGCTCAGGTATGACCTATCTCGTGACGAAGCTGATGCGACCAGTCTATCAGGCGACGGCCTGGATGATTGTAACCTTCGGCACCTCTAACTCGGGCTATGACAATACCACGGCTGCCCTAGAAGCGTTACCTACTTATGCTCAAATTGTCACGAATCCGCAGGTACTACAACCCGTAATAGCCCAACATCAAGGGATGACGTTAAAAACACTTCTGCCTATGATTACCGTGAAGCCCCAATCAAACACGCAAATCATAGAACTGGACGTGAATAATTCCAACCCACAGTTAGCCGCCCAACTGGCAAATGAAATTGGGCAAAGCTTCTCACACTACTCAAGTACACAACTTCCGGCAACCATTCAAGTTTTACCCGCTCAAGTTCCAACCGATCCCATACAGCCCAAGCCGTCAACGGATGCAATTATCGGTGCTCTGGTGGGGCTTGGCCTTTCGCTCGCCTTAATCATCGCATTTGAATGGGCCGATGATCGCATGGAAAATCCCGACGAGGTGCAGGAACTGCTCAATCTGGATGTTCTCACCGTCATTCCACGCCTCTCCCAAAGAGATCGCATTAAAAGCGCGGAAGAAACGCCAGCGTTAGCAGAAAGCTGCCGTATTCTCAGTGCCACCTTAAATGCGGCGCAGGAGATCAAACCGTTCAAGCTGGTGATGATTACCAGTGCCCTTGCGGGTGAAGGAAAAAGCACCATAGCTGCTAATCTCGCCACCTTTCTGGCGATGGCGGGCAAGCGTGTACTCCTTGTTGATGCCGACCTGCGCCATCCAGTTCAGGATCAGCATTTCCAGATTGATAATCGCCACGGCTTATCCAACGCCTTCCTCGAAGTGTGGGCACAGGTCGAGGTCGAGCTGAACGGTCAGCCCACCGAAATACCTATGTTGCGCGTCCTGACCACTGGCGTCTTGCCATCTAACCCGTCCGAACTGCTGCAATCACAGATTGCGCAACGCCTATTTGATTACTTCAAACAATCTAAGCAATTCGATTTTGTCATTTTCGACACCTCGCCTCTCTTGCCGGTCGCTGACGCTCAAATTATCGCCTCGTATATAGAGGTCGCGATACTGGTGACAGATATCACGAAAACACCACGGAAAGTATTACTGCGTGCAAAACAGACATTACTAAGAACACGCACACACATTCTTGGCACCGTCGTCAACAAGAGCCGCTGGCCAGATGATGGCGACCGTCTCGACTATATCGGCGTACAACAACACGCAAAGGCAGATATCGCCCTGACTATTCCTGAAACGCCAACTCCTGTTGCTGTACGTGCCGCTTCAAATGGGAAGGTGAAAGATGAAGATATCACGCTTACGCTCTCACCCACCAAGAAAAAAGACTAGTGTGTCTCTCTCTCTTCGGTATTAGTAAGGAATCAACTCAATGAAAAACATACTTTTAGAGAAGATTGCTTCCCGTAAATTGCGTGTAGGGGTGATAGGGCTTGGCTATGTCGGTCTGCCACTTGCCATCTCATTCGCGGAAGTGGGTTTCCAGGTCACAGGAATAGACGTTGACCAACACAAGGTCGATCTAGCTAATCGAGGAGAGAGTTATATCTCTGATGTCTCCAGCAGTGTGCTTCAAAACCTGCTCCAGGACGGGCGTTTACGTTTTACGACCGATTATGCGGTACTAGAGGATATCGATGCCATCAGCATCTGCGTCCCTACGCCATTACGCAAGACACGCGACCCCGATATTTCTTATGTTCTCTCAGCCACACGCCAGGTGCAAGCGCATCTTCACTCCGGACAACTCATCATTTTAGAGAGCACGACCTATCCGGGAACCACCGAAGAGGTCGTACAGCCAGAATTGGAAGTCACGGGATTGAAAGTCGGTACCGACTTTTTTCTGGCTTTCTCACCGGAACGTATCGATCCGGGTAATCCGCATTTTGATACGCGCAACACGCCCAAGATCGTCGGTGGCGTTACTGCCGATTGCACCGAATTGGCAAAAGCCTATTATGGCGCGGCGATTGAAACCGTTATTCCTGTTTCCTCAGCACGTGTCGCCGAGATGACGAAATTGCTGGAGAACACCTTCCGCGCAGTCAACATTGGTCTGGTGAACGAGATGGCGATCATGTGCGAGAAGTTGAATATCAGTGTCTGGGAAGTTATCGAGGCAGCTGCGACAAAACCCTTTGGCTTTATGCGCTTTCTCCCTGGCCCCGGTCTGGGCGGACACTGCATTCCTATCGACCCGCACTATCTTTCCTGGAAGCTCAAAACGCTTGATTATACCGCTCGCTTTATCGAATTAGCGTCAGAGGTCAACAGCAGTATGCCACGCTACGTGGTCAACAAGATAACTGAGGCCTTGAACGAGCAGCAGCGGAGTGTCAACGGTTCTCACGTACTTGTCCTTGGCGTGGCATACAAGTCTAACGTGAGCGATGTGCGCGAGTCGCCAGCACTCGATATCATTCAGTCCTTATTAGAACGCAAGGCAACAGTGCTGTATAACGACGAATATGTACCAAAACTCACATTGGGAGATCATACATTGCAATCACAACCGCTCACCAGCGAATTGCTGCATGCAGCAGATTGTGTAGTCGTTGTCACCAATCATAACTACTTTGATGCAGAGTGGATTATCCGTGAGGCACGCTGCATTGTAGATACACGCAATATGACACAGGGATATCATGACGAACACATCGTTCGTTTGTAGCACCTGCGAAGGTGTTCTTGATTCCGCTGCCGTCTCATAGGATGGTTTAATAGAACATGTCTCAACCATTAGATACTGGAACGAGTCAACCGCTTGGGACAACAACTGGTCGCATGGCGGCAATCCGTCTGCAATCGGCAAATAAATATATATTCCGCGCCCTGCTGAGCCTTGCGTCGGCCAATTTACTGATTCGCATTATGGGGATGCTCAATCAGATTGTCGTTACAGCACGCTTCGGACAAGGATCGGCAATGGATGCCTACTTCGTTGCTACCACGTTGCCAATCACACTTGCCCAGCTGCTCGCTAGTGGGCTAGAAGCATCTGTCATTCCTATTTACACGCGTGTACGTACGAGACAAGGAAGACAGGCGGCGTCTCGCCTCTTTAGCACGTTGCTCAACCTCCTGATTAGTAGCATGGTGCTTTTTACGGCGTTGATGCTCATCTTTCGCAACCAGCTGATCTTTTTCTCAGCACCTTCACTCCAGTCGTCTTCTCACACCCTCGCAGTTAGCCTGACCCCCTTTATTTTTCCCGTGCTGGTCTTCATGACGCTCAATAGCTTCATGGAATGCCTACTCAACACACAGGGACAGTTTGGTTGGCCTGCCTATGCGGGTATATTGGTACCCCTCATAACCATGACGCTGGTATTGATCGGTGGTAAGACAGAGGGCGTCATCCTGTTATGTATCGGTACATTGGTCGGGCAGATACTGCAACTTGGTGTTATTGCCATACGCGCTCGCCGTGCCAACATCACATATCAACTGGTCTTGGACCTGCATAGTCCAGAGCTGGCCGCTATTGGCATTGTTGCCTGGCCTGCCATCTTCAGTGCCCTTATTAGCCAGGCCAGCCCACTAGTAGATCAGATGTTTGCCTCTGCCTTGACCGTAGGAAGCATCGCGGTCCTCAATAACGCACTCAAGCTGATCAGCGTCCCCGTGGGCGTCATCTTCGCCTCGGTGGGTCGCGCCGCCTTGCCCTATCTGGCAAGTCAGGCCGCCATAAAGGATATGAAAGCGTTCAAAGAGACGCTTCGCCTATATCTATGGGCGGTTGGTGTCGGGACGCTTGTACTCACGGCTGGTCTTATCCTGCTGGCCCACCCTATTGTCGAAGTTCTCTTCCAGCATGGTGCCTTTTCTGAAGAAGATACCAGTCGCACAGCCACAACGCTGATTGGCTTCGCAGTGGGATTAACGCCGATGGCATTTGGATTCATTGTGGCGCGTGCCTTTAGCGCACTGGGTAAAACGAAAATACTGATGTATGTCACGATTTTCAGTATTGCGGCAAATGCGATCTTTGATTATATCTTCGCTCGTATCTGGCAAAGCTTCGGCATCGCACTCTCCACTTCGGCAGTCTATGTCTGCACCATGTTCATACTACTCTTCACCTTACGCAGTGTAATTGGGAAATTATACTTGTTTACGCCGCCAAGCGAGTTTATGAAGGTATTATGGCGGATGGGACTGGGACAATATTATGTCCGCTTGATCATCTGGAAGAAAGAGAATTTCCGCAATTTCCGCTTCCCTTACCATTTCCGCAGGGATATACTACGCTTGGCGATTATCCTCCTCGTCTTCACAGCGGGCATCGTCGGGAGCGCGCTAAACAGCGTGTACACGCTACGCATTGCCTTTGGTTCTATCGCTGTACTGCTGGTGCTGCGCTATAACTATATTCTGCTGCTTGCCTGGGTCTTGATTAACCCATTTATCGGCTCCAATTTGCCGTTTGCCAATGGGGCCAATCTTCTCAGCGGTTTGATCGCACCCACCATGATGTTGCTCTTTATCCTTCCCACAAAACAGGCATTTAAGCGTATGCCTGCTCTTCCGTTCTTGCTAGCCTATGTCGTGTGGATCTTCTTTGGCCTTGGCCTGTCACCGCTGCCACTGAGTGCTTTTTTGACTGATTGGACCATTTTATTAGTGAGCGTTGCCGTTGGTGTTCTTACTATTTCTACGCTAAACACGCGCAAACGATTGCTCTGGCTTATTGATGGTATGTTGGCAACCTCTATCATTATCGCACTGTATGGCATCTATGGCTACTTCATCAAGAAAAACGGTGTTGTCGATACATCAACCTCGTTTTTCCGCATCAGTTCTATCTTTGGAAATACACCACCAACACTAGCACTGTTTCTCTCTATCGTTATCCCCGTATCAATTTATCGCATCTTCACCTTACAAAGCTGGAAGCGGCTTATTGGTGGGCTAGTCGTGCTGCTTTTACTAACAACGCTCGGTCTCACGTTCACACGCGCCGCACTACTGAGCGTTCCCGTCAGTATCATTGTTATGATTATCTTCCTACCGTCACGCAGACTTCGTATAGGTATGTTAGGAAGCATGATCGCAATAGGTGGCCTTGTAGTGTTGGCTGCAACCATCGGCAATACGCCTATCTTTAGCCGCTTCTTTAATCAGGATATATTGACGCTCAATGGACGTACCTATCTCTGGGCGGCTATCATCAACCACTTCGACCCCGCACAACTTCTGGGCCGTGGTCTAAAAGCTTCTGACAATTTGTTGACTAATCTTCGCGTAGGTTTCGGGAGCGGTGTGATCGCAACAGCAACACACAACATCTTCCTGGAAACGCTCTATGATCATGGCATCATCGGACTGGTACTGCTCTTATTCACCTTCCTAGCAATAGTCATTCCCTTGCTGGGCAAAGTGCGGAAAGCGACGCCCGATTACCGTATGCTACTCGCAATGACCCTGGCAGTTTTCTTCAGTGTGATTGTGCAGTCCTTGGAGTCTAATGACCTGTGGAATCCAGGCGTGGGCATCTACTTTTGGATTGTGATGGCACTTCCTTTCGCTCTCTATTGGACAACTACACACACCACTCAGTCATCGCGCAAGGTGAAAACGCCCGTTAGCATAAGCATGACAGAAGAAAATGAAGAACGCGAAGAACAAAAACCCCTTGCTCATGTTTAAGCATTCCTAGCTGAGCATGAGCAAGCTATTCATACAAGCAATAGCCTGGTCACTGTCACAAACAATGATCTCGCAGCACTTAGCCACATTAGGAGTTCGTTGTGGAAAATCGTTTACGCATATGTATCGTCGCATTTATGTTTGCTCCCTTTGTTGGCGGAGCAGAGGTACGTGCCGAGAAACAGGCGCGTCAACTTATGGTACTCGGACATGAGGTCACCATTGTGACTTTACGTCACGACAAGCGCTGGAAACGCACAGAAACACTCGATGGGTTGCCAATTGTGCGTGTTGGCGGCATTTATAGCCCTAAAGGCATTCTACGTATCGGCAGACTTGGTCATCTGCCCGTTGATATTCTCATGTTCTTGACACTTTGGCAACTGCGACACCGATTCGATATCATCCATGCGCTACAGCTCTCACCGCTTGCTGCTGTAGCGGCGATAGTTGGCAAGCTCAGCGGAACACCAATTATCATCAGCATTCCCAGCACAGGCCCAGGGAAGAAGCAACAAGCAGAAGACGCAACGTTAATGGCAGATACACTCGTACAGACACTCTCTGATACCAGCTTTTTGAGGATTCCCTATAAAGACATTGTGGTCGGGGATATTGCTTACCTTTCAAAGTCGGCCATTGGTGGGAATATCATCGTTCATTTTCTCAAAAAGTCTGATGCCTTTTATCAACTACTCAGTAGCCGTAGCTATCCCTATATGACAGCACACGGCTTCCGCGAAGAGAAACTTACCCTCATTCCTAATGGGGTCAATGCAGAGAAATTTCATCCTGTTCCTGAATTGCGTCCTGACCCGCAGCGGCCAGAGCGCACGATGCTGTGTGTAGCACGCCTACAGTATCCCAAAGGCATCGATGTGCTCCTCCATGCCTGGGCACGTATGATGCACGAACCGGGGGCATGGCGAACAGGGCTTATCCCCAAATTGCTCATTGCGGGCGAAGGTCCGCTACAACCACAACTAGAACGCATAGCAACTGAGTTGAGCATTCAGGAGAGCGTTGAGTTCATGGGCTTACAGCGAGATGTCGTTCCACTGTTACAGCGTGCCTGGGGCTTTGTCATGCCTTCACGTTGGGAGGGCATGCCCAATGCAGTGCTAGAAGCGATGTCTACCGGCTTACCTACCATCGCCACACGGGTCAGCGGCAGCGAAGACATCATTGTTGACGGTATCAACGGCCTACTGGTCGAGCCGGAGCAGCCAGAGGAACTGGCCCATGCGCTCCGCCGCATCATCGAAGACCCTGCCTTCGCTCAACAGTTGGCGCAAGAGGCACGTGCTACGGTTTTGCGTGACTACCAGCTCAAGCGTATTACCGAAAAGTGTGTAGACCTTTATCGCCAGATGCTTTCTAAAGATAAAAATACGCTATCCCTGGCATTGGAGGGGGCAAGCAAATGATAAAGCAAGTACGTATCTACGTCGCGATTACCACCTTTTCTCCCCTCGTGGGAGGTGCAGAAACGCAAACGCTGGCTCAGTGTCAACTCTTACGCGAACTGGACTACGACGTACAGGTCGTTACCTTCCGCCATAACAAAGAATGGGCGTCCTATGAAGAGGTACGCGGCGTTCCTGTACACCGCGTTGCGGGTGTGCTGCTCGGCAACCGCATGGGATGGCCACGCCTGCTCCAACGCTTCGCATACTTACTGGCGATGTTGGTTATGAGTTGGAAGCTCTGGCACGAGCGCAAAAACTACGATATCCTACAAGTCTGCCAATTCAGTTTGCTCGTTTTGCCGCTCGCCTTTATGTGCCGTCTGGCGCGTAAACCCATGACCATCGTTGTCATTAGCGCGGGCGCAGGCAAACCCACTAAAACGGATGTCTCCGCAGCACTACTGGCAGGCCCACTCGATCCCTCCACCCCCTGGCTACAAGTGGATGGCAAAACCTGGATCGACGGAGACCTCTATGGTCTGGAGCAGGCGGGCCCGTTCCTTGTGCAATACATCCGTTCATTGCTTCGTCGTATGGGAGCAGTTGTCATCGTGTTGAGCACGCGTATGCAACGTTACCTCATTGACCATCATTTCTACCTCCCTGGAACACGCCTGATTCCTAATGGAGTAGATACGGTGATCTTCCAACCTATCCCGGACGATGGCTTCCATGAAAAGC
>JBBPYR010000317.1:0-2713 GCA_038199755.1 Ktedonobacterales bacterium | reverse complement strand
GTCCTCAACGGTGGCCTTATCAGTAGGGGCGGGGGTGGCGGACGAGGCGGGGAGGGGACCCTTGGGTCGCCCGTGCAAGGGATACCCCCACCCATTAGGCGTGTGGCGTGTAGAACGTAAGCGCGGGAACGTCAACAAATTGATCACAAGAATCACAAAGAGCACCAGTAACACACCCAGAATACCGTAGAGGAGCATGGTGAGCATTGGGAACGCAGGGAGAGTGACCGCTATACTGGTAGAGAACGAAATAATCACGACATTATTGCCTTTTAATCTGTTTTCGAAGGAAGAACATGTCAAAGATGCGGTTAGTGGAAGACTTTCCCTGCATGATGATCTGAAAACTGCTATAATCGCTGGCAATCACGTCGGCGCGTAGTTGATCGAGTTCTGCCGTGACCGCCTCTTCGAGCCGCTTGGTATATAGCTTGAGAAAGCCAGGGGTGCGCGTCTCTGCTTGGTCGATGCGGAACGGTTCGCCCATGCTGATAAACAGGTCGGGTCGTTGTTCCGCGAGAAATTCGATGCGTGTGGCGACGGGCCACAATAGCGCGGGGCTGGTCATACGCGCAAGGTGGGCGGCACCACTATAAAAGACCAGGGGACGGCGATCATTGGGCGCGATCTCCCCCTGCGGAAAGAGCCAGACAAAGCGGCGTGGCTTCTGCTTGAGTAAGCGGGCCGCGTACTGCAACGATTGCATGGCTGAGCGTGCATCTTGGCGATTGACGGAGAAGCAACCAGTCCAACTGAAGAAGAAATAACGGCGTAATTGCGCCTCTTCCATCATCAGGTAGCCATCAACTCCCAACTGGCGTTCCGCGAGCTTTGCCACGTAGCCATCCCACCACGAGAAGTGATTGGCGCACACGATCAAGGGTAGCGAACGCAACTCAGCATCATAGGTGCCGCGCACGCGAAAGTGAATCCGATCAAAAGATTTACGGAACGAGCTAAAGATGAGCCAGTCAACCAGGGCTTGACCAGGCTGAAATTTACGGGCAGGTATGATCGAAGCGCGTTTCATCGTGTGTTCTCCTTACCCATTTTTGCGTTATGATACCATCAATTCTATGTATATTATAGAGAGGAAAATAAATGTCTAACCAGACAAAACATATCATCATCGTTGGTGCGGGTATTGGCGGTCTCTCTAGCGCGATTCGCCTGGCGGCACAAGGATATCGTGTACAGGTGTTGGAGCGGCAAGAGCAGGTGGGTGGCAAGCTGAATCAAATGCGTATGCAAGGCTTTAGTTTCGATACTGGCCCATCACTGATTACCATGCCCTCTGTCTTTCGTGACCTCTTTCAGGCTGCCCAGAGGCGTATAGAAGACTATCTCGATCTTGTCCCACTTGAGATCACCTGTCGCTATTTCTACCGCGATGGCCTCATCTTGAATGCATGGCGCGACCGAGCGCGTTTTCAAGCGGAGTGTGCGCGTCTCAACGCTGATGATGGCCCTGCATTTGATCGCTTTTTTGAATACGCCCGTATGCTCTTTGAGGCTTCCGCTGACCCCTTTTTATATCATAGTCTGGGCAGTCCAGTGGATGTGCTGAACACGTTTGTACGGTATGTCTTGCACGGCCACCCTGATAGTGAGGAGCATGAGGGAGGTAACGATGGTATGCTATGGTCGCGTCTGCGTGCGGTGCTGTCGGCTCTTGCGCCAACCACATTAGATCAGACGGTGCGCCATTTTTTCCATGATGAACACCTGCGCCAGCTATTTGACCGCTATGCAACCTATAATGGCTCCTCTCCCTATCAGGTGGCCTCGGTCTATAGCATCATCCCATATGTAGAAATGGCTGATGGCGGCTGGTATCCGCGTGGTGGCATCTATGCTCTGGCGCAGGCATTGGAGCGATTGGCACGCGAGTTGGGGGTATGCATCGAAACGCAATGCGCGGTGGCGCGTATCCTGGTGGAGCAAAATGTCGCACGTGGCGTCGTGCTAGCCGATGGTCGCGTGCTGCGCTGTGACGCTGTCATCGCCAATAGTGACGTTGTGACAACGCATCGAACCCTGCTATCACCTGCTCAACGGCAACCACGGCTCGTGCGTCGCCTAGAGCAACTGGAGCCATCATGCTCTGGTTTTGTGCTTCTGCTAGGCACCGATAAACAGTATCCGCAATTATCGCACCATAACATCTTCTTCTCCGACGATTATCCTGCCGAGTTTGCTGACCTGTTCACGGACCATGTGCCAGTGCGTAACCCGACAATCTATGTGTGTGCGAGTACGCGCAGCGACCCGACGCAAGCACCGGCGGGGCATGAAAACCTGTTTATTCTGGTGAACGCCCCCTATCTTACCGCCAAAAGCGCTTGGCAACGTGATGTCACTGCCTATCGTGACCACGTGCTTGATCTGCTTGCCAGTTATACGCAAATAGACCTGAGTGACCTCCGTGAGCATATTGTGTGTGAAGCCCGACTGACACCAGAGGATTTTCAGCGCAAATATGGAGCGAATGCTGGCTCAATCTATGGGCTATCATCGAATGATCGTATGGCACCATTCACTCGCCCCGGCAACCGTTCGCGCACCATCCGTAAGCTCTACTTTGTTGGGGGCAGCACGCATCCCGGCGGCGGCGTGCCGCTGGTAATGCTGGGTGGGAAGATAGTAGCCGAAATGGTTGCAGGTGAAATATAGGAGCAAGGACATCGCTCGTGAGCATCCAGCGCATGCGCTG
>JBBPYR010000316.1:0-12902 GCA_038199755.1 Ktedonobacterales bacterium | reverse complement strand
TAAAGATGAGCAAGAAGGTGAGCAACTGCAAGCTGATGCTCAGTCCGCTAATAGAGATGCTGCCCGTGATGAAATGGCTGGCGAAGTACTGCATACTCGCGCTGCCACCACCCTTGTTGAAGTAGAGCAGTAGGATACCCGCTAGCATGAACACGCTACCAAAGAACGTATAGAGCAGGAACTTCCAGGCAGAGTAGATGCGACCGGGCATGCCATGTTTGATGGTATCGCTCCCCCAGATACCGATGAGCAGGAACATGGGAGCCAGCTCGACCTCCCAGAAGAGGAAGAAGAGCAGTAGGTCAAGTGCCATAAAGACACCCATCACACCTGCTTCTAGGAAGAGCAGCAGGGCGAGGTATTCTTTGATGCGCATCTTTTTCCAGCCGCTGATAACGGCTAACATCGTGAGCAAGCCGTTGAGTACTACCATGGGTAAGCTGAGTCCATCGACACCCAGGAAGTAGTCAACTTTGAAATGAATGGCACCCGCCTGAAAGTCGATCCAGGAGGTATGTATCTGATCTGCTAGGTTTTGTAGATCGCCGAAGTTCAGGCCTTGCGTAGCGAGTACGCGAAAAAACACCTCAAGTGTGAGCGCGAAGGTGGCGATAGAGAATGCCAGTGCCACCCAACGCGCAACTTTTGTCGGTGTGGCTAATGCTACCAGTCCACCAATCACCGGCAGCAGGATAATCCAGGTGAGATCACTTCCGAAGAATTCCATGATCTACTTGCCTCACTTTCCGATTGCGGTGACTAGTACAAAGACTAGCACGGATAATACAGCAACGCCGCCAAAGAAGGCGATCATATACGATTGCACACGGCCCGTCTCGGTATAACGGAAATCGCGTCCGAGCGTGGTAACGAGACTCGCTACACCGTTGACCAGCCCATCGACGATATAGGTGTCGAAGGCCTGTTCAATATGTGAGAGACCAAGCACGCCGTACTTGATGAAGAGATCATACAGCTCATCGATGTAGTAGCGGTTATACAGGATACGATGGACCGTGCTTAGGAAGGCATTGTTTGTCACCACAGCAGCCAAGCGAGCGGGGTCAACTCGGCAATACAGGTAGTAAGCCCACGCGAGTCCTGCCAGCGAGACGACCACCCCAATGTAGGTGAGCGGATCGGCCAGAATGGTGCCGAGGCTGAGCGTTGGCGCGCCAGGGGTCAGGTAGCTAAAGAACGAGAACCAGTAGCCCGCCACAACCGAAGGAATGGCTAATAGCATCAGCGGAATGGTCATCGACAGCGGCGATTCATGGACGGTGCCCGTGCCGCGATAGGTGCCACCCCAGAGGCCACCAAACCTGCCATCTCTGCCCCCGAAGGCCAGAATATAGGCACGTAACATGTAGAATGCGGTCAGGCCAGCCGTGCCGAGTGTGATCGCATACAGACCCCAATTGCCGTGTTCGGCGGTCAGGCTGATGATGGTTTCTTTACTATAGAAGCCCGCGAAGAACGGGAAGCCAGAGATTGAGAGCGTAGCAATCAGCCACGTCGCAGCGGTGATCGGCATGCGGGTCGCAAGGCCACCCATCAGGCGCATGTCCTGTACCTCTTTATGCATGGCATGATGGAGGGCGTGCAATACGCTGCCAGCACCCAGGAAGAGCAGGGCTTTGAAGAAGGCGTGCGTAAACAGGTGGAACATGCCAGGGCCGGGGCCATACTCTGGGCCAGCGACGCCGAGACCAACAAACATGTAGCCTAGCTGACTGATCGTCGAAAAAGCTAGCACGCGTTTGAAGTCTGACTGCACCAGGGCGATGGTCGCGGCGAAGATGGCAGTGATACCGCCAATCCAGGCGACGGTGCCGAAGGCGGCGGGGTCAGCGGCTGAGAAGAGCGGGAAGGTGCGTGCCACCATATAGACACCAGCAGCGACCATAGTGGCCGCGTGGATCAGTGCGCTGACAGGGGTCGGGCCTTCCATTGCTGAAGGCAACCAGACATGGAGCGGCACTTGCGCTGACTTACCGATTGCACCACAGAAGATGCAGATCATGGCAACAGTCAGCAGGGTTTTGTCCATATGGGCAACGCTAGTGGTCAGTTGATTGAAGTTGAAGGTGCCAGTGTTGGCGAACAGAATCATGATACCGATGATAAAGCCAACGTCACCAACACGGTTTGCCACAAAAGCCTGTAGCGCGGCGTTCGAGGGCGAAGGACGCTGTTCTTCTGGTTTCGCCTTCTTATTTATCCAGAAGCCAATCAGCAGATAAGAGCTCAGACCAACCAGTTCCCAACCGACGAAGATAACCAGGAAGTTTTCCGCGAAGACGATCACCAGCATAGAGAAGGTGAAGAGTGCGAGGTAGGAATAGAAACGAGCATAGCCCGCGGAATCCTTCATATAGCCTTGTGAATAGAAATGCACCAGTAACGAGACGGTTGTCACCACGACCATCATCGCGATAGCAAGATTATCGAGGTGAAAGGAAATCGTGTAACGGATCGTGGGTAGCACAAGCCAGTCATAGCTAAGTACCGTGAGACCACCGGCCTTGATAGGGGTGGCGAGTGATGCAAACAGGAGCACCCAGGCGTAGATAGCGGCCAGGGCCATAATACCAATACCGGCATAGCCACTGACCAGTGCGCCCATTGAAAGACGAGGAACCTTTGGGTCCTCGTCGTCTGCCTCGCCATGATCGTCTGCCGCTGCATGATGTTCAGATTCTGCTTGCCCTTCGGTCAAGCTATCATGCACCCCGGCAGCGGGACCGTGCTGTTCATCCTCGTGATGCCCTTCATAGCTGTGCCCAAGTGCTGGCTCGCCTGCTGCCGGGCGGCTAAGCAGGTCCCAGACACGGGTGCCAAATATGATGACGACGAAGGAAAGCAACGGTGCGAGTAGAATTGTCCATGAATTCTGATATAACGCATCCATAGCAAATTTCTTTCTTAAATTACCACTTCATTAGGTCTATTTCGCCGACATCTACGGTATTACGCTTACGATAAATAGCAATAATCATCGCAAGGGCCACCGCTGCCTCTGCCGCAGCTACAGTAATAATAAAGATAGCGAAGATTTGACCCGTTAAAAGAGTGGCATAACGTGTATCATGGTTGAAGTATGAGAAGCCGATCAAGGTCACATTCACGGCATTCAGCATAATCTCAATTCCCATGATTACCGCGATAGCATTTTTCTTCGAGATAGCACCATAGAGGCCAATGACAAAGAGAACGGCCCCCAATATGAGAAAATGATTGAGTGTAAGACCCATAAACTAATCCTCCCTACCAATAACAATGGCACCAACAATCGCGACCAGCAAGACGAGCGAGGCAATTTCAAAAGGTAGGACATAGCTATAGTTGCTGGGACTATAGAGTAACTGACCGATACGCACAACATTGCTGACATTACCAGGAAGTGCAGCGGCACTACTACTCACCGTGTCAACGACATGGGGGCTTACAGTCGCGGCATAGATGATACTGGCTCCAATGAACGCGCAGATAATCATTGCCACCCACCAAAGTTTGTTGGTGGGGTTTGTGTTCTGCACACCTTGTAGACGGGTAAGCATGAGTGCGAATAGGATGAGGATGGTCACCGCGCCTGCATAGATAAGAATCTGCACAATAGCGATGAATTCGGCGTTGAGCAACACATAAATACCCGCGGCCATCGCAAAGAATAAAACCAAGGCTATCGCACTATGCACGATATTGCGAAGACCGACTACCATCAACGCCGACCCCACCAAGATCACTGCGATGATCCAGAACAATAGGGTGGCTAAATCCATAAAACAGACCTCCGTTTTTGATGATATTGGATCGTAACTTCAGTCTCGGGAGAAGAGGAAGAATATTACATCCTGATAAGTTTCTATTATTATTATTGTATCACTGAATATGCGCTAGGAAGCAATAGAGCCGTAATAAAGTACGTTTCTCCCTGTGCCGATTCTAACAAAACCTGGGTGCTCTGACAAGAGCAATTTTCCCGTGCTTCCTATTTTGCTGATAAAACACCGTTGCTATGCTATAATCTTCTTAACAAGATACCTATTCTTCAATATATATAAAGGGCGTAAAAGGCATTATGAGTATAACGCATACTTCGGCTGAACAGCAGCACTCCGGTGTGCCGCGCTGTCCACGCTGTCAAAATGTGCTTCCGGTCGGTGCCGCTTTCTGTGGCATCTGTGGGGAGCGCATGAACCGCGAGACTGCAACGATGTACGCTGTCCAATCCTCCTCTGCACTTGGGGAACGTTATCGTTTTACCTCTCTTGTCCGTCGTCGTCCCTATGTTCAACTGTTTCTTGCTCATGATATACAAACCCATCGACCTGTAGCAATTCGCGACCTTGATATGAGCAACTTGAGTAAAGAGCAGATAGAACAGGCTATGGCCGCTACACTGCAAGAGTATGATCTGTTGCGCCGTCAGCGTATTCCTGATCTCATGCCTGTTATTGATTTGCGCGCTCAGGAAGGCCATATCTTTGTTGTCTCGGGTTGGCCACTGACGCAACGGGAAGGCCAGGACAGCAATAATCTACAACTACAGACACTACAAGACCTGTTACAGAGCGGCGTAGGGCTGCCCGACGAGCAAGTCGCCCTGATCTGGATGTATCGTATCTGCCGGGCGTTAGATCGTTTGCATAGCATACAAATAGTTGTTGGCGATCTCGATCCCTATACGATGGTTGTCAGTGAGACGGGTTATGATGGTCACGCGGCTCTCATGCTTTCCTGGCTGCCTGCTGGCATACGGGAATTGCTGCCCTCCAGCTCAAATCTTGCCCCCTCTGGTCATTTTAGCGCACCAGAGGCACAATTACAAAGAGTAGGACCACGCTCAGACCTGTATAGCTTGGGGGCGATTCTCTACCTCTTATTGACTGGCAGTGCGCCAGAGGCACCAGCGCAACGAATGATGCGGCCTCTACGTTCAGTGCGTGAGATCAATCCTCGCGTGAATAGTCGAACTGAGGCTATTGTAATGCGCGCACTATCGCTAGGGGAAGAGAAACGCTATCAAAGTGCTGGCGAGATGGCAAAGGACTTATTGCAGGTCTGTTCAGATCAACAATTGGGTGCAAGAGAGGGCGAGGATGCAGCAGTCGTCTCGGCACCTGCTGATGATGCTGAGGAAGTGACCATTTCTATTGTCCCTATCCAGGCACGGTTGGCGCGTTGGAAGTTATCACAACTTACTGAGGGTCAGCAAGAAGTCGCGCAGCAAAGAGCGTTTGCGGAATATGAAACTGATGGTACGAATGCTGATATCTCTATGCTGAGCACCAGCGTAAGTGGAACCTTACCGGAGCCGCTACCGCGTCCAGTTCAATCTGCTAAAAGTGGTACGATGGGAGTGGTACAACCGACAAGAGCAGCGGATGGACCATCAGCGTTGCAACGCTTTAAGCAGCAATTGAGTGGTATGTTGCCTGCACTCCGCCTCAAGCAGGCCGCTCCCAGCACAAATAATGGTGTGCAAGCCCAACCGCCTGTAGAGGAACTGTCGTTTCTCAAGCGTTTACAACGCTTCATTCTGGGTGAGCAGCAACGTAGCACGACTGCAGCGGCTCTCATTGAGACCCCACTGCGTGTGCAGCCAAATCAGGGCTACACCTTGCGCATTCACCTAATGGGGCGTGACGAGCCAACACAACGTCCAGGTGCGAAAAAGGAAACCGTCTTTTCGGGATTGAGTGCGATGGTGCAGGGTGATACGGTGCATGTTGAAGTGCGCTCTGCCCTTTATCAGAGTTTTGCCTACGTAGTGCAACGTGCTGATGTGGCTATTCCTGGGCGTGGCTATGCCGCGGAGGTTGTCATGCCCATGCAGGCATTTACCAGTGGTACTAGTGGCCGTCGCGAACGCCTGCATATCTTTTTTACGGATGAAGTGCGGCAGCCGCTATATGAGAAGCCGTTTGTGGTAGAGGTGTTCGTGTCGCCTCTGGTGCAGTCAGGGCGCGAAGGCTACAACGTCATTCCCATACCATTATAATGTGTGGTTAAGAGAGAGCACTATCTATGCACACGACCACAGGTCGTGTGCATAGATAGTGCTCTCTCTCCTAAATTGTTGTTATGAGCCGAAGATGAAGACTGTTCCACCCATAATAGCATAAAGCAAAATGAGCAGGAGACCCTCAAGCCAGACCAACTCACCATCTTTCGTGATCTCGCTAAAAAGGAAGGTTGCCAGGGCCAGCACCGCGAGCTCTATCAGGCTAAATACGAGGTCCAGCCGTTTGGGGGTAAACAGACTCACCAGCACGAGCAAAGGGGCCATCAGCAGGGCGATCTGAATGGAGGACCCTGCCGAGGCCGCCAATACCATGCCTATACGCTTGTCCAACGCCATTGAGATCGTGTTGAAGTATTCTGGCAAGCCGCCAATGAGCGGTATAAAAATGAGGCCAACAAAGGCTGCATTCCAATGTAATACTTCGGTGACTGGCTCGATGGCACCAACGAGAATTTCGGACAGGATGGCGACCCCCACGGTTGCCGCGGCTAGCACAAGCAGACTACGCCATATGGGAGTTTTTGCCTGCTCAGGCTCACTCTTGTGTTCGATTGGTGCGTTTTTTTGACTGGTTGCTAGGTTGGTTTCTGCGGGAGTGCCCTGTGTTAGCGTCGTGACTGCTTGTTGCCCAACTTCCTGGGTGACTATGGCCTTTACAGTGCCATCAATCTGTTGTAACACCCCTGACTTGCCGGGGATAGTGCTCTGGGCCACTTTATGGCGATAGGCCAGCAAACGGGTAATGGCCGCTTCAGAGCGTGCCCCTAGTACTGGATCCAGTTCTTCCTGGCTGTCGCCGCTGTCGCCAAGGTGAAAGACACTAAAGAGAATAGAGGCGAGGTAGCCTAACAAAAGTACTACAGCGACGAAATCGGAGAGCACTTCGCCACGCACCACGATCTGTGTCTGATGGGTGCGTGCGGCCAGTAGTTCCGCAATGGTGGGTAACACCAGACCGCCAATACATAGGGCGAGCAATGCGGAATACTGGCTAGCAGGACGCGCCTCAAAGGTAAGACGTCCATGCTTGAAACCGCCAACCATGACGGATACTCCCAAGACAAGCAGGGCGTTTCCTAAAATAGAGCCGATAATGGAGGCCGTGACGACGCTTACCAGTCCTTGACTGAGGGCGAGAATGCCAATAATGAGTTCGGTTGCATTGCCAAAGGTGGCAAAAAGTAAGCCGCCGATACGCTCCCCTGTATGTTCGGCAATTTGTTCAACAGAATTGCCAATCAAAGCTGCTAGCGGAAGAATCCCCAAACCCGCTATAATAAAGATGAGTAAAGGTGGGGCATGTAGTACTTCAAGAATAATGGCGGCCAGGGTAAAAATAAAGAGAAAATACATCCAGCGTGGCATTTCTGTTCTCCAATATGGTAGTATTGTGGCTATTATAGCTGCTAGAGTCGTTAGAGTTGTTAGAGCTATTTGTTCTCTATCATACACGCCTTTGCTGAGAAAAGTCTGTGGATAGACAAAGAACTTTTTAACGTCGATATTTCAATGAAGGAGAGTTGTATACGTGACACAACAAATTAATCTTGATGACCATAACGAACGTTTTGCAGTTGAGGAACTCACGGAACCTTTGGAGACGCACTCTGTGATAGAAGGTCGTCTTGTAGCCGAGGAACACCAACAGAGAGAACCTTCGACAGGGCATTCTGAGGTAGAAGATCGCCTTGCACATAGCTCAGGTCTGTTTCTCGACCGTGCAGACACCTATATTTACGCCATTGTGGGCGTTTGTTTTCTGGTTGGGGCATTGTTGGCACTCGCTTATACCTTTTGGGCCTTTAGCATTAAAGTGATAAGCATTCCCACACTCCCGTTGTCACAAGAGCCTGCATCAGCAGCACAGGCAATTATTGATTTTGTTTCTGGTCTCCTGCTCGTGCTCATCATAATGGAGGTGTTGGGAACGGTCATTCATTATCTCAAGTCACACGAGACCTCGTTACGCCCCTTTCTTTTTATTGGTATCGTTTCCGCTACCCGCAGTATTCTCTCGATTGGCGCCAAGCTTTCTGTAGGGGGAGAAACGACGGACTTTAATAAGGCGATGATAGAGCTGGGTGTGAGTGCTGCCGTTGTGCTCGCGTTAGGCATCACCTTAAAGATACTTGGCAAATTGGTCGATGGAGATTGAAGTCTTGCAATGAAACGTAGTTTGTTAGCGCGCTTACGGACTAATGGTATTGCCTATATTCTGGGGGCCTTGTTGCTGCTGCTCGTGAGTCCCCTGTATCAGCTACTAGCACTCGGCCCGCTAGGATATAGTGTTGTGCTCTCCGCGACGACGAGCGGGCATTTTGGCATCTATGTCAACTGGATTCATACGCATGTTTTTTCATTTTTGCTGTACCGTGTGCAATCGCTGCTGGCTATTGTGTTGCTGCTGTCGCTCCCCTTTGCGCTCTTTCGTATTATCGTGGCGCAAGAGCTATTGGCTCAGCAGGAACGTGAGGCCGAAGTTGCCGCGCAAGAGAAGGACAGTGAGGTTGGTGAAGATGAGGATGTTGACGCGGATGAGCTTGACGGAGATGAGCAAGACGGAGAAGACGAGGATGAGGCACCAGATGATGAATTTGACGGAGAAGAGGAGGACGAGGATGAGCAGGTTGATGATGGCATGCCACCTTATGCATGGCGTGGTAAGGGTTTCGCGGTGATTGCGGCATGGTCGGGCATCAGTGGCTTGGTTGTCTATCTGCTCGGCTCTCTTGCCGGTACGTGCTATCTCCTGCTGGTTAGCGGAACTGCCCCATCTGCCGATATTGGCTTCTGGTATGTCTTTTTCACGATCGTGACGAACACAGTTGGTATTGGTCTGCTATCTCTTTCTACACTCTTCTTCGGCGCGATGATTGCCCGTGCGGGTATGCGCTTATGGCCACCTGTATGGGTCTTTTTTGGCTATACGGCTCTGGCGGTGGCGGCATTGTTCAGTGGGAGTGCGGTCGCGGTTGCTAGCGCGCCAAGCAGTCAGGCCATTTTAACGGGTCCAGCTATTCTGCTGTTCGCGTTCTGGGTGCTCTGGTTGGGTGTTATGCTGGTTCGTCTCAAGCCAGAGGAATAAGTAGGTGTAGTTGGTATTGTCGTGCGTGTAAGTGTGAGCGATTATAGCAACTACACCTCTTTCTTATTAGAAGTGGGCGGCCTCTGAGATGCGGTGCTGTTCCTCTTCGCTCAACTGCCAGCCAAGTGCGCCAGCGTTTTCGCGTGCCTGCCGCTCGTTTTTGGCACCAGGAATAGGAATGATGCGCTCGTCTTTCATAAGCAACCAGTTGAGTGCAACCTGTGCGCTGGTTTTGCCGTGTGCATCAGCAATGGTTTCAAGGGTAGCGAGCAACGGTTCGATTTTTCTTCGGTGGCGTGCGCTAAATGTGGGAATGAAACGCCGTGTGCCACTGAGTTGTGGTGCTTGCGGATTCGAGATGCGATATTTGCCGGTGAGCAAGCCCTGCTCTAATGGGCTGTAGGCGATGAGCGCGACATCGAGTTCGCGGCAAGCGGCCAGAACGCCGTTTCGTTCGGGGGTGAGATGAAGCAAACTATAGTGGACTTGATTAGAGGCTAAGGGAATATCATACCTTGCCAGCCGCGCTTGCGCTTGACGCATCTGGTTCACACTATAGTTGCTGACGCCGACCGCCCGGATTTTTCCGGCACGTACCGCCTGTGCCATCATATCCATCAGGTCATTCACACGTAAGAGGGTGTAAGGCCAGTGAATCTGATAAAGATCGATTGTGTCCACGCCGAGACGTTCCAGACTGGCGTCCAGGGCTTGTAAGAGCAGACGTGCTGAAAAGCGATTAGGAAAGGGGGCAAATTTGCTTGCGATAATGATGGGCCGACCATCTTCTCGTCTGCATTCACCAAGAATGCGCTCAGATGCCCCATCACCATAGAGCTCAGCGGTATCGAAAAAATTGAGACCTATATCGAGGCAGAATTTGTAGGCTTGTGTGATATCTTCTCGTGTGTGGCTTTGTTGGTAGCCCCAGAAGCCGGTATCGCCCCAGCTCCAGATGCCGATGCCCATTGCTGGCACAACAAGAGGCGAGGCGCCTAGTCGTCGCTGGTCGAGTTGAAGCATGTTTCTGTTTTCCTTTTTTGATAGAAAAGTAGTATGTCTACCTCTATTCTATAGCAAGGAAGAACACTGAAACAATGCAAAGATGGCTATAATGAGCCATCTCTTAACGATTGATAGCCACTACGCCAAAAGGCAATAGCTTCTTTTTGTCGCCCCAGGTCTTCGAGTGCATACGCGTAGTCACCATACAGTTCAGCACGATCAGTTTCGACCTGAGTGTTTTTTATATAGGCGATGGCTTTTTCATACCAGGTCACTGCTTCCTTCAGCAATTCCTCGCGCTTTGCTCCTTCTGCTTTTTGTGCATCAGCATAAGCTACTTTCCCAGAAATGTGATAGGGTGAATCAAGCAAGATTGGTCGCTCTAAACGCATTGCATATTCACGTGCCATATCACTATGACGGCGGGCTGCACTCAGATCATTTTCTTTAATGTACATGTCGGCAAGAGCTGCGCAGTTGAGCATAGCTATCAATGGCTTATTGACAAGGATGGCAAGCAGGGTAGATTCATTATAATACTTAGCCGCTTCTTGCTGATGGCCGAGCAGATGACAGATTAAGCCTAATATATTTTGTATCCGACATTCCTTCTCACGATCTTTGCGCTCACGATAAATATCGAGTGCTTTTTGTGCGTACTCGAAGGCACTTGCTAAATCCTTGGCATGACGAAAGGCCTCTGCAAGACCATAATACACATTAGGAAGTTCATCTCGACGATCATAATACACGCATAAACGGGCAGCTTCTTGATAACGTTGAATGGCAATAGGATATAAACCGCGCATAACGTATGCTGTCGCTAAACTGTAGCGTGCTTGGATGCGCACTCTGGGTAAGTGAACACGACGATCATGGAGCACTTTGAGACAAAGATCGAGATGTAAGATAGCATCTTGATAGTGCTCAAGATTGATTGCTGCTACACCAAGTTGAAGTAGATAATGAGCAAGTTGTTCACGATCAGTCAGTTCGGCTTGCTCATTTTTCAGCTCCTCTTCAGCTCGTTGCAGTATGGGAGCCAATGAGGTAATAGCATCTTCCCAATGCTTGAGTTGAATATCAGTCCACCCTGTTAAGTAACGAATTTCTCTTTGCTGTTGTTCATCAGGAGAGGTAATTTCTTGCAGGATTTGCAAGGCATTTTGCGTATTTCCCTCTTCAAGTTGAAGGCGAGCGCGAAATAACAGATTTGGTTTATCGCTCAAGTTATGTTTCCTCCCTCTATTAATGCAATAATTATAACACATCATTCAAAAAATGGCACAACTGAATTGACGATAGTGGAAATGTTCAATGAAGAGTGGCAAAAAATTGAGAAGCGGGAACCTTTTTTCTCTATCACCGCGCCCACAAAGTGACAAAGAGATTCCCGTTAGTGCAAGTATATAGTAATTGTTCGTTGTACACAAGAAGAGGGCCCCAAAGGTAAGGGATGACGTTCTTACATGTATGTCTTGCATCTCGTAAAGACTCATGATAGACTGTTCCTTACATGGATGCTAAAATTTGCTCGGATAATTGTGTAGTATAATCTGTAATGTGTGTAGTATAAGCAGTAATGTGTGTAGAGGAAAACGTATTGTGAACGACGAATATGAGACCAGCAGCAGGAGAATATTTGTGCCAGGGACATATCATGCGGGAGATCGATTTGCCGGGAAAAGGGTGGTAACAATAGGAGGGGGATCTGGAACTTTTTCTGTTCTTTCTCATTTGAAGAAGTATCCCTTTGGTATTAGTGCTGTTGTTACGATGTCTGACAGCGGTGGGAGCTCCCGTCGTTTAATGGATGAGTTTCGCCGCCAATTACCATTAGGCGACCTGCGTATGTCGTTGGTGGCACTGGCACGCAATGGTGCCCTGTGGCGTGAAATATTTATGCATCGCTTTGAGCAGGCTGATAGCGGCAATGTAAGTGTGGGCGTAGGTGGGCATAGTCTCGGCAATCTCATTTTGAAAGGTCTGCAAGATATTAATAATGACGACCTCCTCTTGGCGATAGAAGATGCGCAGGAGTTGCTCGATACCGCGGGCCATGTGTTACCTGTTACCTTGGCACAGACGACGATCTGCGCAGAACTGGAGGATGGCACCTCTATTTGCGGTGAAACTGATATCGATACCCGTGGGAAGAAACATAAGAGTGATGATGCTCCTCTCTCACCGATAAAGATGCTGTATATGCAGCCAGAAGAGGCTCCTGCTTGCGCACAAGCCGTACGGGCCATACGGAGAGCGAACACCATCATCATTGGTCCTGGCGACTTGTATACCAGTCTCCTGCCTAATCTGCTCGTCAAAGATATCGCGCGCGCTGTACGTGAATCGGACGCCGAAAAGGTGTATATCTGCAATCTAATGACGAAGCGTGGCGAGACCGATCATTATAAGGCTTCCGACTTTGTCAATGCGATTCATCATTATTTAGGCGCACGAGTTGATCGTGTGATTGTCAATGATGGGCCTTTCGCACTTGATGTGCTACGGATGTACGCGCAGGAGGGGAGCGAGCCTGTATTTGTAGATCATGCGCAACTGAAACGACTCGTGCCACATGTCGTGATTGAGCATTTGAATTGGGAGGACGACCGCCTCGCTCGCCACGATCCTGAACGCCTAGTTCGTGCTATTTTCCAAGGCGGAGATATTTAGATAGACAGAAGAGAGGGGGGCGCCAATTGCCACGCCTCGCTTCCGTAAAAATTTAACCCCACATTAGTAATGTAGTTGAAAACCCCGGGGGTGTGTTGAAAAAACAAC
>JBBPYR010000315.1:0-9852 GCA_038199755.1 Ktedonobacterales bacterium | reverse complement strand
GAGCTTGGCAGACCCAACTTGCTTTATGCTTCTTTAGTTCCAGTTTTCGACGCCGACCTCTTCGCCTTGCGTCTCCAACCAGCGTTCCAGATCAATAGCGGCGCGACACCCATCAGCGGCAGCCGTTACAGCCTGGCGATAGCGATGATCTGTGACATCACCTGCCGCAAAGACTCCGGGGATATTCGTCATCGTATGCTCCACCGGCACAATATAGCCAGCACGATCCATGTTGATGACACCCTTGAACAAGTCAGTGTTGGGCTGGTGCCCAATCGCCATAAAGATGCCCTGTGCCTCCAGTTTTTGCTCCTCGCCTGTTTTCAGGTTCCGCAACTGGACCGCTGTAACCGCGTTGTCGCCCAGGATATCCACCACCTCGGTCTCCATCAAGACGCTAATCTTAGGATTGCTGCGTACACGGTCCTGCATGATCTTGCTGGCGCGGAAGATATCTCTGCGATGAATAAGCGTCACATGACTTGCATAGCGTGTCAGGAAGGTTGCCTCCTCCATCGCGGTATCGCCGCCACCCACAACGATGACATCCTTATTCTTGAAGAAGAAACCATCGCAGGTTGCACAGGCACTCACACCGCGTCCTTGCAAGCGTTTCTCCCCTGGCACATCCAGCCATTTCGCGCTGGCACCTGTGGAGATGATAATCGCCTCAGATTGATACGCGCCTGAGTCGGTTGTCACCGTGAATGGCCGTTGGCTAAAATCAATCTCCGTCACATCTTCCGCTATCATCTCGGTACCGAAGCGGAGTGCCTGCTGCTCGAACTTATCCATCATCTCAGGGCCGATGATACCCTCTTCAAAGCCAGGGTAATTTTCCACCTCGCTCGTCAGCATCAACTGTCCACCCGTTTGATAGCCCTGAAACATCAATACCGATAAATTGGCGCGGGCCGCATAGATCGCCGCCGTATAGCCAGCCGGACCCGACCCAATAATAATCACACCATAAACTTTCGCCATAACAATCAGTCCTCGCTTCTGCGCAGATAATCCATACTTCTTCTGCTTATGGTAACACCATAGCATAAGGTTTTATGCCAAATAACCTACATCGTTGTACCACTAATGATAACACGGAGCTATTCCCTGTAGAGATGCGGGAGGAGGGATCAAAAAGAAGAGGGCGTGCCTTCTTCTATGAGGCTAAGTTTGCCATGTGTACAGCATCAACCCCTGCTAAGTTGCCCTTCTGCCACTGAATTATTCACTATATTGCTTAATAGTGATAAAATGAATAATAAAGTGTACGGGCAGAGGGATCATCTGATGAGTGCTGACATATTGCTCACTGGTATACAGGCTCAAGCTACTGCGCGAGCAGTCCGTGTCACAGATCATGCCCGCGAGGAGATGGAGGACGAGGCTATTACACTTGTTGAGGTATTAGACGCTATTGCTGCTGGTCAAATTATAGAGAATTATCCAGAACATCGACGAGGTGCTTGCTGTCTAGTCGCGGGTAGAACAATGCAAGGACGCCCATTACATATAGTTTGCACGACCTCGCTACATCTACTGGTACTTATAACAGTTTATGTACCGACTCTTCCTAAATGGAAGAGTCTAACAGAAAGGAACTCTTCATGAATTGTAGCATTGCTGCTTGTACAGGCGAGTACGAACAGCGAGAAGTTGTGCGAGCTCTTCGTCAGGGGGATCGCATTATCGTAGTGGCACATATTCCAGCAGAAGTGTGTGATGTTTGTGGCGATGTGCTTTTTACGCCAGAAACTATTGAGCGATTAGAAGCCATACGACACACAACAGCAGTCCCTTCACGCTCTGTGCCTCTATATGAATTTCCCAAATCCGCATAGCCAATCAATGCCCTACAAGCAAAAACCCTGGAATTCCCTGCTCATGCAACACATGTAGCGGTCCACTGGCATAGAAATAGCCCAGGATATTGAGCAGGCTGGTGGCCGCAAAGCCCACGAGGGCTAGCGTAATCAAAATGCGATCGGTCCTGCGTGCGCGTAGCTCGACAAGCCACGTGCGCTTGCCCAGACCAAAGCAGCGCAACTCCATCGCGCTGATGATATCCTCTGCCCCGATAATGGAGCCGATCACCACCGGCACGATCATAGGCGCAAGGCGTACCGTCTTGCCCACCAGTCCCCCATTGAGCTTATCAAGCTCGAAGCCACGCGCACGCTGGGCATCTAAGGTTGTACTGAAATCTCGCACTATCGAGGGCAGAAAGCGAAAAGAAAGATCAATCGCATAGGCAAATTTATCAGAGATACCTAACCCTCTAAAGGCCACGCCGAGATGACTGGGGTCTGTTGTGTAGGGGAGTGGTATCACAAACATAGCAATACTAATATTGCGCATAGCCTGTGTGATCAAAAAGGTGATGCTTTCAACGCTAAATATCAAAGGAGCAGGTGCGACATAGGGCGGGTGCCCTGTGAAGCCAAAATACGGTATGCTAAACAGGATATGTTGATGACTCAAGTCTACCCCTTGCACAATGCCGCCTGCAGAAAGAAAATAATTCACAAAGATCAACACCGTGACCAAGGCCAGAATAAACAGCCATGGACGTTTCGTTTCCGACCACTTTAAGTGTGCCTGGCTATAGTAGCACGCGGCAAGCACAAAGCCGGTCAGAATAAACCAAAAATTGGAAGTTTGAATGACAGAGAAGCTATAGGCAAACAGCAATACTAGCTTCACCCGTGGATCAAGCCTGTGTACAGGCGTATCGCGTTTCACATAAGGAAAATTAATCAGCATAATCTATTTCCAATACCTATTACCCGAAGAAGAGATGGGGTGAAGGACCGCCCATTTCCATGGAAACTGGCGGTCCTTCACCCCATCCTTGCTAGCCGCGCCCTCGCTGTCGTACTGCCGCGTTATAGGCGACCAGCAGGATTGGCAACAGAATCAAGCCGAAGATGAGATCGGAGATTGCCGCCGGAAGAAACTCGCTGGAGGCACCACCGAAATTTAATTTTGAGACCCAGATATCGGTATAAGCCGCAAAGCCAATACCAACGATAATGCCAATGGCACTGGCGATCTCTGCAAAGGTAATGGGGCGTCTACTACTGTAGATCCCAAAGGTGCCGTAGAGGGCAAGGCCAGCTATCAAGCCAATCAGCGCATTGCCCAGGTCCCAGTTCCAAAACACGCCATAGCCTGAGATGTAGTCGCCAATAAAGTTTCCCACTCCTCCTACAAAGAAGCCAACCACGGGTCCAAAGACCGCGCCAAAAAATAACGGAATGACAATAGCGGGACGAACAGAAACTTGGCCCACACTGGGAAGTTGCAGGAAGTTGGTGAGGAAACTCAAGGCACCGTAGAGTGCGGCCCCTAACGCCATATAGACTACTTGGCGCACACCAACGCGCCAGATAGCAGATGTGTCGCGTCTCTCAGTTCCTTTTTCAATGGATGCCATAACAGAAAGCTCCTTTCTGAGCTAAACAAAGGGAAGATGAATTACTAGCAAAGCAAACGGGCATTAGTATTGGTAACACCTCCTTACAATATTCCCTATTACGCGACAGCATTTTGTGTCGCCAACAGATAACGCAACAACGAAGTAGGGCGAAGGTTGCAGGCATCTAGCAAGGCCGCGTCTGCCAGCACCTGTAAAGGTGGGCCATCCGCGACCAGCTTGCCGTCCTTCAAAAGCAGAACGCGCTGCGTGAAACGCAACGCGAGATCGAGGTCATGAGTAATAAATAACAGCGCGTCCAAATTGGGTAGCTGACGCAGGTATTCCATGAATGAGATGTATGAACGATAATCCTGACCCGCCGTTGGCTCATCCAGCAGCAAAATCTTATTCTGCATGGAGAGCACCGATGCGATAGCGACCCGCTTCTGCTGTCCGAAGCTTAGCGAAAGTGGCGAACGCTCCTCAAACATCTGCACATTCACCGCCTCCTCCGCCTCGCGCACCGCCGCATTCAGACGCTCTGCTGAGAAGTGCAGATTTTCTGGCCCGAAGCTCACCTCTTTACGGACAGAAGTGGCGAAGAGCATCGCCCCCGGATTCTGAAACACATAGCCAATGCGATTCGCCACCTCTGCCACACTCAGTTTGCGTGTATCTTCGCCATACAAGAGTACACGTCCCTTCGAGGGTCGCAAGAGACCAAGTGCCTGCTTGACTAACGTCGTTTTCCCTGAACCATTCGGTCCCAGCAAGGCGATTGTCTCGCCACGGTGTATCTGCGTTGAGACACCCTGCAATATCTCATCGGAGAAAGCACTGTAACGATAACGCACAGTCTCAAAACTCAATATCGGCTCTTCCTGGATGTGCTCAGCACCTGGGCTATTACCACGGGTGACAATCGGACGCACCAACACATCACGGGCCTGGATGTGTTCTTCCAATGTGCGCAAAGTGGCCTCAATCGGCAGCTTGACCTGAGTGGGATCGGCAATGGCTAGAAACTCTTGCGTGTTGCCAAAGAAGACCTGCCTACCGTCACGCATCAGCAACACCTTGTCAGGTTTGAGTGTGAGAGCCTCTTCAACACGATGCTCGACAATTATGACGGTGTGACCATCGGCACGCAGGCCGTTAATCAGTTCTTCTAGTTCGTCAACGGCGCGTGCATCCAGGTTTGCGAACGGCTCATCAAACAAGAAGATGGATGGCTCCATGACGAGAATACCTGCTGCCGCCACCTGCTGTCTCTGTCCGCCGGACAGGGCGAACGTGGCCTGGTGCTGATATTTCTCCAGGTGTAGGCGTTGTAGCACGGCTTGAATACGCTGGCGCATCTCCTTGCGTGCTACGTTGAGATTTTCCATGCCAAAGGCTATTTCGCTCTCCACCGTACTACCAATGATCTGCTTGTCAGGGTCTTGTAACATCGTACCGACTTGCAATGCCAGATCACGCAGAGTCATACCAGAAACGGCGCGACCAGCGAGGAAGATTTCTCCTGTCAGTGTTCCTGAGTAGCTATGCGGAATGAGGCCGTTCAGGCATTTCAGAAGAGTGCTTTTGCCACAGCCGCTCGGACCAGCAATCAGCATAAGCTGGCCTTGTGGCAGCGTAAAGGAAATATCTTCGAGTGCATCGGATGCCACCGTCTCTGCTGTTTGCGGTGTCGCAGTTGTGGTATCAGGCTCATCGTCGAGGAGCCTATAACGAAAACTCAATCCACGTACATCAACAGCCGGTGTCGTAGCTTGCGCGTCGTGTGCTGTATTGGGATGTGTTGCCATGCCAAACACCTTCTGTTCCTTTATCACGCCCTCATACTCTTATGATGATCATTTTATTAGCTGGCAGTGCTTACTGTCAACTTACTAGGGTTGGTTACTCCACAAGCGCAACGTCTCAAGCGTGTCCTGCACTACTTGCTCCAATGGCGCAAGTGGCACATACTCCTCGAACGAGTGCTCGTTGACAACTCCAGTTGAGAGGGTGAAGACGCGCATACCCGCACGGAAACTGCTCGTGTCGCTGCCAATAAAGGTTGGTTGTAGCTCTACGCTAGCACCCCTTTGCTCCAACACGCTACGATAGGTTTGTAGTAATGGCTCGCCCTCATCGATGCTATATCCTTGCGCATGTGTGGTAAATGTCACCTCGGCAGAACCACCAAGCTGTTGCGCTGCTTGCTCAAACACGTGTTGGATATGGCGTTTTTGCCTCTCCACGACCTCTGGTGCTGCAAAACTGCGCATCTCGCCCTCAAGTGTCAAGAGCGCGGGAACGGCATTGCGCGCACTTCCGCCCTGAATGCGCCCGATATTGATGCGTGTCTGATCGTTGTCAAGTGATCCCAGAGGGAGCGCAACACGACGAAATATCTCAAGAGCATTCACCGTGTGTGCGAGGTCTTTTCCAGGGTGGCCAGTACGTCCAGTGATGGTCACGTCGAATGCCTCATAGCTGGCACCACGCGAAACTACGACACCCGCTGCAAAGGCGTTGTCAAACACAATGCCATCTTGCACCTGCCAGGGGGAGCCATCGAAGCCGACTGCTCCACACATGCCTACCTCCTCCTGTACCGTGAAAACCAGCACAAGCGGTGGGTGGGGGAGCTGCTCGTCCAGCACACGTCGCACAACTTCCAGAATAATCACCATGCCCGCCGCGTCATCGGCCCCGAGATTTGTCTGACCATTGCTATAGAGCACGTCATCGCGCAGTATCGGCGTATGTCCAAGGCCGGGTGGTACACGGTCCATATGGGCATTTAACAACAATGGCTTGCCCATGTCCGGCGTGCTTGGCACCGTGACAATAAGGTTGCCGCCACTTTGCACCGTAGCTGCTAGACCCATGGTGGCAAAATACCCCTCTAAATACGCCCGTATCTGCTCCTCATGTCCAGAGGTGCTGGGAATGCTAATCAGCTCAACCAGTGTGTTGTATAAGCGTTCTGAATACATGTTTTATCCTCATGATGTCTGTAAAGCGAAACATGCAGTGTCTGCGAATGTTTTTCTTGCATTGTATCATGTAGCTCGTTCGGCTATAATAAGGGGCATAAACTCATTATTATCCACAACACAGACTCATCCACGCTGCACAACAATATATTCTTGCTATACCACTTGCTTTAGAGGGGGCCTTTGGCGCATGGTTCGTAACACCGCTGAGTTCATGGGGGTACCCGATGAACTTTTTTATTGGATACCTGCGGAAATGGTCGTGGTGGTTCGCCTGCCACGCATTCCCGCTGACGATATACAAGAGATACTCGTTGAACAGATACGCTTGCAGCTCAACGGTTTTCTTGCTCACTATAATATTTCCTTGGAGCCTTATGGCACGCTGGGACGTTGGAGCACCTCGCCAGCTATGCCACCAATCCGCCGTCGCTCCTTTCTGTTTGGCTTACATCGCAAGCAGCCGCTGATCGCTATCTTTTTCCATACCCGCTACCTTGACAACAGAAGCAATGATCCTTTGCCAACCGCCCTTTCACACATCCAGAGTCATCTGGAGGAATTGGCGCAACTCGGTTTACAAGTCGTGTCTGCCATGCCCAACTGGGTCGTGACTGCGGCGGCACCCCCGCTATTCTACTCTCATGGTGGGTCAGCTCTGCCCGCGCGTCCCGCTCCTGGTCTGGATATGCCGTCGCCCGCCAATGCTCTGCTTGGCTGGCATATGACACTGCAAGACAATGGCATGCTGCTGGACGCAAAAGGGGGAGAAGATGTACTGGTTGCCATTCTCGATACGGCGCACCACCCTGATCGTATTCGCAGTGCGGCAACACGCCTTGAGCATCGTCGTAACTGGCTGTTACAGCGTCTGAGTGCCGATCTACGCGATGGTGATGATTTGTTCACCATCGAGTATGATCGCTATCCACTGAGCAATGACGTGCGTACCGGGCGCGACAATATGAATGATGCGCGTTATTACCTGATGCCCGATCATGGCCTCTCCGTGGCTGGCCTGATACGTGATGTTGCTCCTCGTGCCAAGATACGCCTGATACGTATCCTCAATGATTATGGTGGGAGTGATCTGTATACCTTGTTTGCCGCCTTAACCGACCTTGAGCGCGAAATTGTCTCATCTAGCTCACTACGCAAGGTGATTATCAATCTCAGTTTGACGATTATGCCTGATCTCCGTCGCCTACCCTACATCTGGCTCGATAATCGCCAGTGGCCCAGCACCCAGTTGGCGGGAGTAATCCGTATTCTTAGTCACATCGAGGAGGGCCTGCGCTTGCTCTGTGAAGCCTTATATGCGCGTGGCGTATTGATTGTGGCGGCGGCAGGCAATGATTCGCTGGATGTCGTACAACAAGGATTACGCCCACGTCCTCCGCGCGCTCCGGCTCGCTACGAGACAACCTTGAGTGTTGCCTCCGTCAATAGCCGCTTCAACCCATCGATGTTTGCCAATGCCGCGAATCTGCCTACTATTGACAGTGGCGTTGCCACCTTTGGCGGAGATGCCTATGGTGCCACCGATCCTAATGGACTACCGGATGCTGTCCGTGGCATTTATATCTCACCTACATTTCCTAATGGTGAACAAAATACATCAGGCTGGGCTGATCTTGCTGGCTCTTCGTTCGCAACGCCCATTGTCAGTGCGCTCGCCGCCCATCTGATGAGCCAGGGCTGGTCGGCTTCCAACATCATTATGCGCCTCTCAGGTCAGGACCGCCGTAGCGATTCCCCTTTGGGTGTTGCACCGGACGCGCCAACGTTGCTTGCTAACATTATCAAAGTGCAACAACGCTATGGCATGTGAGCAAGCAGGGGAGAGGGTGGTGGCAAGGTAAAGCAAAAACGACTGCCTTCCCCTGAAACTCCTGTGCTCTCGACCCAGATGTTCCCGTTCATCGCCTCGACTAATTGTTTACAAATAAACAGGCCGAGGCCACTTCCTCGTACCTTCCCGGCACGGTCGCGCTGGAGACGGATAAATTTCTCAAAGAGCTGCGGCAACTCCGCGGGCGGAATGCCAGGTCCTGCATCCTGAACACTGATGCACACCGGGGAAGCGGCATCTGCTTGCGTGGCTTCGATACAGATCACCGTTTGTTGTGGAGTATACTTGCAGGCATTGGAGAGCAGATTCCGCAGTATCTGCCGCAAAAACTGGTGGTCAGCCCATACTTGGGTGGACGCTGCGATCCGCACCTGGAGCGTGTAGGCTTGGATTGTTGTGGGTTCCATGTGCTCTATGACCTCGTGTACCACCTGATCAACCGAGAGCACTTCACAGTGTGGGGGCGGAAATTCCTCTGTTACCGTAAGGGCATGTAAGATGGTATCTACCATGCCAACCAACTCTTCATAGCTGTCGGTCACTTTGGTCAGCAACATCGTGTGCTTGCCTGGACCTAGACGCTCCTGTTGCATACGAAGCAGTGCTAGGTAGCCGCCCATCGATGTGAGAGGTGTGCGTAGCTCATGGCCCAGATGCGTCAGCAGATCATCTTTGATAGTATTGATTTTCTTTTGATACTCATAGGCCATTTGTGTTTGCACATGTGCCTGTTGTGCCTGTTGCACCTTTTCCTGAGCTGCCTGAACCAAGTCTAGCGCATAACGCAAATAGGCAATCACCGTTCCCTCTGCCGACAACGCCACCGCCCCAATCAGCAAAACTGTCAGCAGAGAAGACGAGTCGAGACCATTCGCTCTGACCCGATAGGTAATCGCAATCAATACCATCACACTACTAATACAGACCAGTGCCCCACGCCCCTTGAACAGCCAAGCAGCTAGCGCGACCGGAATGGCAAAGAGGCTTCCGTCATAGGGAGAAGGAAAACCAAAGGCCAGCAGAATGGCACAGATGAGGAATAGTCCTACGACGATTCCTAGTCGCGCGACGTAAGGCAAACTGAGAAGTTGACGAGATAAAGTGCCCAAAATGTGCATGGTTCTTCCTCCCTTCTCTCAAAATAACCTACACATGCGATCTGTTGCTTGGTATCTAATACTTCCAAGAAGAAACAAGCGCATATGCAGTTTCTATGTGCCAACCACTTACTACTCTACTACTTTCTAGAGGTACGACACCATTATACGCTCAAACACGGCTATAGTGACAACAAACACTTTGGCTTTGCGGCAATGTACTGCACAAGCTAGATGACTGAACGAGGCGTCGCTGGGCTCACACTCAAAAAGAGGATATTCAAGTATGCTATACCTTATGTGTGTATAAATGTGCCTTAAGCAAGTACTGCTGGAAGATTTGCTATTCTGATAATATGGGGATGATGGTTCTAATGTTGAAGGATCAGGAACCGCCTCTAACGGTACTTATATTTGGTTGTTAATGCTCACTGTGGGTTGATTTAAAAAAGTTCCCCCTGAATGATCCCAGAGGTGTTGTTGTTTTTCTGTTTCTTT
>JBBPYR010000314.1:0-2111 GCA_038199755.1 Ktedonobacterales bacterium | reverse complement strand
TGTGAATGCCGAAAGGACGTGATAAATCGGTCCCTACAGACGAAAACAAAGGCTATAAAAAGCATGAGCAAGCCCCTTGTGAGTGAGCAGACTGCCGCGATTGTTAAGCCGCTTCTACGTGGCTATCTCCACGCATGTGCGGCAGTGTTTGCTATCATTGGCACAATTTTCTTGTTGGTATCAACGGTGGGCGATGTTCCCAAGCAACTCTCGCTGCTCATCTACGGGGTTAGCTCTATTCTACTGTTTGGATGGAGTGCGTTCTATCATATTGGTACATGGTCGGTGCCGCGTCGTGCGTTTATGCGTCGCATCGACCACGCCAACATTTTTGTGCTTATCGCGGGAACGTATACGCCGATTGTCTTCAATGTCATGACGGGTGGATGGCGTATAGGTATCCTCGTGGTTATCTGGTTGCTTGCTGTCATTGGCGTTGCAACGGCTGCACCAGCAGTACATCTGCCACGTTGGGCAACGGCTGCCCTCTATGTTGTAATGGGTTGGGTTGTTATCGCTGCCCTACCTGAGCTAGTAGCACGGATAGGCATCAAGGGGATGTCATTGCTCTTGCTCGCCGGTATTCTCTATACCTTAGGGGCTGTTGCGTATGCGCTACGCAAGCCTACACTCTGGTCACGCGTCTTCAGCTTTCACGAAGTCTTCCACCTCGCAACGATCCTCGCTAACGGTGCCTTCTTTACGTTTATGGTGCTTTATGTAGTGCCGTTTACACGCAAATAAGCCAGCATTTTTCATCCTCTTAAACTATAGATTATTTTCATACGACACTGTATAGTAAAAGAAGGATTACGTTTATTCATGAGGATGAAGCATGCCCACAAAAAATACAAATTTGCCAGAGCACCAACCACGAATTGTACCGCTCTTGAGTCCAAGTGAGCACACCGATATTTCACAGACACCTGGACATGATACCTTTGATTTGACCGTGCCTTTACCAGCGATGACCTATCAAGAGAGTTTACAAGCAAATCCTGACAATATACAAGTTCGTATCTCGAATGCGGGGACCAATCATGCTGTACTTAAACGTGTGGGCAATGGCGTATTAGAGGCGACCGAGGAGATAAATGTTCCAGAAGGGGGTGTCGGCAAGGTGATATACCACATCAAGCATGTCTTGATTGGCGCACCCATCTCTAATGCAATGGCGGAGCAAGAGCGATTGACCAAGTTCAAGGCACTTGCGGTCCTTTCTTCCGACGCTATCTCGTCGGTTGCCTACGCAACTGAGGCTATTTTGATTAACCTCATTGCGGCAGGTTCAGGCCATCTCTGGCTCACCCTGCCGATTAGCCTTGTCATTATCGCGCTTTTGACGATTGTGGCTATCTCGTATCGTCAAACGATTCCTGCATATCCTAATGGTGGTGGGTCATACATTGTAGCAAAGGAGAACCTGGGTACCATACCAGGGCTTGTGGCGGCGGCAGCATTGCTCATCGACTATGTGCTCAATGTTTCGGTGAGTGTTGCGGCGGGTGTGCTCAATCTCGCTTCACTTTTCCCAAAGGATTTTCTTTCCACCCCAACCATTATTATTATTGACGTAGCACTTGTTCTTGTGATCACCATCGTAAATCTACGTGGTGTGCGAGAGTCTGGGTCCATCTTTGCCATACCAACCTACTTTTTTGTCGTGAGTGCGGTACTCTTAATTGTTGTAGGGCTTGTCAAAGCATACCTTTTTCAACATCAACCATTTATTGGTACATTCGCACCAACAGCCGCAGGAGCAGTCATTGAGCCATTGTCGCTCTTTCTTATTCTGCGTGCGTTTGCCACAGGGTGTTCCGCGATGACAGGAGTCGAGGCGATCTCGAATGGTGTACCCGCCTTTCAAAAGCCGGAGACACGCAACGCTTCGACTACCTTAACATGGATGGCAGTCATTCTTGGCACACTCTTTCTTGGTATCACGTTGTTGACAATGACCTATGCGGTTGAAGCGAATGCAGCAGGCAATCCTACCGTCATTGCTCAGATTGCGCATAAGGTATTTGACAATTCGCCTCTTGCCTTCATGTTTCCGGTATTCCAGATTGCGACGCTAGGTATCCTCACACTCTCAGCAGAGACTAGCTACT
>JBBPYR010000313.1:0-15240 GCA_038199755.1 Ktedonobacterales bacterium | reverse complement strand
TCGCTCAATGAATTGAGCGGAGGGCGCGATCAATCTGGCTACTCCTTATTCCGACCGACAACGCCGCTGTCGCGTCTAGCTTCGCTCAGTCGGTCGGAACGGTAGCCTACGGAGCCTACAGCGCGCTTCGCTGCTGCTCACGCGATTACCAGATTAAATTGTCAAAATGCTTCAGCGCGCCCCGTACCCGTTAGCGTGCGATTCGCCAACTAGCACGGGGCGCGCTGAAGCTGGCCCCTACGGATGGGTTTTCATTGTTACCAGGTTCATTTGTTAACCAGCACATGCTACTATGGCGACGCGTGCTAGCTCTTTGTTCTGCCCCTTGGTTATTTGCGGCGACGCGAAACCATTACGAACATACCCGGCATCATGAGCAATAAAGCAAGATTTAAATCAAGCCCATGACCAGAAAATGGATCTGCTGCTATAGGCGGGGCGTGAGAAACACTGCCAACACCATTAGAAAGGGGCTTCGACACCTGACAAACATCGGTAGGGTTTGTAACAGTGGATGCGGCTGGCACGTGATCGAAAACAGAAGCGTAATTAGGCAATAGTCCATTATTATCTTGTCCAAAGGGCCAGTATACCAGCGCGGCACGCCCAACAATATTGCCTTGCGGCAGACAGCCCCACGCACGCGAGTCATAACTTCCACCACGATTATCGCCCATCACAAAATACAACCCCTTGGGAATAACACGGTTAGCAAAGGGCGGATTCTCATTTCCCTGATATTGTGGTTTGACATAGGGTTCCGTAAGCGTCTTGCCATTCACAATCACCGTCGTCCCCTGCACCGTCACCACATCCCCAGGCAAGCCCACAATACGCTTGATATAGTCCTGATCGGGTTGTGGTGGTGCCACAAACACAACTACATCGCCACGAGAGGGAGGATGAAAACGGTAAGACCATTTATCCACAAGAATCAGCTCGGTGTCATGCAGGCTCGGCTCCATGCTATGACCCTCAATATTAAAGTTTTGCACAGCAAGACGAATAATAAAGAACATCAACACCGTTAACACGATGGTCTCAATGACCTCACGCACTAAACGATAATGTTTCTCAAAATTAAGCTCGGTATCCAAAAGATTCCCTCAGCTATCACTACTCTTCACTACACCCTTACAGCCACACCAGTAGGGATGCCCCTCGTGGGCATCCCCGTCCCTTGTGGGCATCCCCTCACCTTGTGCTTGTCGGATGCCCACAAGGGACATCCCTACTTTTCTTTATAGTATAGTGGATGACAACATACTATTACCAGTATATACGTCACTAATAATATTATTTCCTATCAGCCAGACATCCTGACATGGAACGAGCGAGTAGGAAATAATAGCTACTCTTTCGTTGTTTTCATAAGAGGAACTATGCTTAATACCTCCCTTTACCCGCTTTCTTTCTTCATTACCTCTTGACGTTAGGGCGAGGGTGTAGTAGTGTTATATGGAACGTTTGTTTGTATCTCTGCCCGGCAAATATGTATATTTGTGCATTAGTAAGTAATGGATGGTTCAATATATGCCCCAAGATAAAATTATTATTCGCGGTGCCCGTGAGCACAACTTGAAAAACATCGATGTGACCATCCCACGCGATCAGTTGGTGGTCATCACAGGTCTCTCCGGCTCCGGCAAGAGTAGCCTAGCCTTCGACACCATCTTTGCCGAGGGACAGCGCCGCTATGTAGAGTCCCTTTCGGCCTATGCCCGACAATTTCTTGATAAAATGGAGAAGCCTGACGTTGACCACATTGACGGTCTCTCCCCTGCTATCTCTATCGACCAAAAGGGCACCACCCATAATCCCCGTTCTACTGTAGGAACCGTCACCGAGATTTACGACTACATGCGTCTGCTCTATGCCCGTATCGGTCATCAGCACTGCCCCAACTGTGGGCGCGAAGTGACCCAGCAAACACTCCAACAAATCGTAGACTCGGTCTTGAGCCTGCCCGATGGCTCACGCCTACTCCTCTTGGCACCGCTCGTACAGGGACGCAAGGGCGAATATAAGAATATCTTTGAAGAGATGCGCCGCTCTGGTTTTGTGCGTATCCGCGTCGATGGCACCGTCTATGACCTGAGTGACGAGATCGATCTGGACAAACAAAAGAAGCATACCATCGAAGTCGTCGTGGATCGTCTGGTCCTGCACAAAGGCAAACAAGTGCAAAGCGATGACCACGATCCACGACGCTCTCCGCTCAAGCGTGTGGCCGAGCGGCCATCGCTCTACGAGGTCAACGCCGCCAGAGAGACACACTATGATGAGGACGGTATACGGGAAGCAACCCTGGAAGGCATACTCCATGAAGAGGTTGATGACGTTGAGCCCGCCTTCCGCCAACGCCTCGCCGACTCGCTGGAAACCACCCTCAAGCTAGGGAACAGTGTAGCTCTGGTTTCGGTGGTTGGTGGTCAAGATCAAGAAATACTCTTCTCCGAAAAAGCTGCCTGTGTTTATTGTAATATCAGCTTACCAGAGATCGCGCCGCGCACCTTCAGCTTCAATAGCCCACATGGCGCCTGCCCCGTCTGCACAGGGCTGGGAACACAGCTAGAGCTTGATCCCGATTTGGTAATTACCAACCCTGACGCTAGCATTCGTGATGGCGCGATTGCCCCCTATGCGAAGGTTGTCAACAACAGTCAGTGGCATGGTGCCATTCTCGAAACCCTAGCCGAACGCTATCATTTTAGCCTCGACACACCGTGGAAAGCCCTGAGCAAAGACATTCAGCAAAAAATCTTGCGCGGCGTGCCTGAGCAGCTTACCATACACTACACACCACAGCACGGCCACACACGTAAGTATACGGTCAACTTCGAGGGTGTGCTTACCAATCTGGATAGACGCTACAAAGAAACCAGCAGCGACGGAACTCGTGAAGAGATCGAGGGCTACATGTCGGCACGCATCTGTCCGGAGTGCCATGGGGCACGGCTCAAGCCAGAAGCGTTAGCGGTCACGGTTGGTGGACGCAATATTGTGCAGGTCAGCAGACTCTCCATCACCCATGTGCAACGCTTCTTCCAAGAGCTTGACGAGAAAGTCGTCGAGGCGCATAAGCCCATTCTACAGATCGTCGCCCCGCTCAAAGACAGCGAAGAGGAGAGCGAGGATGAGAGCCAAGCAACCACATCCCTGCTCGGCAATCCGCTCACGCCGATCAATAGCAACGGCCCACTCGTCGAGAGTGCATTGACGGAACGCGAGCGTTTCATTGCGCGGCAGGTGCTCAAAGAGATTCGCTCTCGACTGCAATTCCTGATTGATGTTGGCCTGAACTACCTGACCCTGAGTCGTGCTGCCGCCAGCCTTTCCGGTGGCGAGGCACAACGCATTCGCCTGGCAACCCAGATTGGCTCCGGACTGATGGGTGTGCTCTACATTCTGGACGAGCCGAGCATCGGCTTGCACCAGCGCGACAACGAACGCTTGATCAAAACGCTGGTACGCCTGCGCAACCTTGGCAACACACTGCTCGTTGTCGAACACGACGAGGATACCATGCGGGCCGCCGACTACATCATCGATATCGGACCAGGGGCAGGCGAACACGGTGGTCATGTCGTCGCTACTGGCAACTATGAAGAGATCGTGGCCAACACCAATTCGCTGACCGGTGACTACCTTTCACGCCGCAAGAGCATTCAAATACCTGACAAACGGCGCAATGGCAATAGCAACAAACTGGTCATAAAAGGCGCAAAAGAGAACAACTTGAAAGATGTCACCGTCGAAGTGCCCTTGGGAAAATTCGTCGTCGTCACTGGCGTCTCTGGCTCCGGCAAGAGCACGCTCATCACTGATATCCTCTATCGTAAGCTGGCCCATACCTTCCATCGCGCCCACGAAAAAGCGGGAGCGCACGAGACAATTGAGGGTATGGAGTATCTGGATAAGGTCATAGACATCGATCAGTCGCCGATTGGCCGCACACCGCGCTCGAATCCCGCCACCTACACCAACGCCTTCACGGTCATTCGTGAGATATTCGCGCAGGTGCCCGAGTCGCGTATCCGTGGCTATGCCGCAGGACGTTTCTCCTTCAATGTCAAGGGTGGCCGCTGTGAGGCTTGTAAGGGTGAGGGCATCGTCAAGATCGAGATGAACTTCTTGCCCGATGTGTATGTTCCCTGCGAGGTCTGTAAAGGCAAACGCTACAATCGCGAGGCACTAGAAATTCACTACAAAGGCAAGACGATTGCCGACGTGCTGGATATGACCATCGAAGAGGCCACCACCTTCTTCGAGAACGTACCATCCATCTACAACAAGATGAAGACCCTCAACGATGTCGGGCTTGGCTATATGCGCCTAGGTCAGCCAGCCACAACACTCTCCGGCGGCGAGGCACAACGTGTCAAGCTGGCAACCGAGCTATCGCGTCGCGCCACTGGTCGCACCATGTACATCCTGGATGAACCAACTACAGGACTACACTTCGCTGATGTGGATCGTTTGCTCGATGTGCTCAAACGTCTCGTCGAGGCAGGCAACTCACTTGTCGTCATCGAACACAATCTGGACGTCATCAAGAGCGCGGACTGGCTGATAGACCTGGGTCCAGAGGGCGGCGACGCGGGTGGATACATTATTGCTGAGGGCACTCCAGAAGATGTTGCCGAAAACGAGCAATCCTACACCGGCCACTTCCTCAAACGCATGTTCATCGAAGAAGCAGCTCACCAGAATACCCAGCAGCACAATCAGGTGGCCGCTGGGTAAGCAGATACGCAGCATCAAACGTGCTGCGTATCATATTCCGATGGCGTACTGCGCTCAACCTCATCTGTTTTATCTTTGGGCAGCGCGGTATCGCCATCGCTATCATTCTCATCTTGTGGCGCTGCATCACCATCACCGTCTGGCGGTGCAGGTGGTCCACCCAGTTCAATATGTTCGCCACGTTGTCGCTGTTGATAGTCAATCCAAGCGATGAGCGCGATCATCGCCACCCCCACCAGACCAATCCCCACCAGCTTATACAATTTGGCTAGGCGCAAGAGGCTCAGATCCAGCAAGCCAAAGGCGATGGTCAGACCGTAGAAGACATAACAAATTTGTCTCACACTCAGACCTGTTGCCAGCAAGCGATAATGCAGGTGCGTCTTATCATAATGTAGAGGATGTTGACCACGACGCACACGGTTCATCATCACCACCGCCACATCTAAAATGGGAATGCCCAGCACCATCAATGCCAAGGCGATCTTCGCGCCACCCATAATTGAGAGCACCGCCAGACCCAGGCCAAGGAATTGTGAGCCACTATCACCCATAAAAATCTTCGCCGGATTCCAATTGTGCGGCAAGAAGCCAAGCACCGACCCCGTAAAAATGCCCGCCAGAATAGCGATGCTATGCTGTTGCAGCGTCCAACTGATGACCGTAATAAACAGTCCAGTGATAGCCACCACACCCGTTGCCAGACCATCCAGACCATCAATCAGGTTGACGGTATTCATCATGCCCGCGATCCAGAACCACGTAAACAGCACAGCAGGAATAGCGGCAAAGGAAATATCAGTGTTGTGAATGAACAGCGTGAGAATCGCTTGCCGATACCACGGCTCCCCGCCGTGTTGCACAGTCGCCGCGAAAGGATTACTGAAACCATACAGCAGCACGCCGTGAAAGACATAGCTTGTTATCCCCTGCACCGTCTTCCAACCAGGACCAAGAATAATGACCACGGCAATGGTTTGCGCAAGTAATTTCGGCCACGGTTTCAGCCCCTTAACATCATCATAGGCATGCACAATTACAATCAGCAGAGCAGCGGCAACTAAGAGCCAGTAACTCACCAGTTCGCTTGGTAGCGACTTTGGGCCAGGGGAATAGAAGAGCAATGAGGCAATGATAAAGGCCAGGAACATCGCCACGCCACCCAAGCGCGGTACCGCATTCTTATGCACCCTGCGCGCCTCTGGCTTGTCCAGCCAGCCCATCTTACGAGAGACCGCCCCCACGACGAAGGTGAGGAGATATGCCAACACAAATGCGCCCACACCGCCAAGCAGGAGCACAGCCCAATCATCCAAGAAAGGCAGAGGTAGTAATAACAGAGGGAATGTATGAATAGTAGAAAGCGGAAAAAGCAGCTTGGCGCACATCATAAAATGCCTCCTGCATTGGAGAGTAACAGCGCACTACTCAAATGTACATTGCTCATTGAGAGTATCATACAATACTGAAAAATCAATAGACCAGCCTCTATCTACGGGCATAATACTACGGCTACATAACAAAACGATCACGATAGAATAGCATATTTTGACCTTATCATATAAAACGTTCAAAGCAGCACTTGTAACAGACGATCCCAACCAGCATAATCTTTTTTGAACACAAACTGCGCCTCTGGCAACGCAGTTCGTAGTAACCCGATGAGCGGCTCACGTTGCGCGTAGCCTATCTCTAATAATAATACGCTGCCGATGCTGAGTTTAGCAGAACGTTGCACCTCTGTAAATAAACGTGCAAGCAGGTCTAGCCCATGTGGGCCACTGAATAAGGCAACGTGTGGCTCATAATCCACCACATCTGCGGTTAATGCCGCCAGTTCTGCGCTTCCAACATAGGGCAAGTTGGCCGTCAGAATATCGACGTGCGAGGGTAACGGTTCTAACAAATCTCCTTGCACCACCTGTACGCGTCGTTCGACTCCATGCTTGTGACAATTGCTACGCGCCACCGCCAGAGCATCCTCTGAGATATCACTAGCATAGAGGACAGGCAAGCGCGGCTCCTCAACGGCAATAGTGATGGGAATGGCGCCACTTCCAGTAGCGATGTCAGCGACGACAGGAACAGTTCCAGCTGCCAATCGCTCCCGTATTATATGGAGTGCCGCCTCTACAAGTAGTTCGGTTTCGGGACGAGGAATGAGCACACGCGCATCGACGAGGAAATCCAGGCCATAAAATTCTCTGTGCCCAAGCAGATAAGCCACAGGCTCATGCTGTCTGCGCCTTTGTAAGAGTCCAAGAAACGTCAGTTCCTGCTCTGCCGTTACCGTGCGCTCTAGATAGGCATAGAGGGTAGCCCGTTCAACACCTAGCACGTGTTCAAGCAACACATACGTATCCAGACGGGCCGTTTCCACACCTGCCCGCGTAAGAGTTGTGGTGCCCTGCTCTAGCAATGCTTTGATTGTTGTCATACGCTCTCCTGCTATCCTACGCCTCTTATCTCACCTGCATCATATCATGGCATAACAAGCACGTTTTCTGCATACAGCCTATGTGTCTGTTATGGTTTCGGCGTAGGGGTGGGGGTCGGCGTCACACCCGCCGTCGGTGTCCCAGTTGTCGGCGTCGCCACACCAAGCACGATCGTACTATCATCGAAAGTCTTCAGCGTCTCGACCGTACCACTGGAATTGAGGTACGTCACCGTCACGCTATCACCCGCCTGCACCAACGGCAGTTTGGGCGAGAGGGTGAGATTCGCAGTGAAGATGACCTTCTGGCCCGCAATCTGGATGTAATAGATCGTATTCGTGCCCTGTGTCACAGACGAGATGCGTTGCACCTTGCCCGTCACCGTCTGCGTCGTCCCTGTGGTGGGGCCACCGCTATTCAATTGTTGCAGCCACTGTTGATAGTCCTGCAAGGCAGCAGAAAGCGTTGACTCGAACTGCACATTGCCACCATTCAGATTGCGCGCATCCACAATACCCACATCCTGAAAGATGTCGCCACTACTGGTCGTCTGTACATAGATGGCGACCCACGTTGGTATGCCGTTAATCTGGTACAACTGTGGACTGACCACATCATAGCCACGAATGTTGGCACGGGTTGACTGAAAGGTCTTCGTCACATTATCGCCGATACCAATACCCGACAACTGATAAAAATTGGCCTGATTCTTATGGGTATCGAAGAGGAACACGCCGGTACTTGAATTATCGTTCAATGACGAGGAAGTCATAGGAATCAGCCAGACAGGTTGATCGACATTATTGTACAGCAATTCCGGCGTGCTGGCAGGTGCCTGCTGACCCGCACCCGATGGATTAAACCATGGTGCCGCATGATACAAGCCCCACCATTGCAGGTACTGCGAGACGGTTTCGGAAGGCATCACACGATCTACCCATACTGGCACATTTTGCGGACTATATTTCGTAATAACTCCGGTATGTGCGTCTACCAGCAACACTTCGGTCAGCGTATCGCCCACGTAGCCACGAATGGGCTGCATCAGTGAGATGGTCCAGTAAGGATGAAAGTTATCGTCTAACTCAAGCGTTGGGTCTAGCAAGCGGCCATAGGTATAACCGCTCAAGTAAACATGGCGTAACAGGTCCTGATTGAGCAATGCCCCCGGCAGAATCGCGATGGTGTTCGTGCCACCAGTACGCAACTGTGGCGACTGCTGCGGGTCTTCGGCGTCCACAACGGCAAAACCGGGCGTTGTCGGACTGGCAAGGTTGGCAAAGATGTTGTTATACGCAAGTGGGGCCACATAGTAGAGATGATGATTGATGGATTGTAGCGTATAGCTTCCTGGGTCAAGGTTATAGGTGGAACCATAGTTCTGCCCATTCGAACCAAGCACCTGCTGCCCCTTATACGAAGCAATGGAACTACTTACCAGCACGATATTGTTGGCATCAGTTGGCGGCAATGGCTGAGAGGTTTGCTGCACCTTCACATTGGGAATACCTGCCAGGGCTTTCGCGTTGGTGTCAAACCAGGTTGTGAAGATGGTGATGAGTATAGATGCCAGGATGCCGAGCACACCAGCTACCACAAGACCAAAGACGCCAGCCGCAACCGCTCCACGCGAAATATTGGTTGGCATACGACTCGCAATATTACTCGATGAACTGCGAGACCGTCCCTGGCTCACCGCTGCCGCCTCCTCGAACACGCCCATCGCCGGACGCGCAAAGGCAAAGAGATTGCCAATGCTGCTAATGATAAGAGGCCACAGCAGCCACTGCCAGCCGCCAAAGGGACCGGTCAACGCTGGTAGAGAAAAGTAGAGGATGAGCAGACAAAAGAGATAATTGAATACAGCATACCAGCCAAACCACGTGAAAAAGCGGCGGCTGTCAAACCTCTCACGGCGCCCAAAACCGAGCCGCCCGATGGTCAGAATTGCCATCACGACCACTGCGCCGATTAAAGCGAGTAAAAAGATAACCATAAGTAACCGTTCCTCATTTCTCGTCATCGCCCATTCCAGGCCGATAAGACGAACAGAACACACAGATCAAATTGAACGAATGAGAACAAACAGGAAAAGCGATACATCCAGGATGAGCGTTTCTACGTAAAAGTAGCGTAGTAAGCGTAGTAAGTGGAATAAATCTACTTTATTGTAGTGTTCTGACAGGTAGATTTGCAACGTCTTCTCAAAACGTGCATTATATATACGTAGCATAAGCTGTAACGTTTTGGTCTTTTCTCAAACTGTATACTATCATGAATATTCCCCTGTCCTCAGAAAACAGGCATCATAGCATAACTGTAGACATCTAGTACTGCATAATCAGGTCGCAATAAATCATGAATTGCGCCTCTAGCAAAATAAGGAGCTGCACACCGTGCAATTGTTTGGAAAGAAACCAGCACCCGCTGAAATTGAAAAACGTCCCGATGGTCGCGACCGCCTCCCCCCTGGACAATACTTGACAAAAAAATGGCCTGTACTAAGCTATGAACGCACACCTAAAGCCTTGCCGCCCGACTGGAAGCTGAAGATCAGCGGCAAGGTCGAAAACCCCTTTGAGCTCAACTGGGACGAGTTTCTGGCCCTGCCACGCACCACGCTCACAGCAGATTTTCACTGCGTGACCACATGGAGCCGCTACGACAATGCCTGGGAAGGCGTACACATTCGCGAAATTTTGCAACGCGCCAAGCCTCTGTCCAGTGTAAATTTTGTGACGGTGAAATCCTGGACTGGCTACACCACCAACCTGCCCTACACCGACCTGAACGACGACGATGTACTGATCGCCCTCAAGCACGACGGCAAGGACATCGAGATGGAGCACGGCGGTCCCGTACGCCTCATCGTCCCCAAGCTCTACGCCTATAAAAGTGCCAAATGGCTCGATGGCCTGGAGTTCATGGAGCACGACCGCCCGGGCTTCTGGGAGCAGCGCGGCTATCACAACCACGCCGACCCCTGGGAAGAAGAGAGATATTGGTAAATCCCGTAGAAGAGTACGTCACAAAAAAAGCACGCGGCATGCCGCGTGCTTTTTTTGTTATAACAACTATATTGGCTTCACAGTTAAGTCTACGGCCCACCGAAGCTTAGAGATATCACCTTGCATATAAGAATACACCGCTTGTGCCATCTCAGCAACATTGTTAAGCGGCACAACATAATCATATACTTTTGCCATCACTCTTAAGGTCTCTGCTGTCCAGGGACCATCTACAACAATAATAGCTAACAGTTGCTTGTTCATTCCCTTCCAGTTAATGGCTGAAAACATTTTATCCTTGGCATAAAGAGATGCATGTCGTGAAGATGATTTTCTGACTTCAATAAACGCCATTGTATTTTCATCATCAGGCACAACAAAATCTGCTCGAAAATCGTAAATCACTCCTTTCAACGATGAATACTCGTTTTCTCGCTTATATGGAACGTGAGCATCATCAAGAGCGTTTGCAACAATCGTTTCAAGAAGCACTCGACCCACTAAATCACGAACAATACCTTCTAGAGTAGGCTCAATACTTTGCAATATCTGCGCTTGTGTTAAAGCACTTCCAAATTTCCGTGTATTTAGTAATTGAGCTAATTTCTCAGCAGCAGTTTTAGAAATTGCGTTGTCAGAAATATTGCCAACGCGCTCTTTCAGCTGTGCTTTACTTGAAATATTGGCTAGACGCTGAAGAAGAGGAAGCATATAAGGGTTAGCCGCAATATATGCAGAATTGAACTCATTGAAGCCAGCGGTGGCACTTTCAAGCTGATTAAGCAGTTCTTGACATTTCTCTCGCAAGCGAATATAGACACTCTTTGTAATAGCAAGCTCTACAACAAAGGGGATTGTTCGCATACGCTGCCATTCTTGCACCACAGACTCAGCATTAGAGGTAAAGGGATCAAGCGGACTACCAATACCACCCAAGACAACTATTTTCTGTTCGGTACCCTGTACATGACTGGTGTTAATATCTGTTAAGCCTTTTGTTTGTCGCGTTAATTCCAAATACACCTCAATATATTTCTTCATCTCTGCCATCGCTATACTGTAGAGGGTATTTGGAATACCCTCTTCTATGATTTCTACATTATCATTGTCGTCTTGCATGAATATGAAATTCTCCTAGCGGCTTATTTGCCCCTTGTCTCTTTTCAAGCACCCAGCGTTCACCTCGATCTCGCAGTCTCTCAATCTTACAAATCTCAAAACCATTTTCTTGCATGAGCATTGCTAATAGTGTTTCTGTGGGAATATGAACTCCATAGAGAGCAGCATCAGCTACTACCAAGTGAAAAGAGCTTCCAGTCTTCAATACGCGGTATACTTCCCGAATAACTGATTGCATCTGTGCAAAATAAGGATACACAAGCAAATAGTAATCTTTCTTGCCACTCCTGACGCTACGTTGCTGCTTTAACTCTACTACAATAGTATCGAGCGTCGCATGCATTTCTTGTGATAAATGCTCCGAAAATCTTTGCTGATCTCGCTTGAGATCACTTGGAACGGTTGTTGTATTAATAATAAGTCTTCTACGTACCCGTTCAGTAATTTCACGCCACGAGCCTGCGTAACGCCAGTAATACAACTCCATACGAGTCATCTCTGCAAAGTCAAAATTATTGAGATAAGGAGGTGAGGTAATGCAAAGTGAACAACTCTTATTTTCAAGCGGTTTCATTTGTTCAGAACTCATTGGATAAAGAGTAGGCCTGTGACTGTCCTTTTCTCTAATCACAGACATATCCTCACGAATTTCATCGCATACTTTTTTTAGAGCAACTTTGTAGGGAAGTGAACCTTTTCCCGTGGTAGGAGCCTTATAAATACCGTCTGTCTGTGCATGAGCGGTAAGTTCAAGCACTCTTGAGAGGACGAGGCGATAGAGAGGACGTTTATCAATCTCTATTACATCTTCTAGCAAAAGGGCCGATGCTAATAACCTTAAATTAAACTCAGGTATAAGTTTGCTCAAGAACAGCTCTGCATCTTGTGTCCAAACACTATTTAATTCACCACTATAGGGTACGACAGCATCAAGAAGCAAATTCTCAATATCATTAATCGTGCGTTTATATGTTGGTGGATATATCTTCGCTAAAGATATATCATAGAAAAAAGGATGAGCCTCAAAACCTACAGATTGGATATTATGAAAACTTGCCTGCACCAGAGTAGTCGAAAGCCCCGCAAATGGATCAAGCACAACATCATCTTCCTTCAAGCCTGCTTTCTGAATACATTCACTCACAAACTCCGGTGAAAATCCTGCTATAAAGTTGAACCATCTGTGTATTGGATAGTGGTTAGCAGTCGTGTTCGTAGGCAGTTTACTTCTAGGTACCGGAGTAGGAAAAAGTTCCATTTGATACATTTACTCTATTCCTTTTCAATGTCCAATATATACATAACTGTGGAACGACCTTCATTCCTAATCATACCATCCTGAAAGCTGGAGATAACACCCTTCCTCTTCTGCCCCGTCGGGCATCCACCACCTTGCGAGCGAAACGCGCAGGAGCATGTTAGCGGAAATTCTAGGGATCGGGTTGGCAACACCAACATAAGGGATATACAGCGTGCTTGACCCCAAAAGCTCACTCAAGTAACGTGAGTATTCCGTTTTATAAGTGGGCTTACCCTTGCCATTTGCATAGGAGAGCGTTAAATCTGCTTGCGGAAGCCAGTAGCCCGTACTCACATTGGGAACTTTCGCGGCAGCAACATAGCAGCTTTTTCCACCATAAATGAGGCACCTGTCAAAGAGGTCTCGTGGCTCTCCCCGCCACGGTTGCACCCTTTGCAGAAGAGTGGAGCGTAGGTCCTTCACTTGCCCTACATAGTGCTGCTGTGTGACCAGCACATCTTCTGTATGAGGAGGAGCCAAGTCGCGAATTTCCTGATACTCGATATCCCAAACCTGTCCAATCTCGAGCTTTGTATCAGGCGGCTGATTTGTACGTCCAGGCGGAATCAATCTGATATGTTTGTTAGTATGACGGACTAACCCGCTCACACAGAATCCGCTCTTCATGCGTGTTTTTGCTACTATCAATACTCTTTCCATGTTACGCACTCCGCTAACATATGTTGTTGTGTTTTACCTCTATGGTTTGATATCCTCTATCTCAAGCTGTAAATCATGAACCAGCCTTTTAGCCAGTAGAGAACGATGACAGGCCATAGGCTCACGCTCTACACAAAACAAGCTCACAATTTTTGCGTCTTCCCCTAGCTGCTGCATAAATGCTTGTGCATCAAAGTCGGACAGGGTTTCTTGCTCATATGCCTGCACGAAACTATCAGTTAACGCCTCCCGTTTCCTCTTCGCCACACCACTTTTTTTGTCTTCTTGCTTCTGCCGCTTGCGTAGTTCTTCGTTAGGGGCAAGTTCCCTACAATAAACATAGCGAATTCCAAGCTCCTGCAATCTCTGTTGCAAATGCTGACTATTTACAAAGGCATACAGAGAGCCGCGCATGCCGCGTCTGCGCCGTATATCACAAAATGTATCGACATGTGCATCCAGCAAAGATTGGAAAAACGCCTCTTCAGCAAAGCCGTAAACGCCTATTGTCACGATCTTGGGCTTCATCATATCCTTTATTACGGTGTATATTTCTTGCGCGACGAGCCTACGCGCTTGTCTTTGATTGGGTCCTCTGTATATTCCGCAAAGAGAGAGGGTTGTCCACCTATAACCTCGTCATTTATCTCTGCCTGTTTCCGCACATTTCCCTGCTCGTCGATATGCTCCACGTCGATTTCTGGCTCACCTGATGATAGCGTATTCCCTATCAGCTTCCCTCGATGACACTCCTGTGGTCTCAACTCGCTACACATGACGGCGACTCGTAACTGTTTTTCCCAGGCAGTACATAGACGCTCTATACCATCCTTATAAAACTGTTTCTCACGCACCTTTTCATAATCAACCTTACCATTCACATAGCATGTCTCATCCTTTGGACGCCCACCCAGTGTATCTCCCATAAAAATATAGCGGATATTATGCAGCTTTAATTGTTTCTCTAAAGCATCTTTGGAGTAAGACTGATTATAGCGCGAGTAAGGTTGGGAACGCACGTCAACCACAAAAGCAATCTCATACTGCTTGAGCAGTTCTACAAATTGCTCGATAGTACGATTGCCATATCCGATTGTATAAATGGGAACATTTGACATACTACACCTCAGCTTAAATTATACATAAATATCACTATATCATCAAGATTTTCTCCATGAAGGTTCTAAATTTCGCCTTCGGCTTCGTCAGTCACCACTGGCACGCCAGCGTCTCTATAGAGCGCATCTACCGACACACGAATAGCCAAGCTTGTTAGCTCTATCTCATCGCCCGCACCATACTCCTGAAAGGTCCAAAGCTCTGCTGTGCGGCGATAGACATCAACAGTCTGATACTTGGATGCGATCACCACATACTCCTCGACAGTCGGACAGGCGCGATAATAGGCAAACTTTTTCCCTCTATCGTAGGCTTCAGTTGAGTCTGACAGCACCTCCACAATGACACGAGGTGCCTGTACCTCAGTCTTATCAGGTGTCGGGCGATCACGCTCGTCACACGTCACCACAGCATCAGGATAGGTATAACGCTTGGCAGAGAGGCGCGAAGCAACATCCGAGTTGTAGGTACAGTAGCTTTTACCTGCTGCCCGTAAGGCATCTTGTAATGCTCTTACCACGTTGCTGCCAATGCTGCCATGTGCCAAGCTGCCGCCAGACATGGCATACACCTGTCCATCAATATATTCATGCTTGACATCGTGGCTCGTCCGTTCCAAGCTACGCCACTCGTCAACACTCATATACGTAGTCATGCTTGAGCAACCATTGAGAGCCTCCCTTTAGATCATGACAATGTATTTCCTTTATCGTACACCAGAAACAGCGTATTTAAAAGAGATCAAGGGTAAGGAGAGATAATGGACGCTCCCACCCGTGGCTGGGAGCGACCAATATATCACCCTAACCTTGATATCATCCATTTAAAAGATAAGCAGTAACTCCACCCC
>JBBPYR010000312.1:0-8392 GCA_038199755.1 Ktedonobacterales bacterium | reverse complement strand
TATCGCCTACCCACAGGTCATTACAAAGTGTTCGCGAACATCCCCTTTAATATCACCAGTGCCATCGTAACCCACCTGACATCGGCACCCGTTCCACCAGATGACGCCTATCTGATAATGCAGAAAGAGGCAGCGCAAAAATTTCTTGGCGTACCACGCGAGTCACTGTTTGGCGTTCTTTTAAAGCCGCGCTTTGAGCTAGAGGTGCTCCATAGCTTTAGGCGTAGCGATTTTATGCCCGCACCACGAGTCGATGTAGTCATGCTGCGCTTGCGCAAGCGTGGCCCGCCATTGCTAGCACGCAACGAAATGCCGCTGTTTCGCGACTTCGTCGTCTACGCTTTTACGACGCCACAACCATGCTTGAGCATTACGCTCAAAGGCATCTTCACATCCCGTCAGTTCAAGCTAGTCAGTCAAACCCTGAACTTAAATGATGATAGCACACCCACCACCCTTCGCTTTGAACAATGGCTACAGCTGTTTGAAGTATTCAAACAGGTTGCCACACCACATGCATTACACACCATCTATGGCAGCGAAACACGCCTGCGCCAGCAGCAAACCAGTTTAGACAAGCTTCACCGCACACGCATTGCAAGGGAGGGACGCCGCGAATAAAGCATCAGTTTTCCATTAGCAGCTATCATATGGTATTCTTTGTACAATCACCCAAGACGCCCACCTATACACGCCCACAGAGTATGGCTGTTACACGGAGCGAGAGGAGGTGAAAACAAGCCAGAGCAGCAAGCGCGCCCCGACCACATAGGCTCAAAACGTAGGCTTCATCTGTACAGCGTACAAGTAGTGCGTAGTGTATGGACGCTTTTAGCACAAAGGGAGAAGCACTCGCAATGACAAAGGTGTACTACGACAACGATGCTGACCTATCATTGGTACAAAGCAAACATTTGGCGTTCATTGGCTATGGCAACCAGGGAGCAGCTCAGGCCAAGAACTTGCGTGAAAGCGGCGTAGAAAACATTCTGATTGGCAATCGCGAGGACGCCTACAAAGATGCGGCCATCAAAGACGGTTTTCGTGTCGCGACTGTTCCCAAATCTGCCGCGTGGGGTGATGTGGTGTTTTTGCTTATTCCCGACGAGGAGCAACCGCAGATATTCCGCGAACAGATCGCGCCATATCTACGCCGTGGCTCAACGCTGGTGGTCGCGTCCGGCTACAATGTATACTTCAACCTGCTCGACCTGCCAGAAGGCGTGGATGTCGTCATGGTCGCGCCACGTATGATTGGCCAGGGCGTGCGCGACCGTTATACGCGTGGCGAACCATACCCTTGCTTCATCTCGGTTGAACGCGATGTCAGCGGCAACGCGCTCAACTTAGCCTTATCCATTGCCCGCGGCATCGGCGCGACAAAGGGCGGAGCCATCGTCTCATCAGCGCGCGAGGAGGCGACACTCGACCTGTTCTCAGAACAGGCCATCTGGCCCACCATCCTTATCGCCTTCCGCGCCGCCTACGAAGTTCTCCACGAAGCTGGTTTTAGTGATGAAGCCATCCTCTATGAAATGTATCTCTCAAAGGAGCCAGCAGAAGTCTTTGAGCGTATCGCAGATCTCGGCATCTTCGGGCAGCTTCCGCTGCACTCGCATACCAGCCAGTACGGTCAACTGAGCAGCTTAGCCGCCGATGATGGCAAAGCCATGCGCGAACGCTTCAAGCGCATTCTGCACGATGACATTCTCTCAGGCCATTTTGCCCGTGAATGGTTAAATGTGCAAACACAAGGTGCCGAATGGCTACAACAACTGCGTGATGCCGCCTTTGCTAGCGAACTTGCACGAGCAGAAGCGCGTGTGCGCAAAGAATCCCCATTTTATAAATAGAAGAGTATGAGAGTGTTCATCAACCGATAAACACTCCCACATGCTACTATCGTAGAAACCCAGCCTGCTTATGCCGGAAACGCTGCTTTTTGCCCCTGATGATAGGGAGCAAGCGCAGCGTTCGAAGCTACGGACTGACGCGATACTTCTTTGCCAGAGCTTGCAGCCAATTGGCCTGCTTATCAGAGGGAGAAAAATTATTCTTTTGCAGGCGTTTTGCCATATCCTTGATGAAGGTGCGTTCTGGCGGCGACACGTTCGCGGTTCCCGCTCCATTCCCCTCGATAAACGCTTGCAGCTTTTGCGCCTTGTGGCGTAACGCGGCCAATTCAGCCTCTGGCAGTCTGTTATGGGCTTCTGCCGCACTCGATGCCTGCCAACTGGTGTAGGCTTCTTTATTGCCGTCGAAGGCTCCAATGCCCGCAAGCTCATCGGCTCGTTCATTGTGCTTATTATCGGCGTGTCCACGCACCCACTCGAACATCGGGGGCCTGACACGATAGGCCAGCAACTGCCGATAAAGCTCCCATAAATCAGGATTGGCATTCATCTGAAAAATGCCCTGCGCGACCTTTATCACATACTGGCTATCACTATAGATCATTAAGGGCAAATTTGGGGGAGCAAGCGAGAGCACCGCCAAAACTGCCGCTATTTCGGCACGATTATTCGTTGTTGTCTGCGCTTTAGGAATATGCCCATAACATTCCAGGCACGCCGCACCCTCACGGATATTGCCATTGCTCATATCCGTAGCCGCCCACAACAGGGCACTCCAACCTGCCGGGCCCCCCGGATTTTTCAGGCAAGCCCCATCCGTGTAGGCCACGACCCCACTCTGATCTAGCTTTAACGTCGCACGGACATCCTTATTCAGTACCGCGTCCAAAATCGAACGCCACTCTAAAGAAACTTGTGTTTCACCCATTATTTTTCTCTCTTCATTAAAACCTCATGAGAATACTTTAAGTGTGGGAAAAAAACAAGGAAAAGTCAAGCGATCAAGCAGTAATAGCCAAGGAACAAGGCATGTGTACCTTGTTCCTTGGCTATTACTGCTTGATCGCTTTTCTTATATCACCATACGGCTGGCGTGAATGACGCCACGTTTACTCTTCTTACCCTCTACTACCAGAGATGCTCCCTCTTGCAGTCCCTGAATAGCCTCAGTTTGCTCATGACGGCCATCTTGATTGAAGATGGTTGTCTCAGCATCAACCACCACAGCCACAGGTTTTATCTCGCCTGTACTCTCCTTGGTGGCACCACCCGCGATGATATAGGTTCCCGCCTTCTCTGGATTTGGCACCTTGCCAACCACCGTTATCTTGCGCCCATTTTCCAGTAGCGAAGCGACTAGTGCGGGAAACTCTTTGCTCATCTCTTCGTCGTGCTTCTTCTCTTTGCTGTCAGCAGCTGGGTCATGCTGTTCTGATTCCGCATGAGCTTCTGTTTCTCCCTGCTCATCACCCTTGTGCTTATGCGGCTTCACATGCGCTTTTTCATCATGCTCTTGCAAGCGTGTAACCTGCTCTTGCCCACCCTCTGCTGATTGGGAACGCTCAAACAAGGCATCATTGTAGCTACGCGGAATGAAGACTTCTAAAGCATGTGGCATGGCATCAAAGCGATAGCTAATCATCACCTGATCCTGCTGCTCGACCTGTTGTAACGCGGCATAATCGGCCTTCTCCAGGTAATCCTTGAGTTTCACCGCGCTGCCATCAAGTTGCATCGGCACCGTTGCGGGCACCTTGATATACAGGTGCGCACCGTGAAAGTATTCGGCAGTCAGGTTATCTGGCTTCTTGCGAAGCAGTAGCGAAGTAATTTGTTGCATCGTTGAGAGCGGATCGCCAGCAGTAACAACGCACACATCCAGCACGCCATCATCAATATAGGCATTAGGCGTCATCTCAGCAATATCACCATAGCGGCGCGTGTTGCCAATCACCACCTGGAGAGCTTCACCGCGCCAGAGCGGTTCACTTTCATCAGGAGACGTACTTATTTCGATGGGGAAGGCACGATGTGCTGGCAGTTCTTTGGCCGCCGAAAGACCGACTGCCAGCGGGCCAATGCGATACTTGAGCGGTTTTGAGACATTGCCCATAATCGCCGCATCAACGCCGAGGCCAGCCATCAGCAAGAAATGATGCTTTGCCTTAGCACTACCTTTGCTCGGCTTCAGTTTCTTCTTATGTCCATTCTTACCCTGTCTACTCTGTCCATCCTCTGCTTGTGCCTGCGGAAAGGTCACCCCCATAATATCCACATGACCAACATCAACCTTATGTGGTTCGCTATTTACCAGAGCCAGAGTCGCCTTCACGGGATCATCTGGTACGCCAATCTCACCCGCCCATACATTCGCGGTACCACCAGGAATGATGCCCACCATACTCTGTTCTTTGGTGTTCATCACCCCATTCACTACCTGGCTGAGCGTACCATCTCCGCCATAAGCCAGCACGAGGTCACTCTTCTCCTCGGTGGCCGCGTTCGCCAATTCCATCGTGTGGCCACCATATTCTTTGAGGCCAATCATGGTTTTCCAACCAGCTGCGGATAAGACCGCTAAGACATCAGGTAGTTTTGCGACATTCTGACCCGTTCTGGGATTAATAATTAAAGTAGCTTTTTTCTTATGCATATAACAAACTCCTTCGTTTCGGGATGGTTCTCTTTCTGTTCCCTTACACGGAGGAGTGTGTTGTCTAGTTTCAAAGCCTCAGAAAGGCACCCGCAAAGGGGAATGCCCTGGCAAGACCGTCAACACCTTTCAATGACCTTTTAGCGTTTCACCACAGCGATTGCTTGTAGGATGCCACCCACGATGGCCCAGAGGGCGATCAGAAACGGCCACGCTCCACTATGCCGCTTACGAGCCTCCGCGCTCGACACGGTAGCGAACCAGGATTTTGTGGCAGCACTATTCATGCGCCACGCAATCAGCGGCGAGGCAAGCAACAGAATAGAGGAAGAAACCGCAGGCCAGTAGTTTCCTTCTTTTATCCCATTCCACAGCGTCACCAGCGAGACAATGCCAGCGATAAAAAGAAGCGCATTAAAGACCATTTGGATAGGGCGCAACAGTCGCCAACCACGACGCACACCCTCGCCAAAAACTGCGAGCAGAGCGGCAAAAGGAAGGCTAATCAACGAGGTGAGCAGGGCGGCAATAGCTGGACTAAACTGTTTGAAGGCACTGGGCGTGCCAAAGATAAGCGGCATAATAGGCGTTACCAGTATCTGCACGGCCAAGCCCCAGTCAAAGGCCACAGCCATACCAATACCTTGTGGTTTTATTTCACTAGTCACGGATGTATCAGATGACGAAGCATTGTTCGCATCTACAATCGATTCTTTCAAAGCATAGGCTCCAATTCAACGGTGAGGACGCAACGGATCTTGTCCTCACAGGTATTTCATGCATTCAATCATATCACATCGTGGAGACGCATAAGACCCATTGTGTGGGTAATAGGAAAAGGGTACACCCCACGCTAGGATGTGCCCCTTTCCAACTACTTGCTAGCTGCGTATCTCCTTACGCTCTATGTAAAAGAGCCTTAACAGCCTGCACAATGTGATGTGTACTGATACCAGCTTCTTCAAGCAATTCAGCTGGTGTGCCAGAGCCAGGCATATTCTCAACCGCCATCTTCACAATCTCTGGCATCATGCCGTCACGCTGCGAGAAGACCTCCATCACAGCCTCACCCAGACCACCTTCGGGCCAGTGATCCTCGACCGTGATAAACTTGTTGTTCGTCTCCTGGGCGGCGCCTAGCAACGTCTCTTCGTCCATCGGCTTGACCGAGTAAGCGTCGATGATGCGAACAGTGATATTTTCCTGGCGCAATTGCTCGTATGCCTTCAACGCTTCATGCACCGTGATGCCAGCGGCAACGATCGTTAGCTGATCGTCCGCAGACTGATGAATCACCTTGCTACCACCGACCGCGAATGTCTCGTCGGCACCATAGAGCGTAGGCAACTTTTCACGCGTGGTACGCATGTAGACGATACCCTCATGCTCAGCCATGGCAGCGGTCAATTGCGCTGTCTGGTTAGGATCACAGGGATAGAGCACTGTGCTCCCATAAATCGCACGCATCATCGCCAGATCCTCTAACGCCATCTGTGAAGGGCCATCCTCACCAATCGAGACACCTGCGTGTGAACCAACCAGTCGAATATTGGCACGCGAGATAGCAGCCATACGGATAAAATCGTACGCACGCGAGAAGAACGCGGCAAAGGTTGAGGCGAACGGTATCTTATGACGCACACTCATACCAACTGCAGCCGCAACCAGTTGCTGCTCCGCGATGTACTGCTCAAAGTAGCGCTCGGGATACTGCTTGGCAAACTCGTCAGTATATGTTGAATTGCTCACCTCACCATCCAAACCAACGATATCAGGGTTGGCTGCACCGAGAGCAACCAGCGCATCACCATACGCCTTACGGGTAGCGGCCCCATTCTTTTCGTCATACTTCGGCAACTCAACTGCCTTCTTAGCGGCCTCCGCAGGCAGTTGACCAGCAGCAGGTTTCTGAACGGGGAAGGTCTGGCTGCGCACAGGATTGAGTTCCTGTAACGCCTGGGCTTCTTGATCTTTATTCAATGCCTTACCATGCCAACCACTAGCATTCGCCAGGAAGGAGACACCTTTGCCTTTTATAGTCTTCGCCACAATCAGTGTGGGGACGCCGTTGGGTTGCGCGGCCTGCGCATACGCAGCATTGATCTCATCATAGTTATGTCCATCAATGATGATGGCGTTCCAACCAAAGGCAGTAGCCCGATTAGCATATGCCTGAGTATTCCAGCCGAGTTCTGTCTCGCCACGCTGTCCCAGACGATTACAGTCCAGGATCGCAACCATGTTATCTAGCTTATAATGGAAGGCATGATCGAAGGCCTCCCAGATGGAACCCTCCGCCATCTCGCTATCGCCGAGCAATACCCAGATATGATAGGGCAACTTATCCAGGTATTTTCCGGCAAGTGCCACGCCCACTCCAATCGGCAACCCTTGACCGAGAGAGCCAGTCGCGACATCGACCCACGGTAGTATGGGCGTTGGATGCCCTTGCAAGCGGCTACCAAATTTACGCAGTGTCAATAGCTCTTCGTCGGAAACCGCGCCCGCCGCCTTGTACATCGAGTACAATAGTGGCGATGCATGCCCCTTAGAAAAGATGAGGTGATCGTTATTTGGATTCTGGGGCGTATCAAAATCGTATTTCAGATAGCTCATCATCAGGACGGACATCAAGTCCGCCGCTGACATCGAAGAGGTAGGATGGCCCGAGCCAGCCGCAGTGGTGCAGCGAATGCTATCTACACGCAACTGCTGAGCAAGATTCGTCCATTGTTGCACCTGTTCTGTTGGTTTTTGTGTCGTCGTCATAGTACTCCTTAAAAAACACTCTTCTATACTTTTCCCGAACTTTCGTGTGCTGTAAATACGAGAAACACGCATACACGCATACCTATTCATTATGTAACACGAAAATCCTGCTGTGAATGGAGACAACAGGCAGACATTCAAAGGGGCATCCGCAAGAAGCACCTATTTTTGTCGGCAACACTCCTTTTTGTGAAATGTTTACTACTGAGATGTAGTATTTTTGCATTACAATGTATCACATATGTTTTTGCATTTATTAATACATGTAAAACTTTCTACAATTTTAACCACTTTTTAATTGCGTATGCCCCTAAAAGCATGTTAGGCTAGGTAAAACATCATTATTCATTTCGCTGTATCAACTTTTGAAGGTATAGCAGACAAGCAAACATACGAAGTAAGATCATAGAGGAAAAGTATACGCCTTGTTCGTAAGAGGGTGACGCAACAATGTTCCAACCATATCAACAAGAAACAACCGTCGAGCAACTGAGCCGTGTCATACAGAGACTGCAAAGAGAAAATAGGAGCGGAACGCTCAACGTTCGCCGTGGTGATAACGCAACCTATGAAGAAGGACAGGTAACATTTGTTCGTGGTCAGATAACCCAGGCAACAGCTGAACGGCGTATTGGTTCCGAAGCCTTGCGTTGGATCAATTCGTGGGGCAAGTGCCAATACATGTTTGTCAGTACAGAAGACTTTTCCGCCACAAACGTACCTACGACCCCATCTCCAGCGGTAACAGGTCCTAGTGAGCAAGATTTCTCCGCCCAAGCTCTGCTCGTGCCTCATCGTGTACGGCAAACGGAAGAGGCCTTGTCAATCATTGAATACTTAAAACTCAGTCGCACCCACAGACACGTCTTTCTCCTCATTGATGGTCAACGCACCGTGCAAGAGCTCGTACGCTTCCTCAAACGCGACCAGCAAGGTGTGTACGAACTCTTACGAGACCTCGAGCGTTTTGGCCTCATTCAGCTCACCCCTGCGCCCCAACAATAGCTCAATTATTGCATCTGCTTCCAATTTGTTCTATAGTGAGAGGGAAAAGTACATTAGTGAATAGTGCCAGAGCAATACCAAAAAGGATGCACGCTTGTCATCAGCAAAAAAC
>JBBPYR010000311.1:0-11818 GCA_038199755.1 Ktedonobacterales bacterium | reverse complement strand
GTTCGGTTGGCTTTTCGCTCTCCATGCCTTCCCGCCCTTCTCTGTTCGGTTTTCCTCAGTGTATCATCTGCTTTCCCTCCTTTCCATCCCATGAGCCTGACTCCCCTCATTGATGAACTTGCCTTATATCATAATGCCAGTGGGGTGTAATTAGGGCTTGACATCATTGTATAACTATGATACAATGTATACATGAAAGCAAAAGAGAAACCGATGTTACGCGCATCGGAAGAAACACGGCAACACCTCAAGGTGATAGCCGCCTTAACGGGTGAAACCATGCAAGCGGTCTTAGCTCGTTTGGTCCAAGCAGAGTACGAACAGGTGAGAAAAGGAAAGTAGTCGTGAGCAAGAAAGCTTACAGGTACAGGGTCTATCCCACATCCGAACAAGCGCGTAACCTTACGTGTACATTTGGGTGCTGTCGAGTGGTGTACAACTGGGCTTTGAAACTACGTACCACCTCCTATTTTCAACACGGTATCCGTCTCTCTCACTCTGATCTTTCAGCCGCGCTTACCACTCTCAAACGTGAAGAGGGGACGAACTGGCTGAAAGAGGTGTCCAGCGTCCCTTTGCAGCAAGCCTTGAGACATCTCGACCAAGCGCTTACCAACTTCTTTGAAAAGCGCAATGCCTACCCTACTTACAAGAAGAAGCATGGGCGGCAATCTGCCACGTTTGCAGCATCGGCGTTCACCTGGGATGGAACGTCGCTCACACTTGCAAAGCAAGCATCATCCTTGCCGATCGTCTGGAGCCGCCCGTTACCCGCTGGATGCAAACCTTCTAGTGTGACCGTGACAAAGGACAAAGCGGGCCGCTACTTTGTGAGCATCCTGGTGGAGGAAGAAATAGCTACTCTTTCCATGACTGAGAAGACGATAGGCATCGACTTGGGGCTCAAATCCGTGCTCATCACGAGCGATGGAGAAACGGTAGCGAACCCCAAATACTACGCTCGTGATGAGAAGAAGCTAGCCAAAGCACAACGCAAGCTATCGCTGCTGCCCCTAGAGTACAAAGCAGCATGGTACGGGCGTAGCGTCGTGAAGATTAACCGCTGGTATCCCTCTAGTAAGACATGTAGCGCGTGTCAACACGTCCTATCAGAGTTGTCACTAGATATTCGCTCATGGGCGTGTCCTTCATGTGGAACATGCCATGACCGCGATATCAATGCCGCTATTAACATTAGAAGGGCGGGACTTGCCCAGATTGACTGTGGACGAGATGTCAGACGTGGGCGGGTGAAAGCCCCTCATGCAGTCTTGGACGAAGCAGTAAGCTCTCTCTAGCGATAGAGGGAATCCCTTGTCTTTTTAGACATGGGGAGAATGTCAAGCTTCTAACAACACGATGGCGACCTCGTATGACAAGCCTGCCGGGTTGCCTGTTGCCAGTGGCACTTGTTGCACATGCAGGTCAAAAATGGTTTCTTCATAGGAATCGATGTGGACGGCGATAGGCGTGTCGTTGAGCGGCTCGGTGTATTGGACGGTGCTACCAATCGAGCTTGTATAGGATGTCAGGAGTGCGTCGCGGTAGTGCTGGCCCGTTACTCCTGTCGGCACACCATCATAGCGTAATAACTCATTTTTGCATAGAACAATCATGCTCCAGCTGCGCCTTCCCGGGCCGAGATCAACATAGGACAAGCCTCCATCGGCTCGGATGGTCGCTTTACGGATGCGGGGCTGCTTCATGCGATAAGAGCCAGGCTTTATAAAGTAACCTGTACCGTCCAATATGAATTCGCAATCTATACCGATTTGCATACATGCCTCTCTTTTTATAGCATTGGATACGACGCTACTGAACGCGTTGTGCTCTAGGGGCAGCGGCGATGGCTTACGCTTGCGTTTATGCCTGCGTTTATGCCTGCCTTCTTCTACGCACTCTAGGAGTGGCTAGGCGTGCCTGCTGCTCGTCAGCGGGCTCTGGTGGCACGGCCACTGCTTCTTTGTCACTCTGGATGCGTGTGCTGTAGCTATATCCTTCGTCGAAACTCCCGTGAATGCTGATGATGTCGCCATCAATCGTGACGTGAACACCACGTTGTTTCAGCGAAGTGCAGATCGTCGTAATGGTGTAGTTGAGGCGCGTGTTTTCGTGCTCAAGCGCGGCAATCCGTTCATGCATTGTTTGAATTTCGCTTTGTAAGGCATGAATTACCCGCTCCTGCACCTCGTTAGCCGTGCGCGCAAAACCATAACGATAGGCAACAACACTGCCAATAATCAGGCAGATGGTCATCGATAGGTTGATGAGTGTTAGCAGTTCCATTCTTGTTCTCCTTCGTGAAGTGGAGTAACGATAATTTTGCAGCCGGGGATACCATCTTTACAGGCGCGACCAGCGTGCGGGGATGTCACCCCAATGAACACGTGCTCCGTAGGCAAAGTCACGTTGTTGCTTCACCTCTTGCAGTCGTGCCTCAAATTTGCTGAGCTTCGTCTGAATGGCCATGTACCAGGCTTGCGGTATCTTAGTATCGTCCACGCGATCATGTAATGCACCATCCTGAAAGTCAAAATTATCATTTGTGGGAACCTGATAGGCCTCCATCGCATAGGCCGTCGCACCCAGTATAATAATGTCGCGGTGAACCTCTGGTATGGTAGAGCCACTCGCGTCAAGCTGATGTTTGGTGGCGTAAAAGACGCGCATCACTTGCGTCGTATCCTGTGGCAATTCTGCCGAGGAGAGTTTGAGGGTGAACGTGGGCGTAATACTTCCTGTTGGGCTATTCCCGACGCCAACTGCTCCTTGCAGGCCTAGATTACCGCCTGCTGCCAATGCGTTTGTGCTATCAAACAGATTGGAATATTCGGCAAATTCGCGCTCAAGTGGTGGCCAAAGCATCACGCCTGATGTATTGACCGTTGGTGGCTGTGGCCTCCCTACGAGGTTGCTATCGGGCAGGGTGTCGCTATAGCTGGTTGTGCTGTTATCTTGCAGCGTTGCCAGCAGGTAGAGCACTGTTCCTCCAACTTGCGAGCGATAAAGGTTGCGGCCAATAATGGTATTTGTGGCTGTTCCAGGCAAGAGGGTTGTAGCGGGACCGAGCGGAAGTGCCGAAAGCTGTACTTTTTGATTGCCTGTTGTGGTGTTCACGCTAGTAAGCGGCGAAGGCTGTGTCTCGCCTCCTTGTGAAAGAAAGGTGACGGCATATTGGTATGCGCCAACACCAAGTCCTGCTCCGGCGTTGCTGGTTGCGATGGCTATAGCCGCCGGAGGTGCGAACTGTGAACCATAGGCCTGTAAAGGATAAATGATGCGTTCGAGCCACCACAACGCATAATTGCTATTCCATGTGCCAGGATAGGGATAGGTGCGTTGGTATGGCTGCGTGGCCATGTCTGCATACACAATATTGGGGTAATACTGCGAATAGCGAATCACTGCCTTATCAATAGCGCGATCCAGATCAGATGTGGCCCAACGTAGACTCGCACCACCAAGCGGATCGAAGAGGTCTTGCCGAACCATCGTTTCGACATCTGAGAGAAGCATCGCTCACTCCTTGTAACATTGTATTGTCTCACGCTTGTTAGAAGACGTAGCTCCTTGCATCCTGCCTGAGTGCGGTAGCACTAGAAGCGAGAGCTTCGTTGGGAGAATGTGTTAGAAGACGTAGCTCCTTGCATCCTGCCTGAGTGCGGTAGCACTAGAAGCGAGAGCTTCGTTGGGAGAATGTGTTAGATGATGTAGCCGTAGGTGATGAAGTTGACGGTGCAGTTGCCACCCACGGCCCGAATGTCGATCTGGCCGAGGGCGTCCAGCGGACAAATGCCGATGCCATTGAGCTTCTGCGTGGTATTGACCACCTCGCCGATGGTGCAGGTGCCGCTGAGGTTGCCGCCGTGGGCTGCCAGATCGATGTGGGCGGGTGCGGTGGCACTGGTGAAGTAGGCCTTGAAGAGGACGGCCAGCGCGCCGCTGGGGATGTTGCCGCCAACGATGGTATAGGTGCTGGTGAGCCCACTGTTAATGACCTGGTTAGTGAGTTGTTGGGTGGGGGTGACAAACGTCACGCGCCCAGGCGGTGGGTTGGGCACACCCTGGGTGTCATTGGGGTAGCAGGCGATAATCACGGCGTCGCTGTAGTTCTGCTCATCGAAGAACAGCACCGCACACAACGCCCCGACCAGCGCGCTGGTGCCGTCAATGGCGGTGCTGACCGGCACGCCACTCAGCGCGCAACTGCCCGCCTCAATGATGAGCACGGAGGCGGTATAGGTGCTGTTGTCGAACGATTGCAAGATGCCGCGCTTGATCGCCTGGGCCATAGCTTTTCCCCTTGTGTAGTGGGGACATGGGCGCGCCGGTGCTGATCGGCTCGTCTCTGTCCCCCGAGTGTAGTGGGGGCAATCAACCATCACGCCCCCTTCTGACACGTCTTAAGCTGAGGCTTAGGCATCGTTACTTGCTTGCCCTGGATTGGCAAGCAGGTCGGGGCTGCCCTGGGCGTGGAAACTGCCGCTGGTGTAGCTGGTGTTCAAGAGGGTATTCAGGGCGGTGGCGATGTTGCCATAGGTCTGGCTGCCACTGGGATCGACCCTGACCCACGTGCCATCCTGGGGCAAGGTGCCGTCACTGGTCTGCTGGAAGATGGCCAGGGTGCGCGGGTTCAAGTAGCTGCCGATGGGAGCGGTTGCCCCGCCGTTATAGCGGCCATAGGTAAGTTCAAGTAAGTCTAACATGATTGTGTTGTCCTTTCGTATTGAGTAGGTGGTGTCTCCACTGTTCAGAACAGAGTTGATTTAGGGAATAGCACAAATGTAAGGCAGATCGCAGTACGGGCTGCCGCCTGAGATGCTGTACGTGGTCGCGAGATCGGACTGCGCACTGTAGAAGCTGACCATCTGCGGTGAAAGCTTCACGAGATCGCCATAGCCGGGTGTGCCGTAAAAGGATGGATCTGCACTGCCGCCCACGCAGATGAGTGCGAGCGCGTAACGCTGGCCTGCGACAAAGGTGTAGTTGGCCGGGTAGCCACCCGCTGTGGCCAGGGCACGTTTGAAGGGATTGTAGCCACTGGCGAACATGCTGGTATCGTTGGCGGTACGAGCCACGAGAGTGGCCGTGTCGCCTGAGATGGAATAGATGCCCATTCTGCACAAGGTGGGGGTGTTGGCGGCGTTCCTGGTGACAGCGAGCAGGTTTGCAACGGTGGTAGTGATGTCGGCAGTAAAGAGGACAAGGGTGGCATTGCCACGGGTGTACCCGCACGTATTGAGACCAACTCTGGAAAATGCCTCAATGTTGCCACCCGCGGCTATGCCATTGCCCTGAGAAGCGGTCAATGGTGTGAGTAAGCCTAAGCTAGCAGGGTTATAGTTGGTGGCCTGGTTCTGCGCAACCAACGTCGCCGCGCCCACGGTTTGAATGTCTTGGCTACTGTTACCAGTACAGCTATTAAACGTGATCTGGTTATTATTGGAGGTGCCATTCTCATCAATACCATAGGTCTGGACCTGGGCAGCGCCTGTATTGGGGGCAATACCCGTGCCATCATCGGAACAAATGTTATGCTGCACCTGCGAATAGGTCACGTTTTGCAGCTGAATGCCACGGGTATTGTTGCCCGTACAAATGTTGCCGGTAGCGATACACCTTGAAACATTGCGTAAGTCCAGACCATTGCTATTATTATTGTTGGCAATATTCTGCTTAAACGCCACCTCGCTGCCCGCCGTGATAATGATGCCCTCATTATTGTTCCTGACCGACGTATTGCCCGCCACCACCACATGCTTGGGCGTGGCGGCATTGGAGCCTGTTTCCAGCATAATGCCCGCATTGCCACATTCCGCGATATGGTTATCGAGGATACGGCCATCAATGACGCCCTTAAAATCAATGCCGTGTCCACCGCCGCCCGTGGTGCGCGAGCCAACAATGGTATTGCCGATCACATCAATGTCGGTCACACTATCCACCAAGATGGAAGGAACATTGGTGCCCGCGCCATTATCGGATATCTGGTTATCCTGCACCATGCAGCCATACGCCCCCGTTTTGAGCGTCGCGCCATAATTGGTGAAGACGACTGGCAACTGGAAGGCCGCGCCATAATTGCCCACAATCGTATTGCCCTTGAAACGAGAGCGCACCGCCGCATTGATCAGCACCGCATCCGCCGTTTGAGAGCCACTCATCGTATTGTCCGTAAAGACGTTATCCTCCGCAATGGGCGGGCCGACCTGCGTCCCCGACGCATGAAAGAATCTGGTGGGTGAGACCAGCGTAATGTGCGTGCCATCGGGAATGCTAGCAATCGTGATCTTCTCCGAGCGGATGCCGTCATAGATGCTATACTCACAGCCCACCGTCAACTGCGCGCTCGAAGAGACCTGCAACGAACTCGTAGCGCGGGTATAGGCCGCAGCCAACGTCGGTGGGGTGGCAAAGACAATACCCCAGCTCATCGGACACCAATTGGCAAAGATGGCGCGGGCATAATTATTCTTCATCACATTGCCCTTCACCACATTGCGCGCCCCACCCTCAATCGCAAAGCCCGAGCCGCTACCCGTATCGCCTGGATAGTGGTAAGCATTGTTCGACAGCACATTGTCAGCCACCGTACAATCATGCGACTGCGTCAGCGAGACCCCTGCCCAGCCCGCATCATCACACAAGTTCCCCTTCACAATGATGCGCTCCGAGCACCAGACCGAGACCCCCTGATCGAGGCCATGCGTACAGGTGTTATCCGAGACATTACCAAACGAGCAGCCATCCGCTGGCCCCGTATAGCCACCGCCGCTGACCGTCTGACCATAAAAGCCACTCGAATACTCAAAACCCGTGCCCATCTTGATAGGACTTTCCCACACATTCTTGCCCACACAATTGCGAATGGTAAAACGCGTACACCCAAGCAAGTGGATACCATTCTGCTGGTTCTCGCCCGAGAGTCCCCCCGTGCGGCCTGCCACCACATTGCCCGAGGCCGTCTGGTAGCGCGTCACATAGGCGCCACCCGCCCCAGAGGTATAGGCATTGCTCGTCGCGGGACCAAACGTCAGCACATTGCCCGCAATGCCGCTGATGACGCGGTTGGCATCGACGCGGTTCTGCTCCGCCCCCGCGCTAATCGTGCGACCGCCGCAGATCGTGATCTTCTCGCCGACGACATACTTGGTGCCATCAACGACCGTGACCGTGGTGGCACCTGCTGAAATGTTGGCCTGCACCAACTGGTCAGCCATAATCGTATCTCTGCGCCCATCGACGACCACGCCATTCAGCGAGAAGTCCGAACAGTCCGCAATAGTAAGCATGTTGCGTGTGCCCGCCGATGGGCTGCCCACCGTATTCGGACCAATCCAGAGGATGGCGCCGCGTTCAGCACGAATCGAGAAATTGCTGGCCGACTGAATGACCCAGCCTGCGGCCAAGAGATACTTGCCAGAAGGAATGAGCAGATCGCCATTGCCCGCATTTTTAATGATGGTCATAGCAGCGTTAAAGGCAGCGGTGCTATCGGTGTTGCCAGACTTATCGGCTCCGTAGTCGAGCACATTGACGCTGACCGTCGGATTGCGAAGGACGCTTACAGGCATATCAAGACTCACTCCTCTCAGCGCACCTGACGCGAAGCGTAGAGGCGATAGCCTCGTTGGTGTGCTGCATATCAAGACTCACTCCTCTCAGCGCACCTGACGCGAAGCGTAGAGGCGATAGCCTCGTTGGTGTGCTGCATATCAAGACTCCTCCGAGATGCGGGCGTTGCCCGAGGCCACATCCCAAATGCCATTGACGACGCCGAGCCAGACGGTGGTGCCCGATTCATAGACCGCGCCTGGCACCAATTTGTATTTATAGTTGGTGGTGGTAGGCGTATTGCCAAAAGCCAGGAACAGGTTCGCCGTACCGTCGTTGGTGATGCTGAAACCCTTGCGCGTGGGATTAGCCGCCAGAAGTTGCACCGAGGCGACGTTGGCCGCAACGCTCGTGAGCGCAGACGTGCTCGCGGTGGCGCCTGGCGCGGTTTCCGCTGCGACATTGACCATCAGATTGCCATATTGATCAAAAAACATAGGTTCGTCTCCATCCACATGGCACGTGGGCAGCCGCCCACGCGCCATACGCCTGTCTTAATTGCAGCGATACCAGAGGCTGGTGGCGGCATCCCAGACGAACAAGCGTGCCGCGAGTCCAGCGATGACATCGGAGACGCCATCGGCGACGTTGGAGGTGCCTGCGGCGGCAAAGGTGACAGTGTTGCCCGCGATGCTTTCATTGACGACCGTGACCAGCTGGCCGTTGTAGGTGCCTGGCTGCAAGATGATGCCGGTGACCGCGCCGCCTGGGGCAACCCTGGCCACGCCCACGCCTGCCGTGTTGATCGTATTGCCATTGACAAGCACCGGAGCGGTCGCACTTTGCTGCAAAGCAACCGAACTGCCCGTCAACTGCAAGCCGGGGGTCACATAGTTATCGGCATACTGTGTGAGCGTCGCGCCGTTGGGCAACTCGAGCCGTTTGGTGACGGTGTTGAGGTTCAAGTAGTCGTTCTGGCCGTCGCCCTCGGTAAGAGCGCGGGCGTTGGGGATCTGCGCCATGATGGGTGTGTCCTTTCGGCGTGAGTGTCGGCGTGATTGTGGGTGGTGTGTTGGCCAACGGGTACGGGGGCTCGCCCCTACGGGAATGCAGCGCGCTGCGCTGCTGCATTCCCCACTGTACTGAATACACTATTTATATGCCTCGGTACAGGCCGCGATAATCAACCACCGCTCCGCCATATTCGTGCCGCACCTTGAACGAAATCGCGTCCTGGGTGAAGTTCAACCCATAAAGCGGCATATCCTGAATGAACAGTGCCGGATTGACCTGCCCATTGACAAAGCCGACCTCAATGGTATCGACCTCACGCGGATCTGCGGACATAAACCACTGGTTCGCATTGGACAACTGTGGGGCCACAATCGGCTGCACATAGCCAAGCATGGGGTTAATGTCATTGTTAGTGCTTCCTGGCACCCCTGCCGACTTCGTGACCACCATCGCAATGAACTCTAGCTCGGGCGGCACAATCAGGAAGCGCGGACGCAACCCGATGCGTTTGCCCGCATAGTTGGCCTGCTCACGCATCGCAATCACCCCGGTCTGCATCGCCGCACTGGTCAACGCCGACGAACCGAGATTGCTATGGGCGCCACCGGACGTAAAGAGGGCATTACCATCATAAATGGTGGGGTTGCTGGACAAGAAGCCATACACAAACTCCGCCAGCGTATACGCCGCCGCCACCGCTAATTTCGTCGGAATCTGCTTAATCGCCTGCAAGTCGTCATTGATGATCGTCTCGCGGCTGACCGTCACCAGATTGCCGCGCTTCTGCGCCACATAAGTCGCCGCGCTATCGGTCAGCGTCGCCGTGGTATAGGCCGTATCCTCAGCCACAATCGGCAGCGAGCCAAAGGCCCCGAAGCGCACACGCGTCTGTTGCTTAAAGTCGCGAATGGGATAAATCGTACAGAACTTCTGCCACTCCGCAGGCCACGCCTGATAATCCTTCAACAACCGCTTATTCATGCTCGTGCCGAGCAAGTACGAGAACGAAGCCGTGGTCGTGTCCGCCTCCGTAATGCGGTCCACCGGCGCCGACTCATTCACGCGGATGTTGCCCAGCTGCGAACGGCCCGAGATGCCCCCGGCCAACACACTATCGCCCGTCACGCGTGCATACGCCTCGCGAATACCCGAGAAGCCACGGATGTTGCCGAGTTTGGCCGTATCAATATCGAGATCAAACATGCGGTCGAATGCCGCCTGCACCTTCTCGGCCTCGGTGATCATGCCGCCCACACTCGGCTTCTCGTAGTTATGGCCGCGAATGAGGCCATCACGTGTGAGCTGGGCCATCATCTGCAGCGCGCTGGTCATCTCCGCGTCGAGTTCGGACTCCTCAAAGACGCGCCCTTTGTAGCGAGCTTTGAGTTGCTCTTTCACCGCCGCTGGTAAGATGGACTCCTGCAAGCGGCGTTCCAGCGAGAGTTCTGCGCGCTGCAAACGAGCCTCGGCCAGCATCTGCTCAATCTGCAGACGTTGTGCCTCTAAAATTTGCTGTTGTTCGAGGATGTGACTCCTTGTATCCTGCCTGAGTGCGGTAGCACTAGGAGCGATAGCTCCGTTGGCAGGATGTGTAAGGATGTGGGACGCGCTAGGCGTCGAATGCGGCGTTGCACCAGTATTTGCACCCTGAGTCTGATTAGGCGGCGTGTTGCCGTTCTGGGCGTTATCCGCTGTATCCTGAGTAAGCGTGTCCATGTGTGACGTGTCTCCTTTGGGTGGGGTAGTGGGGTTGGGTGTCGTATCATCCCCGGATGAATCATCACATTGTATTCCGTCTGAAACGCCACTAACGTGGCTACGCTGCGCGTCATCAGACGGCAATGAGTCATGCAAAATTCTATTGAGCTTGCCACCGGCTGACGGTTTGGTAACGATATCGCACGAATTGAGGGCAAGCACCTGCGTAATCTGTTTGGCGCGTGTGGCCTCATTGACCTGCCAATTGCCAAAGATGTCGATAGAGAGGCCAATCAGGTTAGGCTTACCGAGAGTGAACGCTTCCTGAATGATGGACCAGAGCCAGTTAGCCGCCTCAAAGATGTGCAGCGTGGCATCCACGCGTGAGGGCTGCCCGTTCGCGCCTGCCACTAGTGCGGCATCATGATAGAAGCCCACCACATCGCGCACACTCCTGACCGAGAGATCAGCGGGTGAACGGCCATGATCGGCATACGCCTGCGCCCCCTCCAGCATGCGGGCAATCTGGCCAAGAGCGTTGTCATCGTAGCCATAGCCATTACGGGATTTACCGCCCTGGATGATCGTCACGCGAATATCATGGCCCGTGGTGTCCAGCGTCTGCCCTTCCAGGATGTGGCCCTCCAGCGTGATCGTGGCCTCATGCGTCTTTGGTATCGTGGTCATTACTGCAACCCATCGGTAAGGAGGGCGCGGTGCCTGGCGCGTCGTGAGTTGTCGCCGCGTGCATCCATCTGGCTGGTGGGATAGTGCTTAGTGTTGGGCTGCATGGAGCTGATGGCATGCGCATCCAGCTCACCGGGTCGGTCCTCGGGTTGCATCTGCACGTCCGGGGTCAACTGCGGGTGTTGCAGGTCAGGCAGTGGCGGATCGGGGTCACGCACATCATGCGAGATGGTGAGCATGGGAAAGCCAAGCCCGGGGTACAGCGATGCCTGCACCTCGGCGTCGGTGGGGATATCCCTAGCTATTTCGGGCAGGGCGTGTTCACCGTCGGGCATGTCCACCGCGTAAGGATGATTGTACTGCTCCAAGTCCGGCATATCGGGATCAGGTGTGAACTCTGGGAAGTGGGTGATCGCAGGCAGTTGCAGGTCATACGGGCGTAGCGGTGGTGTGCTCATGTCGGGTGTGCCGTACTGTGGCGCGATGGCGGGCGTCATGAGGGGCGTGGCCTGGGCCAGCGCTGAGGGATCAGGGGGCCAGCCGTCGCTACCTGCGAGATTGAGGTGGTGAAAGGGCTGCGAGGGGTCGAGACCGAGTTGAGAGAGATCGATAGTGTTTTGGGGGTTGTCTGACATAGAATACCTCCTAAAAAAAGTGAAATTGCTCTGATGAGGATTGGTGAAAGGGAGGGGAGCATAAGCATAAAAAAGTAAAGGAGAATTAGGAGAAGCAATGGTTAGTGAGGATGATAAACGTGATGGGAACAATAGGTAGAATTTAGAGAGAGTACCCATTGTTGGTGTGTGAGGTGTCTGCTAAGAGAGTGAGATGTGGAGAATTTTACAAACGCTCATCGTTTGCTTCC
>JBBPYR010000310.1:0-8751 GCA_038199755.1 Ktedonobacterales bacterium | reverse complement strand
GTTTTGTTTGGGGTGCTCCCACCCCCCGGTCCATTGTACAAACACCCCAAAAAAAATAAGTAAACGCCCCCCGGGGGGCCAGTGGGTGGTGTGCCCCCCCCCCGGCGCACCCGTGCTTCTCTTTTCAAGAAACTAGGCTTGTAACAGCTTTCTCAGCACGGTGGGAAGGATACCGCCATTTTCGTAGTAGGTGATATCGATGGGGCTGTCGAGACGCGCCGTCGTCTGGAAGGAGAAGGTAGAGCCATCTTCACGAGTGACGTTGACGGTCACTTGTTGACGTGGCTTGAAACCTTGCGCAATGCCTTCGATGCTGTAGGTTTCGCGGCCCGTCAATTTGAGCGTTTCTTTGTTCTCGCCCTCTTTGAATTGTAGAGGTAGAATGCCCATGCCGACGAGATTGCTGCGGTGAATACGCTCGAAGCTCTCGGCGATGGCGGCACGCACCCCCAACAGCAGGGGTCCCTTTGCCGCCCAGTCACGCGAACTACCGGAACCGTATTCTTTGCCCGCGATCACGATCAGCGGCACATTCTCCTTTTTGTATTGCTCGGAGGCTTCGTAGATGGTGGTCTCTTTGCCATCGGGCAGGTGAACGGTGTAATAGCCTTCCTTGTTGGGAGTCAGGCGGTTATGCAAACGAATGTTACCAAAGGTGCCACGCATCATCACTTCATGATTGCCACGACGCGCTCCATAGGTATTGAAGTCGCGTTTCTCTACCCCTTGCTCGATCAGGTACTTACCCGCGGGACTCGTGGCGGAGAAGCTGCCAGCCGGTGAGATGTGGTCGGTGGTAATAGAATCATCAACCATGACCAACACACGGGCATCGCGAATATCCTTGACAGGTTCTGGTTGCTCAGACATGCCCTGGAAGAAAGGTGGCTCTTGAATATAGGTTGATTTGGGGTCCCAAGCGAACAACGCGCCACTCGAGTCACCCAACGCCTGCCAGTGTTCATCTCCCTCGAAAACGCTAGCGTAGTTTTTGGAGAAGACAGCTGGTGTGACAGCCTTGCTCACCAATTCACGAACCTCTTCCTGAGTGGGCCAGAGGTCGCGCAAGTAGACCTTGTCGCCATCCGAATCGGTGCCAATGGGGTCGGTGGTCAGGTCGATATCGACGGTGCCTGCGAGGGCATAGGCAACGACGAGCGGAGGTGAGGCCAGGAAGCTGGCACGCACCTGTGGGTGAATACGCCCTTCAAAGTTGCGGTTGCCGCTCAAGACTGCCGCGACGACCAGATCATTCTCTTGCACCGCCTCAGCCACAGCGTCGGAGAGGGGACCGCTGTTGCCAATGCAGCTGGTACAGCCAAAACCGACAAGGTGAAAGCGCAACGCCTCAAGATAAGGTGTCAACTCAGCGTTGTCTAGGTAGTCCACCACGGCCCGTGAGCCAGGAGCCAAGCTTGTTTTCACGGTTGGCTTCACAGACAGACCACGTTCTACAGCGTGCTTTGCCACCAGTCCTGCCGCGACCATGACGGTTGGATTCGAGGTGTTGGTGCAGCTTGTGATGGCGGCGATGGCAACGGAGCCATCGGTCATATGACTTTGGACACCGCCGATATCTACCATGACATCATTGACATGCCCACTATGACCATTGCCAATGCTTTTCGCTTGCGTCAGGACCTTTGCGGCATCCTCTTTTTGCGCTTCGGGATCGGGTGAGCCGTTTCTATCGCCTTCGCCAAGATAACGATTGACATCATTTGCGCTCGACACATTGTCTTTGGCTTCTTTGAAGCGGTCGGCATAGGTACTGCGAAAGACTTGGCCGAGTTTCTGCATGGGCACGCGGTCCTGTGGGCGACGAGGACCAGCCAGACTCGGCTCGATGGTGCCAAGATCAAGGTCGAGCACGTCATCGAACTGGGGTGTCGGAGAATCATCGGTGCGGAAGAGGCCCTGCGCCTTTGTGTAGCGTTCAACCAAGTCAACTTGCTTGGGATCACGTCCTGTAATGCGCAGGTAGCGTAGTGTTTCGGCGTCAACGGGGAAGAGGGTTGCGGTCGCACCAAATTCGGGAGACATGTTCGAGATGGTGGCGCGGTCGGCGAGTGCCAGTTGGCTGAGGCCCGAGCCGGTAAATTCGACAAATTTGGCGACGACGCCACGTTTCCGCAGCATTTGCGTGACGGTCAACACGAGGTCGGTCGCGGTCGCGCCTTCCGGTAAGGCCCCTGAGAGGCGTACACCAATAACCTCTGGTGTGAGTTGGTAGAGGGGTTGCCCAAGCAAGACTGCCTCCGCCTCAATGCCACCAACGCCCCAGCCGAGCACACCCAGACCATTAATCATAGTGGTGTGCGAGTCAGTCCCGACTAGCGTATCGGGATAGGCTATTGTTTCGCCGTCCACCTGCTTCGTCATCACGACTGAAGCGAGATATTCAAGGTTGACCTGATGAACAATGCCTGTACCAGGAGGAACAACACGGAAATTACTGAATGCTTGCTGTCCCCAGCGTAACAAGGCGTAGCGTTCACTGTTGCGCTCATATTCGCGTTCAACATTGCGTGCAAAGGAAAGGGTTGAACCGAAGGAGTCAACCTGCACCGAATGGTCGATCACGAGATCAGCGGGAACCAGCGGGTTGATCTTCTGCGGGTCGCCATTGATACGTGCGACAGCAGAACGCATGGCGGCCAGATCTGCGACGGCGGGCACGCCGGTAAAGTCTTGCAATAGCACGCGGCTAGGCATAAAGGGATATTCCGCCGTGGCGGTAGCGGCATGGCCGGGGGTCCAGCGGAGCAGAGAAAGGACCTCTTCCTCGCGCACGATCTCGCCATCGACATGACGCAGCAAGTTTTCGAGCAGGATTTTGATGGTGAACGGTAGATGTTCAAGGCTTTGCCCTTGCTGTCGGGTCAAAGCACCCAATTGATAATATGCGACGTTCCCTGAAGCACTCTCCAGGGTTGTACGCGCACCAAATACATCTTTGTATGCACTCATAACATAGTGTCCTTTGAAGAGAAGTAGTGGTTATAAAAGAAGATGGGGCGAAAACCAGCGTCGCCACAACATTTCCTAGACGGCAATTGCTTCTCCCACCATTATATAACATCAGTGTGGAGTGCAGAGAGACAACAGTTCTCGCCAATACATGAGAAAGGCTCGCACAGCTGAGGAGAGGGAGAACCACAATCGCATGATCTCACGGAGAATGACATAATTACGGTTATCTGTTACAATACACTACACATCTATATTTACCATATTGACAAATGAGACCTCTTTTCGCTACAGTAGAGAGAATTACACATTAGGATAGGATAGCATAATTTCTATGTATCTTTTATTATGATAGTGAGGAAGCTGAGCGGTTTATGGGAGTATGTTTAGACGTACAATGCAATTTTGAAAATCGTGATAAGGCGCGTTTCTGCGCTCATTGTGGTATTCCTCTTCGCAGAACATTTTTACAGGGACGGTATGAAGTGCAGGCGTTAATAGGGAAAGACCGCAATATCGTAAGCCTAGAGGCTCTAGATCGCCATGAGAACATTCCTGTCACTGTACGTGCGCTCATTCCTAAGGGATCGAGCGTAGAAGATCGCGAGAACTTCATACAGGATGCGGAGCTAGCTGCCTCGCTTTCGGCCAGTGTTCATGATGCGGACAGTATTCGTGTGACTGATTATGGGCAGGATGGACCGATTGCCTTTTTCGTGAAGTCGGCATTCGGCTCGGTGAATACCGAGCCACACCCCCAACGCCCACGCATTGTCACGCGTATAGGTGGTGATGTCTTTCAGCCATACCCTGCGATGGTGGAGGTGGATGACGAGGAAGCAAATACCCAGATACGCATCGCGGTACCAACCATCACCCCCATTCCCAAGACTCCGGCACCGGAGCTCGCCAGACCAATTACGCCATTCATTCCGACGCATGATTGGCTAGCGGAAGGCAATCAGGCATATGAGTTAGGGCATTATACTGAGGCACTACGTGCTTATGAGCAAGCAACACTACTCCTGCCACAGGTCGTTGATGCTTGGAGTGGCAAAGCCACGACCTTGCTGCATCTTGGTCGTGCGGACGAAGCCTTGCAAGCCTACGATTATGCACTGGGACTGCGTGCCAATGACCCTGAACTATGGACGGCTCGTGCAACAGTGCTTCATGAATTGGAACGCTTCGAGGAAGAAATGCAATGCTACGATCAGGCATTACTCTACGATGCCGACTACGTGTACGCATGGAGTGGACGTGGTATGGCACTAGCAGAGCAGAACCGCACAGAAGAGGCATTGATGGCGTTTGACCGTGCCTTGCTGCTTGACCCACGCCAGAGCGTGACGTGGCAAGCGATGAGCGACACGCTCTATAGCTTACAGCGTTACGATGAAGCGTTGCTGGCCATCAACCACGCGCTTGAAATAGACGGAAATAACCCGGCTTTTCTCGACACGCAGGGCAATATTTTACGACGCACCAAAAACCCTGAGAAGGCATTGCCTATTCACGAACGAGCGACACAACTTGACCCCACGAATGCCACAACGTGGTTTGATAAAGCGAATGACCTGCGTGACCTCCGTCGCTATGCGGAAGCACTGGCAACCTATGATCATGCCCTTGCCTTGGACCCAACGTTGGCTGGCGCGTGGTATAATCGAGGAAACGTTTTAGCGGCACTGCGAATGTTTGAAGATGCGTTAGAGTCCTATACCCGCTCGTTAGAATACGATAGTGGTTTAATCTCAGCATGGTATAATAAAGGAAGCCTTCTTCACGAATTACAACGTCATGAAGAGGCATTGGCAGCGTTTGATCGCGCACTTACGATAGACATGCATTACATCGCGGCCTGGAATAACAAAGGACTTTCACTCTTTGCGCTCGGTCGGATGGATGAGGCGTTAGCAGCATTAGATCAAGCAACATCATTTGCTCCGGAATCTCCTGATGCATGGTACAACAAAGCGGTTGTTCTTGAAAAACTAGGAAGAAAACAAGAAGCAGTTTCGTGCCAGGAGTGGGCTAAATCATTAGAGCAGCAAGCCCGACATATCGGAGCATAAGCAAAAAAGAAAGCAGGAGGGCATGCGACGCTGCGCCGATACGATTGATTGCGGATACGACAATCGGGACAGCGATTTATTTTGTCGAGCATGTTCGCTACCGTTATTGCACACGGCACTGGCAGGGCGCTATGTGGTTGATGCATTAGTGAGCAAAGGTGGCTACGCGGCAGTTTTTCGCGGAGTAGATCAAAATCTCTCTCGTCATATCGCTATCAAGGTTTTATTACCAAGCAAAACAACAAGCAATGAACGCGACCATTTTCTTCGTGAAGCACGGATTGCGGCAGCATTGGACCATCCCAATATTGCCCCTATTCTGGACTATGGAAAAGATGGTCCAAGCGTTTTTCTCGTGATGCCGTTGTATACCGCGGGCTCACTACGCACGCGTCTTGCACAGGCGAATGGCCCCCTTCCCCCCCAGGAGACTGTTCACAACTTTCATCAACTCGCCCAGGCACTCCAATATGCCCACACGCGTCAACGTCCAGTGATTCATCGTGACATTAAGCCAGAAAATATTCTTCTTCACCAGGAAGATTATCGTCTAGTGATTACGGACTTCGGGATTGCCCGTTCTTTAGAGCCGGGTGCTCGCTTTGGCAAAACGGTGACAGTACGCGGCACCGTTGGTTATATGGCACCAGAGCAGACGAGCGGCATCGTAGACCCACGCAGCGATGAGTATGGCTGCGCGGTGGTTCTGTATGAGATGCTCACTGGCTATCATCCACTTGATCCCACGGGAGGTGCCGTGCCACCGCCCTCGGCATTGAACAACGAAATACCACCTGCGGTAGATGGTGTCATGCAACGAGCACTGGCATCACGGCCAGAAGACCGCTTTGACGACATGCTCGAATTTATGCATGCCTTCGATATCGCTTGTCGCCCCACCACAGCACCACCTATGCCATTAGTCACCAACAAAATACGCGCCGTTCCAACACAAACGTCACTTGATGGCCGTGAGGGTCGCAATGTGCAGAATATTCGCGGCATGACGAACGGATCGGCTCCAAATTATGCAACCGGGAATGCGAAGGGTAATGGGTCGGGACCATCACAAGCGGCACGGCCCTACCCAAATACCGGCAGTATACGCGAGAAGTGTCGCGAGGGCGATCAATACCTTAAGCAGCAGTACTACACCCAGGCACTGCAAGCGTATGAAGAGGCCCTGCGAATGGACCCCCGCAATTTCTATGCGTGGAATGGCAAAGGCACCGCCCTTTATAACCAGGGAAATTACCGTAAGGCCTTCGACGCCTACCAACATGCCACCGAGATTGATCCTAGCAATGCAGTGGTCTGGGTCAGTGCGGGCTTGGTCCTGCACCGCTTACAGCGCTATCAACAAGCACTGGTGCATTTTGAGCGTGCCTTGAATATTGATACGCAGTATGTCGCGGCGTGGAATGGCAAAGCCGACGCTCAACTAGACATGAATATGCCAGCGGAGGCTATCACCTCATATGAGCAGGCACTGACGTATGATTCAAACAGCTTTCAAGCCTGGAACGGTCTGGGGAACGCACGCTCACTCTTGCGCGACTTCGCAGGTGCCGTTGATGCCTATACGCGTGCTTTGCTCGTCAATCCGCGTAGTGCGGTTGCATGGTGTAATAAAGCCGAGGCATTGATGCGCCTCGGCCATAACCGCGCCGCCCTCGATGCGCTTAACGAGGCCACGGAAATGGACAAGGGCTATGCTCGTGCCTGGACACTCAAGGCGGAGGTGTATGAAGCTCTGGGCAATCCCCAGGAGGCCCAGAAAGCCCGACGGCGCATCAAACCTTGGGGATTGATAAACTAAGCTGTTTATAGATTCCTAAGAATGCCTTATGATGCTATGCCACGGCGCATTGAGAGGGTTCCCAAGCCTAGAGCTGCTAGGGCACATAAGGCTAATACCAGCACGTCGCGCCCAAACTGGTCTGATGAACTGTAGAAGACAGCTTGTTCCAGGGCATGTGTACCATAGGTGAGTGGCACAAATGCGGCAATATTTTGCAACCAGAGTGGCTCGAAGGCAATCACACCGACTCCCCCCGCCAGAAAAAACAGGTAGATGGCCACATTGATCGAGATGGCAATGACTGGCGTTATCTTCTGTAAGGCTGCCCCTATTGCAACCCCCAGTCCAGTACTAAACAGCGCAATCAGGGCAATAATCAGCAGGGTTGATAGCCAGTAGATGCCCTGTGGCTGTGTCCAACCAAGTGCAGCACTGAGCAGAAAGATGAGCAATCCTAACAGAAATGTGGTGGTGAAGCCTGCCAATACTTTTCCTATGATCACCGCGTAGCGTGCCGTTGGCGAAAGCAGCATTTCCTTGATGGTGCGTGTCTCCCACTCACGTGCGGTGGCGATACTGCTCGTTACCAGACCAGAGAGCGTCAGCAAGAGCACCAGCGTCGGCAGAACACTATATTGGAAGAACTGCACATCACGTTGGCGCAGGTCTTGCTCTTGCAATGAGACTTTGATGGGATTTGCACTGCCCTGAGCTTGATAAAACTGCGTGATGGCATCAGGCACCGAACGACGTATATCATTGCTAAAATCGAGATTCAGATTGTTGAGCTGCACCAGCACTGGAGATTGTTGATGGGCATCGACACGCTGCGTAAAATCTGCGGGAATGGTGATGATCGCAATCACCTGCACATCATGTAACAATGTCAGCGCCTGTTGTGGATTAGCATCGGTAATGCGAAAGACATCCGCTTGATGGAATATTTGCTGCATCAACACGCCTTTTGAGCTATGATCAAGATTTACCAGGGCAACAGGACTGCGCCCAACCGCGACCGCGCCTAACGCCTGCACTAATAAGAAGGCTAATGGAGGCAGTACTGTTGCCGCTATATTGCGCCCATTTCTTAGCCATACCATCAAGTCTTTTCTATAGATGGCCCAGATGGCACGGAATGTTTGTACTTGCATTATTTGCTCCTTGCGTCTAATTCGCTACCACACTACGGCGCAGCACGAACGTCGCGAGTAGGACAAAGACGAGTGCGTACCCGACAAGAATGAGGGTATTGATACTCAAGCCATAGGTGTTGAGTGTGAAGTTATGGAACGCGTACTGCAATGCCACAATTGCATAGTACACGGGGAAGATTTGCGCCACCACCTGAAGCACGGGCACGTTAAACGAGACCGGGCCAAAGGCTCCACTCAAGAAAAAGAGCGGAATCGAGGTTCCAAAAGCCAATGCTATAAATGCCTGACGTTGTTTCACCAATGTTCCCAACAATGTCCCTAACGAGATGAAGATGATCAGCGTCAAGAGCACGAAGCCAAGCACCGCCAGCCAGTGGGCAGGATACACGCCGATCACGAATATGAGTACACCCAGGACGATAATAACAGAGGCCAAGCTCATTACCAGCGAAGCGAGCATCTTTCCTACTACCACGGCCCAACGACTGGCTGGTGACAAGAGGAGTTCTTTCATGGTCGCGTTCTCCCACTCACGCGCTGCTGCTGTCCCCGATTGGATCAGGCCACCAAGCATGAGCGCGATAACCAGAATAGAGACGGTCAGGTAGGGGATGTAATCGGTGTCTTGCCTATATGCATCACTTTCCTGTGGCACGATTGTTACCACATTGGGGAAGGCTTTGGCATAAAAGGTGGTGATGGATAATGGCACGGCTCTACGAATATCATTGGTAAAGTCGGTGTTCAAGTT
>JBBPYR010000309.1:0-12948 GCA_038199755.1 Ktedonobacterales bacterium | reverse complement strand
CCACGCACATTGCTGCAATCAATGCTCAAAGGGAAGATTACCTTTCCAGAGGCGGAACGATATCTTGAAGGTCTGGTACGTACTGAGTATATGCGTGCATTGATCAATGGAGAGCGTGTTATCATTAATCGTGCGTTTCTGTACAATAACTCTGTATTATTCCGCGACTACTTACCGGGGCAAGCCAGTCGTACTACATTCAAAAACTTTCTAGATACAGGAACGATTATTCCTTTCTTGCTCTACGAACACACCCCAAATGAAGAACCTGTCTTTGACAGGAACAAGCAGGGCTTTACAGCATGGCAAGAAATATGCCAAGAAGTATACATGAAATGTATGCGTTTCTCGTGGAATGATGAAGCCCATCAGATTGCCCTGCGTCGTTTTACTAACCGCTACCACGATTTTGTGCAAGCTATCGATGGTAGAGAGTTGGAACAGTATGCAAATGATCTGGGAGTACGGGAAGATGAACAACAACTGTTCTGGGAGCGTCTCTCGGAAGTGCATGATCTGGGTACACAATACTTTAGGGAACACCGAAGAGAAAAGTCTCCATATATTACGCGAAATGTCTTATACAAACAATTTATCACCGGTAAAAATCCTGCATTACGCGCCTACGATGGCTCAAAGCCCTTTGCCAGACAAATCAAAGAATTACTTGACCTTGCCTATAACGGCTACCTAGCTGATGAGCTGAATGGCTACTTATTGACACCAATTGACTCCCCCAGTCGTCTCGTCTTACAAGAATGGGACACGTTAATGAAAAATAAGGTGTCGATACAAGAAGGTGACATTACTAAGCTCCTGCAAAAAAATATTTTTTCGTTGTTAAACGAGGGCTTCTACCTCAAGTCGATGGGTTCGCTTACCTTACAGGATGTACAAAGGGTCAGACAGACGCCAGAATGGAGTCAGTACATTCAGAACTTGCGCGTTTTGCTTAGACAGCCAATACGTTTTGATGAACTAGCCAATAGTGTTTATCGCAGCTACGTTGAGTTAATGAAAGTAGCCACCACCTTGATAGAGCAACGTAATGCCTCTCGTGGCGGCATTCTTACAGCCACGTGGCAGCCATCAACAGAGGTGCTTGTTACAGTTGGCGGTGCTTCTCTGAAGGTGATTTGGAATAACGAAGGAACGTTTTATGCTGAAGAAGGCGAGGTTGGGATGGGTTCTGCTAGTGGAAGCGCCCCACTCGCGATGAAACTCACTATAGGTGATAGAAGTAGATCACGCGCCCAAGCTGATCTCTTCTCAAGCATCGATCTTATGCAAGGGAAAATGGTCGATGCTCAGAACCAGTGGAAAGAAATCATAAAGCAATTCAGAGCTCATTTGTTTGTTAAAGAATACACTCGTGGGCCTCTCAAAGATGTGGCAACACCTACGATTAACGAGCAAGACCATTTGTAAGAGAGCGCGAAAGGAGACGCATGGCCGATTTAGAGCATTATTTCGCTCTGGTGCGTAAGCATCCAGAGATGTTCGCAAATCCAGAGGGGGCGGAAATTACTGTGTTGCTGGACGAGCAGGAGATACGCGAGATAGAAGGGCTGGCTCACCAGTATTATCAAGCACACGGGCTCCCGACCGCGTGGGGCGATGTGGGAGTGGTGTATCAGGATAACTATTTGCTGGTGCTACGCGATGCTGTCCGCTTTGCTGACGGCAAACGCTGGACGTATTTTCGTCTGGTGGATGATGATAGCGCGCAAGGGGTGATTACGCTGCCCGTGTATCAGGGGCAGGTGCTACTGACCAAGCATTTTCGTCATGCAACCAGGAAATGGCATATTGAGGTGCCGCGTGGCTTTGGCGAGTCGGGACAGTCAAACGAGGAGAATGCGCGCCGGGAGTTGATGGAGGAGACAGGGGCAACGATCACAAAGGTGCTTTCGCTCGGCTTTGCGTACCCCAACACGGGTGGAACCTCTGAATACAACGAGTTCTTCTATGTGGAGATTTCGGCGTATGGTGTGGCCGATCTGCACGAGGGGATCAGCGAACTGCTCGTGGTTTCGATTGCGGAATTTGAGAATATGCTGCGTGATGGCACAATTGATGATGAGTTCACGATCGTAGCCTATACGCGGGCGAAACTGCGCGGTTTGTTATAAAGGGTTCAGCACGAGAACACACAAAACCAACGAGCAAAAGCTTGTTGGTTTTGTGTGTTCTCGTGCTGAACCGAGGCTTAGCCTTGCGTCAGGGCGGAGGTACAGGACTGGGCCATTTTGCCAAATTCAACATCGGCAGTGCTCTGACCAGCAAGCACGCTGGCATAGCTGTTATCGATGATGTTGCGGCACTGATCCCAGGCCGGTACGATAGAGTCGACGAAGGCAAAGCTGAGCGATTGTGGGCCAGCTTTACGGGCGGGCGTCTTCGCGTAGTAACTCTGCAAGGTGGCATCGTTAAATGCCGATTGGCGCACAGGCATGTAGCCCGTTTGCTGGACAAAAGAAACGTTGGTCTTGGTGCTCGTCAAGAACTTCATGTAATCCCAACCAGCGGTCTGCTCATCGGTATTGGCACCGGAGAAGAGAACGAGATTGGTGCCGTACAAGACGGTGAACTGACCAGCAGGACCAGCTGGAACGGGCACTTCGGAGACCTGGAACGCGTTGCTAACAGCGGTCTTGATGAAGGGATAGCTGGCGATAGTGCTGAGGGCAAACAGAGACTTGCCAGAGGCAAAATCGTTCTGCCAGTTAAAGCCCTTAGTCAGATGGACCGCGCCCGTCTTGACGAGGGGAGCGAACTCGGACAAAGCTTGCTTGGCGAATTTCGCATTAGTGGTGTTCGCAAATTCTACGGTTTTGCCATCGTTGGAGACAAAGTTGCCACCGCCCAAGGCTTTGTACAAGATTTCCCACTCATCAACACTTGGTGTCAAGGAGAGACCCCATTGTGAACCATCGCTTTTGGTGGCCTTGGTCAGGTCACTCTCGAAGTCTTGCAGTGTGGCGGGAGCGGCCAGACCCAGTTTCTGCAAGGCATCAGCGTTGTAGTACATCACAAGGTCGCTTTTATTGAAGGGCAACATGTACTGCGTGCCGTTGATTTGACCATCCTTCAACAGCGAAGGATAAAAGTCGGACAGGTCACTCTGGCTCAGACCATTCTTACTACTAATGAATGGTTGCAGCGAAACAATGGCGTTGTTCTGCTGATATTGAGTAGCCCAGTTCTCGTACACCTGCGAGATGGTTGGTGGTTTGCCCGCGGCAATGGCGGCGGTCAGCTTTGTCTTGAGGGTTGCATATGAGTCATATGCTTGCAGCGTGACGGTGACATTTGGATGAGCCTGCATGTACTCTTTGGTCAGGCTCTGCAAAGAGGTCTTGTTCGCGCCAGTAGCAAAGGCTTCCCAGAAGCTAATAGCATACTTCTTATTGGGATCAAGACTACCAGTGCTGCTCTTCCCCGTGGTGGAGCCGCTCGAAGCCGCGCCACCGCAGGCAGAGAGTAGGAGAATCGTCAGCAGTGCGATAACAGAGGTCACAGTAGACCAGGTGCGACGCATAAGATACCTTCCCTTTTTCATTGAAGATAAGTGCCAATAAACAATATATATGTACACATTCAGGCGAACACAATTGCCGCCTGACCAGTGGAAACTGGCAAAGACCATGTTTTACACGCTCCCCACGCTCCCTACTATCCCCGCTATCCCTTGGTACTTCCCGCGGAAATACCCTCGATAAACTGCCGTTGCGCGATCAGGAACACCACCAGGATAGGCAAGGTAGTAAAGGCAGCAGCGGCAGCCAAGCCAGTCGGATCGGTGCCATCGGCAGAGGTAAAGGCCTGTAAGCCAACCTCGATGGTACGGACACTGTCAGAGTTGGTGACGAGGTAGGGCCAGAGAAAGGCATTCCAGGTGCCAATGAATACTTGTAAGGCCACAACCGCTAAAGCGGGACGAGCCAGAGGAGCCGCCACGCTCCACAAATAGCGAAAACGCGAGCAGCCATCAATCTGAGCTGCCTCCCATAGTGAGGGCGGCAAGGCAAGAAAGAATTGGCGAATGAGAAAAATGCCGGATATACTGACGCTAAAAGGGATGATTTGTACATGATAGGTATCAATCCAGCCAAAGAGCGAAACGATCAAGTAGCTGGGGATCAGGGTTGCTTCACCAGGAATCATCACCAAGGCCAGGATAGCCAAGAACAACGCTTGCCGACCGGGGAACTTCATAGTGCCAAAGGCATAGGCGGCTAAGAGAGAAGTCACCAGCACAAGGATTACGGTGCAGACTGCGATAAAAATGGTATTCACAAAGTATTGCAACCACGGTGCCATGCTCCAGGCGCGGGCATAATTTGACCAATCCCAGTCCGGCACGAAACGTGGGATAGTGGCAAACGCATCGTGTGTTGTCAACAGAGAGGTAACAAACATCCAATAGAGCGGAAAAAGGGCGACGATTGCGGCAACGCTCACCGCGACATAGCGCAAGACAACGAACATGCGCGTCTGCAAGCGCGAAAATTGGTGAGAAGATGCTGGTCGTACAGGTAGAGTTGACATTGACTGCTCCCTCGCTACTCGTTACGATACGGTCTCCGCATTGCGCCGTGTCAGACCAAACTGCGCGACCGATACGGTGAACACCAATAAGAAAATCACGACTGAAATGGCGGCTCCCAGCCCATCATGCGAGTTGGTCGAAAAAGCCTCAGAGAAGAGATAGAGGCCGAGCGTACGCGCTGAATTGAGAGCACCCCCACCTGCACCGACGAAGAGAAACACAGGTTGAAACATCTTAAACGAGTCGATGGTGCTGAGCAGTGTGACCACAAGCGTCACAGGTAGCAGCAACGGCCAGGTAATATGTCTGAATACCTGCCACGCGTTGGCCCCATCAACGCGCGCCGCCTCTGACAGAGCGGGCGAGAGATTGCTCAGGCCAGCCATGAAGATGACGACACTAAAGCCGACCGACTTCCACGTGGTGTAAAAGATAATGCTGGCAAGCGTCCAATGGGGATCGCCGAGCCAATCGATAGGGGCAAGATGCAACAGGCGCAACACGCCATTAAAGAAGCCGTGATAGTTGTCAAACATCCAGTACCAGATGGTGGTGGTGGCGACAAGCGGCGTAATGAACGGCGTAAAGATTGCCAGTCGCCAGAAGGCTTTCGCTTTGATGCCCGACATTAATAAAATGGCGAGGAAGAGCGAGATGAACAGGTGCAAGGGCACTGAGGCAACCACATAGACAATAGTTACCTGGAGTGATTGCCAAAAGTTGCTATCTTGTAGCAAGAACTGATAATTGCCCAGACCGATAAAGGGCTGCACGCCATGATTGAGAAAATTCCAGCGAAACAAGCTCATGTAAAAGACAAAGATGGACGGTGCGTAGGCAAAAATCCCTAAAATAATGAACGCTGGTAGTAGATAGAGATATGCTTGTCCAGTCGCAAACCAACGCCGTAGATGCCATTGTAAGGGATAGCTCACACGGGTGGCACGAGTAACATGGGTATCGTCCGCTTTGGGTCGGGGTAATATAATTTTACGTTCCAATTCCATATATTCTCCTGGGAGCTCAGGGCTGTATATTCGTAAGTTTACAAAAAGAGTATTAAGATTGGGTAATCAAAGGGCAAATAGATCGTAAAGAAGCAGAAGCATATTTATAGTATTTTTCAGGTGTGGTGCTTGCTCATCCTTTCACTTCCAATAAACGCGGTTCTTACGCGTATTGTTGAAGAGAAAGGTTAAGAGTATGTAAAAAAGAGCTTTCTATGTGCGCACGCGCATAGAAAGCTCTTTTTTACATACTCTTATTTTTTATTTTGAGCATGGATGGCGCGCAGGATACGTTCGGGTGTCATGGGGAGGTGACGGATGCGGGTGCCGAGGGCGTTGGCTACCGCGTTGGCTACTGCTGGTGCTATGCCATTAAAGACGACTTCGCTGACGGACTTGGTTCCAAAAGGCACTGATGAATCGCTTGTCTCGATCAAGGTGGTGTGCATCTCAGGCATATCCAGGGCATTATAGATGTGGTAGTCTCTGAAGCTCTTTGTCAGTGGGGTGCCCTTCTGGTCATAGAGGACTTCTTCAAAGATACCCGCGCCCAGTGCCTGGGCTATACTCCCTTGAATTTGGCCCTCGCTTAACATGGGATTGATGAATTGGCCACCATCAACAGCACAGATCGTCTTGAGTACACGCAACATGCCCGTTTCTGTATCGACCTCGACCTCGACCCCTTGCGCGGCAAAGGAGGTGGGTGGGAGTTGGCTTTTCCAGGTGATGGTCGTCATGATTTGGTGCTGCTCCGCACGGAGTGCGTATTGCGCGATCTGGGCAATGCTGATACTCTTCTTGCTCGGCGCACTAACAATGCCAGCCTGTATGCTGAGTGCTTCTGGCAGAGTGTTGAGCATACGACCAGCCACCACAAGCACCTGCCGCCGTATCTGCTCAGCTGCCCTAACCACAGCTCCACCACTAGTGTAGAGGGTAGCCGAGCTACTCGTGGCGATCTCAGCTGGACTACTATCGGTCGCGCCTATATGCAATAGAACATCGCCGAGCGCGACACCTAGTATTTCGGCTGCCATTTGCGTGAGCATGGTTTGCGTATCGCTCGTGCCACCGTTGCCAATAGAGAGATCAAATGAGCCGTCTTCGTTAAGCTTGATAAACGCTCCACTCGTGGCACCGCTGACGCCCGGCGTATAGAGCGAGAGCGCAACACCCACGCCACGCAGATAACGTCCATTACCATTATGATGGGTACGTTTGGCGTTCCATTGCAAACGCTCTTCTACCACCTGCAAGCACTGCGACAAGCCACAGCTGGCAAACCCTGACGGTGTCTCCGCAAGCACACGTTGGCTACCCGCCTTAAGCCAATTTTTGCGGCGTAATGCCAGAGCATCCACGCCACACTGTTTGGCGATTTCGTCCATGTGGCATTCGAGGGCAAAGGCGACCTGTGCCATCTCGTAGCCAGCGGTAACGGCTGCGGGTGGCAGGTTTGTGTAGAGTACATCGGCGGCAAAGCGAATATTGGCACAGGGGTAGAGCTCTAACACTTCTGCTGTTGTTGTGCCGCCATTGGTAAGAGGATGCGTACCATAGGCACCGGTATTTGCTAGCACGATCAATTGATTGGCAAGAATGGTGCCATCTCTTTTTACAGCTGTTTTCATACGCACCACATGTGCATGACGCACACGGCTACGCAGTTCTTCCTGGCGTGAATAGGTCAAGGTGACAGGCCGATTCGTGGCAACGGTCAGCAAGGCACAGATATCCTCAAGCACAACCTCTTGTTTCGCGCCAAAATCACCGCCCGCATTGGTCTTCAGCACCTTGATACGCCTGGGAGGAATGCCAAGCACCTGGGCCACTGTGCGCTGCACGTGATGTGGACTCTGTGTGCCTGTGCGAATGACAAGGGCGTCATCCTCATCGAAGTAGCTGACGACGCTATGATTTTCGAGCGGGGCCGCTTGCGTCTGGGGAAGCACATACTCGCCCTCGACGATGAGATCAGCGGACGCGAAGGCGCGTTCGACATCGCCGCGTTCAATACGAATACGGGCGGCGAGGTTGCGCGTCGGCTCGGAGATGCCTTCGCCCTCTTGATGCAGTTGGGGCGCGTTCGGCTCTAACGCTTGGCGCGTGTCAAAAATGGCGGGAAGCTGCCTATATTCGACCTCGATTAAGCGGAGTGCCTGCTCTGCGATCTCTGCTGTTTCTGCGGCTATGGCAGCTACGCGATCTCCAACATAGCGCACTGTATAATCCAGACAGTACTGATCGCGCAGTCCACCACCAGGAGTTGAACGCTCGACGCTCGAATAGAGGACGCGCGGCACATCTTGATAGGTCAAGACAGCATGTACTCCTGGTAGGGCCTTCGCTGCCGTGATATCGATTGAGCGGATAAGAGCATGAGCATGCGGGCTGGTGAGAATACGGGCGTGCAGACCTTTTGCCAGCATAACATCTTCGGTGAAGGCGGCTTTGCCGGTTGCCAGTTTGATTGCGGCAGGACCATGCAAGGAGTTGCCGACCACTTGAAATGCGTGCCTGCCAGACCCGCCAGAGGCACCTACGGGGGTCATTGGACTTGTCACAGTGGCAAATTTTGCCGTGTTGCCTGCTACATTGGTGAGTTGCTCTTCGTGGCGTTGCACGCTGTCATAGGTGAGCGGGTTTACCGTCTCTCCACGCAGTATGGCGGCGGCACGTAGCACGGCCTGTACGGGTTTTGCGTAGCCGGTGCAACGACAGAGATTGCCCGATAATGCATCACGCACAGCTTGTTCGTCTGGTTGTGGGTTGCGCTGTAACAATGCGTAGGCAGAGAGCAGCATACCGGGCGTGCAAAAGCCGCATTGGATGGCACCCACCTCAGCAAATGCGTCTTGTAAGGGATGCAGTTTGCGTGCATTGCCGAGATATTCAACGGTGGTCAAGGTACAACCACCAGCTTGGGCTGCGAGCATCACACAGCTTGGGCGCGCTATGCCATCCACGAGGACCGTGCAGGCTCCACATTCGCCCGTCTCGCAGCCATGCTTGACGCTATAATAGCCTTGCTGATGTAAAAGCGTAAGTAATGATTCGTTGGGAGCTATATCCAGACTCTCCACCACACCATTTATCCGTAGTTCGAGTTCCATCTCTACCGTTCGCCTTTCATTGCACTGGCCTGTTGTTCACTGGGTGACACCACACTGTGTCCGTGCGATACGCTGGTTGCTGCTTCAAGTGCGCGATACGCCATACTAGCACCTGTGACACGCCGATAGCTATTTGTGGCAAGCACATCACTCGCTGGCACAAACTCGCTCATACCTTTTCTCAGTAGAGCGACGAAGGATTGCACATTTTCGCGGTCACGGATATTTAAGACAGGTTGTCCTTCGAGTTGCTTTTCAAGATTGTGCATACGCAGCGGTTCCATATTCAAGCCGCCAAAGGCTAAACGCACCTTACGATAAAGGCCATCTTCGACCTCGACAAGGGCGACACAGTTGAGCAGAGCAACATCGTTGGCGGTACGTGCAATGCGCTCTAAAGAGGTACCGCAGCTCAAGGCTGGGCGCGGTACGACGACCTCAATGATAAGCTCGTTGGGCCGCTTATCCGTGTGCAATGAGCTACAGGAGAGGCGTCGTTCTTGCTTCCCTTTGAAGACAATGCCAGAGCTACGTTCAGAGGCACCTGTTAAATTTACCTGTGTTCTTGAACTAGAGCGAACGGTCGCCCAGGCGTCCATAGCGGCCAGGGCGGTCAACACGTCAGCTTGCGAGGCACTACCAGCTCCCAAGGTGCCACCAATGGTGGCGCAGTTGCGAAGCAGGCGCGATGATGAGGAGACCTCGGCGGCACGGGCAAGGAGGCCACGCGCCAATGCTTGTAAGGCAGGGGCGTCCGCCATCTGTTGGAGGGTTGTCATGGCTCCGATATGCATACCCTGTCCATCTTCTGACACATAGGCCAAGTCCAGGTCACGCAAGTCTACTACGGCCTGGATGCTTTCATCGTGCAAGCCGAGTAAATAGGTGCCACCAGCCAAAGGCACTGTTTTTGTATCCAGGCGAGCTAACAGCAATAGTGCGTCGTCGATACGCTCGGCCCAATGATACTCTGCGAGTTTCAATAGCATGAATAAAAAATTACCTTTGTAGGGTCTGTAACGGTACCAGTGTAAATGTTTCTACATCTATGAGTCCTTGATCTGTGAGTTTCAAGGAAGGAATAACAGACAACGAGAGGAAACTCAGTGTCATGCATGGGTGCTCCAGGGTGCAGCCTAGTTCGGCGGCTACGGCGTCCAGGGTGCGTAATTGCTGCACCAGTTCAGCAGCTGGGAGCGGCGAAACCAAGCCAGCAATCGGCAGTGGGACGCTGGCGCGCACCTCGCCATCTACGACGCAGGCAAAGCCACCGCCCATTTCCCGCAATACTTGCGCGGCACGCAGAATATCACGATCATTGGCACCCGCGATCACAAGATTATGGGCATCATGCGCGACACTGGAGGCGAGGGCGCCTTGCTTGAGGCCAAAGCCCTTGACGAGACCCAGTCCCACGTGTCCGGTAGCGTGATGACGTTCAAGCACGACTAGTTTGAGGAGGTCACGTTCAGGAGCGGCGACAATTTCGCCATTCTTGATGGGTGCCTCTTCTTGCAGGTGTTTTGTGGTGATTTGCCCCGGCTCTATGCCTATGACCGCGACAAGACCAGGCTCTCCTGTAATACGCAGGTCGGCCTCTGTAATGGTACCAATATGCACCGTTCCAGTGACCTCAGCACTCTGATGAAGTGCAGCATGAGGAATATCAACAAGCAGCTTACTGCCCTGAGCAACCAGCACGCCATCTTTGTATACCGACTCAACTTTGAAGGTGCGTAGATCGTCGAGCACGGCCATATCTGCTACACAACCGGGCGCAATGGCACCACGATTATATAAACGGAAATATTGGGCGGTATTGTAAGAAGCTAGGCGGATTGCCTCAACGGGGTCTAATCCCAATTCGATGGCGCGTCGCACCATGGAGTCGATATGGCCCCGCGTCGTGAGGTCCTGTGGGTCGCGGTCATCGGTCACAAAAAACGCGCGCGGAGGATGGAGTTCTTGTATGAGCGGTAGCAGGGTTTCGAGATTACGGGCCGCCGAGCCTTCGCGTATCATGAGCCACATGCCGAGACGGATGCGCTGGCGTGCCTCTGCGAGTGTCGTACATTCATGATCGGACATTACTCCGGCAACGGCATAAGCGCACAGATCGGTAGCGGATAGGCCGGGTGCATGTCCATCTACAACGAGGCCCCGTTGTAGTGTGGCGACAATCTTCGCTAGCACTTGCTCATCACCTTGCAGCACACCGGGCATGTTCATCATCTCTGCCAGCCCTAGCACGCGCTCTTCTGAGAGCAGGGGCAGCAGGTCTTCTGCGGTCAGAACACGATAAGGGCTTTCATAGGCGGAGGCGGGCACACATGAGGAAAGCATGATATAGGACGTAAGTGGCAAAGCATGCCCCGCATCAAGCACGTAACGAATGCCCGCAATGCCGAGGACGTTCGCGAACTCGTGCGGATCGAGCATGACCGCTGTTATGCCACGTGGTATGACAATGCGGGCGAATTCAGGCAGTGTCAGCATGGTACTTTCGATATGCATGTGCCCATCGATGAGCCCCGGTGCCAGCCAGCGACCCTGGAGATCGCACTCTTCACGCCCTTGATATTTTTTGTCTTCACCCCCAGCACCCAGTTCACTGATGCCAACAATAATCCCATCTACGATGGCTACGTCGGCTTGATAGCACTCACCGCTACAGACATTCACGAGATTCGCATTGCGCAGGACGCTATCTGCCAGAAGCTCACCACGAGCCACCTTGATACGGCGTCGCAAGGTATCCATCTACAACACCCCCTGAACTAAGAAGTAATGAAGGGTTAGTATTTCTTATTACTTACTATCGTCACAAATAGTAAAAATGTAGTACTCTATTTTAGCACAGGAGTATGACAACATTCTCTTTTTTGCAAGAAATAACCCATATGGGGTAAAAAATATATATCAACTTCTCTTAGCATTTTAACGTATACTATACAGCAATTATTCGTTAGAGAAGAGAGGAAGACAATGGGAAAATTTGGTACAACGCTTTTGAAGGTTGCGGTACTGACAGGCGGTGCGATACTCGGTGCCATCGTTGGGCGTTTCGTAGACGAGGCAATGGTGAAACGCTCTGCGGAACAGGCTGAATATGACCGCACGCGCTATGAGCAGGGGCTTGGTCCCGTATCTCTACAACCGCCAACGATAGAAGAACAACAACAATAATAACCATTTGAGCATAAGGGAGCAGCGACTATGACAGAAGCGATGAGTGCAAGTGAGCGCGTCCATGCCGCCGTACGCGGAGAGCAGGTTGATCGTGTGCCGTTTATCTTCTGGCACCATTTTAAGTATGTACGCACAGGAGAGGAGTTGGCACAGGCAACGCTGGACTTTTTTTATAAGAAGTTTCGGCTGGATATCGTCAAAATCATGCCCGACCTGCCATATCCGACACCGACGACACCCATCACTGATGCGAGCGAATGGCGTTCGCTGCCACGGCTGGGGCCAGAGACTCCGGCATTTCAGGAGCAGCTGATCTGTATTCGCTCGTTACGATCTCAGCTTGGTCCTGACTATCCGCTGATCCTGACGCTTTTTAGTCCACTGACCTATCTTGTGCGCTACATGGGCCTGGGTGGGAGCGGGGCAGGGGGGATGGCACAAGCGGAGGCGGAGGCACGGCGCGATCCCGCGTCATTTGAGCAAGGGCTGGCAATCGTCGCCGCTAATCTGCACGATCATATGGCTGCGGCGATTGAAGCGGGGGCAAGCGGCATCTTCTTCTCCTGCATGGGTGCCACAAGTGCTGATTTCACGCGTGAAGAATATGCGCGTTTTGGTCGCCCCTATGATTTGCAAGCCCTTGAGGGTGCGAAGAACGGTTGGCTGAATGTTGTTCATATTCACGCCGAACCCAACCAGACCGACGAAGAGATTCATTTCGATAGCTTCACGGATTATCCCGTTTCCGTGCTCAGTTGGAGCGACCGTCTGACAAGCCCCAGCCTGAGCGAGGCACTGACCATGACCGACAAGTGTCTGATGGGTGGCCTGTGGGAACGCGGTTCGCTGACACACGGCGGCGAGAACGAGCTTGAGAATGAGATTATGTCGGCAGTCACCCAAACGAAGGGGCACCGCCTGATTCTGGCGAATGGCTGCTCTATTCCCGACGAGACGCCCGAAGAGTGGCTGCACACCGCCCGCAAGCTGGTTGAAATTTTGCTTTAAGATTTTATCTCTCAGTTGCTGTTTGGCGCGTGCTGCCGGCGGAAGCACCCGCAATACAGGAAAAAGGAGTTTTGTG
>JBBPYR010000308.1:0-5821 GCA_038199755.1 Ktedonobacterales bacterium | reverse complement strand
GGAAAGCGGAAAGGGCCTCGTAGAAGCGCTGTTGCCAGTAGGCACGCTTCTCCTCCGTCTGCTCCACTTCTGCGATGCCACGTGCGACACGCGCCCACAATTGCTCGGGATGAAATTCCAGCGGCTGGCCAGAGGGGTCCTTGAGAGAATAGCGATCCATGAATACCTTCTGGCGAATGCCCTCTAAATGGGTCTCCTGCGCTTGCTGTGCCTCGGGTGCCTCATTGGTCTGGGAGGTGTGTAATTGTATCTCAACAGCACTCTGGGGCTGTGCGGATGACGACTTCTGCTCTGACATCCTGCGTTGACTCCTTAACTTACTAGAACGAACCTACGATGAACGACGAGATCAAATACGCCTTTGGCGTACATGGGTTTTCGCCAATAGAACGGGTGTTTTCTCTTCCGAAAGTCAGTATACTCGGAATGAACGTGAATTACAAGGCTTTTGGCACAACATATTGATTTTCTAATGTAGTGAACACAACATGTTGATTATGTCCATGATATGGTATCATAAGGCTGTGGACCGAAAGGTGCAATAGGCTAATAGTAATGGCCAGAAATAGGTATATTTTCTGTTGTTGGAGGATACATGCGCGCCGAAATACTTTCTTGTGGAACCGAATTGTTGTTAGGGCAGATCACCGATACCAACGCGACCTATCTAGCACAGAGCTTGCCAGGGTTAGGTATCGACCTTTTCTTCGTCTCTCAGGTGGGCGATAACCAGGGGCGCATCGTCGATGCTTTGCAGCGGGCATGGCAACGCTCTGACCTTATCATCATGACAGGCGGCTTGGGCCCGACCGAGGATGACTTGGCGCGTGAGTCGATCAGTGCCCTGATGGGCGAAACCATGCAGGTGGATCCGCAGCTAGAGGCGCACCTGCGTGAAATGTTTACGCATATGGGGGGCACCATGCCTGAACGCAACATTAAGCAGGCGACGCTCATTCCATCGGCACAAAGTATTCCCAATCCGGTTGGCACCGCCCCAGGTTGGTGGGTAGAAAAGGATGGGCGTATCATCGTAGCCATGCCAGGGGTGCCACGTGAGATGTATCGCATGTGGGAGAATGAGGTGCTTCCTCGGCTGAGTCCGCACACTGGCGGCATGATCTTTACGCGCATCCTGCGTGTATCCGGTATGGGTGAATCGTGGGTCGAGGAACGGCTTGGGGAGCTTATTCACAACACCAATCCTACCATAGCGACCTATGCCAAGACCGATGCTATCGATGTGCGTATCACGGCAAAGGCTAGCACAAGGGCAGAGGCAGAGCAGCAGGTGGCAGCGACCGAAGCACAGGCGCGCCAATTGCTCGGACAGACCGTCTTTGGCGTAGATAAAGATACCCTGGAAAGCGTGGTTGGAAAACTGCTGCGGGAACGAGGGCAGACGCTGGCCGTAATGGAGTCGCTCACAGGCGGTTTGCTATCGCACACGATTACGAATGTGGCCAATAGCTCCGATTATTTTATTGGTGGCCTCGTGACCTATAGCACCGACTTGAAGGCGCAGATGGGCGTGCCGCGTGAAATTCTGGAGCAGTACGGAGCGGTCAGCGAGCAAACGGCGCGTGCGATGGCCCATGCTGTGAAGAAGCAGTTGGGGGCAGACTTTGGCCTGGGCATCACCGGCGTGGCAGGTCCCACTCTGCAAGAGGGCAAACCCGTTGGGACTATCTACTTTGCCATTGAGGGGCCAATTGGCCTAGTGACGGGCAAAGGACCAGGATGGCGTGCCAGCCGCGAAGACAACAAACGCTATTCAGTGCTGGCCGCACTCAACCTGCTCAGGCGCTTCCTTGAAGGTACCATCCAGCCAAATTAGCTCTTGCCTCTTGTAATCTTGAGTGTAGAGTGATAGTATCAGGGCGGGAAATGACCATCGAATAGGAAGGCCAGGGAAGGCAGACGAGAAGCTTGTCTTCCCTGTGTGTGCGTCTATGGATACGACACAAGATACAGCCAAACAACCAACGAAAAAAGACCGCTCCGAGCGCAAACGACAAGGGCGGTCTCGTTTTCGTCTCAGCCGTTCCTCGCCTGTGCTGAAACTGCTGACGATCCTGGGTCCCGGCCTCATCGCCGCCAATGCTGGCAATGATGCGGGCGGGATTGCCACATTCTCGCAGGCGGGCGGCTCATACCATTATAATCTCTTGTGGGCATTAGTGATCGCGGGTTTTTGTCTCGTGATTGTGCAAGAGATGTGTTCCCGCATGGGAGCCATCACTGGAAAAGGACTGGCCGACCTTATCCGCGAGCAGTTTGGGGTGCGCTGGACCGTACTGGCAATGCTGGCTTTACTGATTGCCAATACAGGTGTGACCGTTTCCGAATTTCTCGGCATCAAGGCAAGCGTGCAGGTGCTGGCGAATGACACGAACTCTCCACTGGTCTATGTTATTGTACCGCTATCTGGTATTATCCTCTGGTTTTTAGTTACAAAAGGCTCTTATAGACGGGTTGAGAAGATATTTCTCATTATGTCATTGGGCTTTCTCGCCTATATCCCTGCCGCGTTCGCCGCACATCCCGATTGGGGGCTTGTTGGACATCAATTGATTGCCCCACAGGTAAGTGGCAATACGGCCTATATGGGCGGCTACTTGTTGCTTGCTGTATCGCTGGTTGGCACGACGATTAGCCCCTACATGCAGTTTTTTGTGCAATCATCCGTCGCGGACAAAGGCATTAGTGCCGCTGAGTATGGCTACGAGAAAGTTGAACTGTATGCAGGGACAATCTTCGCGGTGTTGATTGCCTGTTTTGTCATTATTGCTAGCGGTGCGACGGGTAAACCAATTAGTAACGCTATTGATGCGGCAAGCGCATTGCGCTCATTTGCAGGGAACTACGCGTCTGTCCTATTTGGCGTTGGCCTCTTTGGGGCTTCCCTGCTGGCGGCGGCTGTGCTGCCACTCTCAACATCGTATGGCATTTGTGAGGCCTTTGGTTTTGAACGCGGTGTCTCACGCAGTTTTAGCGAGGCTCCAGTCTTTCAGAGCATTTTTACTGGCCTGCTCATTCTTGGTGTGCTGATTGCTATCATTCCTGGTTTGCCGATTATTCAGGTGCTGGTCGTCCTACAGGATTTGAACGCTGCCATGTTACCCGTGCTGCTGGTGTTTATTATTCTGTTGGTAAACAATCGGCGTTTGATGGGACGGTACGTCAATGATCCCGTTTCTAATATCATCTCGTGGGCGACGGTTGTGGTCATCACCGCTCTAGTGCTGCTGTTGCTGGTGACAACGATCTTTAACCTGCCGTTGTGAGTTGGGAGGCCTGAAGGAATATCCAAACTACATGCTACGTTGCAACGTATATATATGTGTTAAGATAGTGGTGACTGTTTTCTGGTTAACTGGCAGAATCGAGGCTTCTTGTGTATCGCGACCCTGATGAATTTTCCGAATATGGCGAGGTGAGTTTGCCATCAAAATACTATTATGGAACAGACCATGTAGACTACTCGCACCCTCAATATTATCAACAACAAGGCGCAGCGGCGTCGCCAGAGTCTCCATCTGCTCCACCTGCACCAGACGCGCCTTATTCTGCCCAGCCTGTACAGCCACTTGACTCTACCGACTATCATGATCCCTATGCCCACGATGAACCCTATGCCGCTTATGGGAATGGGAATGGTGCGCAACCATACGAATACAACCAGGCTGCATTGAGTGAATATCGTGGCCCTGCGACGGTAGAGGGCTATACAAACGACGTTGGTGTGGAGCAGCGTGATTCTGCGGAACGCGGTAGTAGCGAAATCCCTGCTGGCGGAAAGCGACGCCGTGGCCTAGCTGGTCTAGGCGGCATCGGTGCTACCATTGGTGCGCTCTTGCTTAAACTGCAAGGGTTCGTGTTTCTGTTCAAATTTGGTTTAGCAGGCATCACGGCTCTGATCTCCATTGCTGTCTATTCGTTCTTCCTGGGCTGGCCCTTCGCAATCGGGCTGGTGGCCTTGCTGTTCCTGCATGAGATGGGGCATGCCATCGTGATGAAGCTCAAAGGCATACCCGTCGGGAACATGATTTTCATTCCCATGCTGGGTGCTGCCGTGTCCATGAAGCAGATGCCACAGAATGCACGCGACGAAGCAGAGGTTGGCATCGCTGGTCCAGTTGCGGGTGCCATCGCCTCATCCGTGTGTTTGCTTATCGCACGCATGCCGCTTGCCAACGAAATATGGGCACCGCTGGCCTACTTCGGCTTCTTCATGAATCTGATCAACCTTATTCCTATTGTGCCTTTCGATGGTGGGCGCGTGCTGGCTGCGATTGATCGCCGTGTGTGGATTCTTGGTTTCATCGCCTTGCTTGCCTTCCAAATCTGGTCATGGCTGAATGGCAGCTTCTCTTTCTGGCTGCTAATATTCGTGGTGATGGCCGCTATGCAACTCTGGTCGCGTGGTACCAATACCTCTACTGTGGGAGGCAAGGCCTATTACGATGTGCCGGTCAGCGCACGTATCACCTTGAGCCTGCTCTACTTCGGTCTGGCCGCCGTGCTCTATCTGGGCATGACAGCGGCGCACGGTATGATGGTGCCGGTGCTAAACTAGGCGAGAAGCGAATGGAGCAGGAGAGCAGCGTTTTGGCTATGACACGAGATCAAGTGCTCACAATCTTGCAGCAACAGGCAAATGTTGAGGCGGTACAGGGCATGGCGAGATTTGGTAGTCGGCCTGCTCATGCTTTAGGGATATCCATCCCTGTCCTGCGCACACTGGCGAAAGAGCTAGGGAAAGATCACGTTTTGGCTCAGGAATTGTGGCTTTCTGCTATACATGAGGCAAGGATACTGGCGTCAATGATTGACGAGCCACGCCTCGTTTCTCTTCAACAGATGGAGGAGTGGGTCAATGATTTTGACGCGTGGGATGTGTGTGATCAGGTATGTGGAAATCTGTTTGACAAAACCCCCTTTGCCTATCAAAAGGCTATGGAATGGCCGCATCGGGAACAAGAGTTTGTACGTCGTGCTGGTTTTGTCATGATGGCCGAGCTAGCGGTTCACGATAAACAAGCACCTGACGAGTCCTTTTTCCCTTTTTTCCCTCTGATCAAACAGTACGCAGTGGATGAACGCAATTTTGTGAAGAAAGCTGTAAACTGGGCTTTACGACAAATCGGCAAACGCAACAGCCACCTTCGCACACTGGCTATAGAGCAGGCCAAGGCGATCAAGCAGATGGATTCTAAAGCCGCGCAGTGGGTAGCAAAAGACGCTCTGAGGGAACTGTAGAAGTACGTTTAGCTGCTGTATTGTAAGCAGCTAAACGTACTTCTATTTGAGTGGACGACGGATATCTATGGCAGCTTCTGATAGAAAAGTATAGTACATTCTCATCAACATAAATCATCATGATGCAGCTTGATCCAATGGATAAACAACCTCTGAACGCAAGGTGTCGGCGGCAAATGCGAGTGCTGCATAGATTGATTCATAACTCAGGCGAGGATACTCCTCGATGAGTTGCTGGATAGTTGTCCCACCGGACAAATCGTTGAGAATTTGTTCAACAGAGATGCGTGTATCTTTGATGGTTGGTTTTCCGAACAAGATATTCGGATTTGAGGTAATAAATTGCCTATAGTTTTGCATAGTTTACATCTCCTCTCTTATTAAGAAATATAGTCTATCGCTCATCTTTATGTCAATGGAGAGGAGAGGTGGTTTAATAATATATGTTGCGAAAACCCAAGGCAGTTTTGGCCCCAAGGAAGGGTTTACAACTAACACATCCCCCCCCAGCAAACACACGGATGGTGTGGTTGTCGGGGGTGTTGTTTTTGGGGGTGTG
>JBBPYR010000307.1:0-10886 GCA_038199755.1 Ktedonobacterales bacterium | reverse complement strand
AGTATGAATCAAGACCCGTATCAGCCTCAGAGACAACAACCGCCAGAAGGCACATGGCAGCCACAAAGCTCGCCTTTCAATCAGCCTCCTCCTATGCCAAAGCAACCCTGGCAAGGACCACCACCGCAACCGTTCCCACCACCGCAACCGCCACAAGGATATCAGCAACAAGCTTACCCTTACCCTTATCCACCACAACAACCCTACTTTCCACCAATGGTCAATACGGTAGTCAATGTCAATACGCCACAGGCAGGACATGGCTTCTTTATTCGTGCCCTCTATTTCCTATTCATCCCACGCGCTGAATTTGCTTCGCGAAGACACTCTATAGCAACTTGAAGACTACTGCCAGTACTACTATCAAGAACAACAGAAACAATAATGTGAATGGTAGCACTAGCACCACATAAACCACAGGGGGTACAGGTCGATATGACTTACTCTTTTGCATCTGACTCTCCTCTCCTATCACACTTTATAATCACTTCTATCGACCGTATCACCTCAATCACACAATTTCTGCACCAACATAGTGCGACAGATAGAGATACCCTGATTGCATCGTTTCTTCGCTAAGCTACACGCGAAACAACGCGTCATAAACAGTGAGGGTTGAGGTAGTCAGCTGAATAGTAAGAAGGGTGCAACTGTGGTATACCAGAAGAAGTATTATGTGGAGATGGTTGCAAACAGAGGGATGACACCAAAAACAAAGAGACATAGCACTTTTACAGATGTAAGTACTATGTCTCAATTGGCTTCATAAGCGGAAGTAGTGGCGACAGGAATCGAACCTGTGACACAGGGCTTATGAGTCCCTTGCTCTACCGACTGAGCTACGCCACCGCACGTGGAGCCTCTTATGTTCGGCTCCACGGGTATGAATGATAACACCATACTAGCTCTTTGTCAAGTAGGCTTTGCGCTTTTTTAGCGTTCTATCTCTTCCTTAGCGACGACGACCACCACGCGAAACTGCGCGTAAAACGGCAATCAGAATACAGGCCCCGATGATGGCAACGATGATACTACCGATAAGACCAAAATTGGCATCGGGTATAAGCAGATTCGCGATCAGACCACCGAGAAAAGCACCGATGATCCCAATAATGATATCCCCGATCAGTCCGTAGCCGCCGGTACCCATGACGCGACTCGCCACAAATCCGGCAATCAAACCAATAATAAGCCAAATGATGATACCAGTAGGGCTAAAAGCCGCGGCAAGGACGAGTGTTGCTATTGTCATGACTTCCTCTCCTTTTAGAGAATTCTTCTAAGGAACAACAATTGTGAACGTGTAGCACGTGTTCGCGGGAACGTGAAGAATGTCTGATCTCCTTGATCAAAATATCCCTCGTGAACCTCTACCTCATATAGTACGGTTGAGATGCTTTGAAGGGATACAACAAAGAGGTGTTTTCATAAATTGGGGTTGCAACTGATGGTAGCATTACTACAAAATTGCTACAAAAGCGGAAATGCATGCAACAAGAAAACGCCTCAAGCGGCTTTTATACCTACTTGAGACGTTTCGCAAAAGTGAGGAGTAGCGGGAACAGGACTCGAACCTGCGACCTCCGGGTTATGAGCCCGACGAGCTAACCACTGCTCTATCCCGCGTCGTGTTGTGTGCCTTCTATTCACCCGCACCAATCTCTTTCCTTGCTTGAAAAAGGGGAATGGCTTGAGTAGCGGGGGAAGGATTCGAACCTCCGGCCTTTGGGTTATGAGCCCAACGAGCTAACCACTGCTCCACCCCGCGTCGGCTTAGTTATAATACTACACTCCCCGCTTCTTGTCAAATTTTGGAAAGGTCGGTGACTGTTCGACGACTGGTAAAAGTGGAATTGGTTTTGATGCTCTGTCCTGAACGTCTCGTGCAGTTGTGGAGAGAGAGGAATGGATGCTATAGTAAAGCATGAGAGCAGACGATAGCATAGAGGATAGACAACGATGGCCACACCAGCGAACAAGCCGAACACTCGAGGTACCAGTCAAGCCGAACTCAGGAGAAGCGAGAAATGGCTGAGTACATTACTTGCCCACAGCCACGACGCAGTCATCTTGGCAGGTGCAGATGGTCAGGCCATCTACGCTAGCCCTTCCATTCAGGGCGTCCTTGGCTATACACCAGAAGAGTACATGACACTCAATGGAGCCGAACTCACCCACCCCGATGACCTTGAGGACGGAATCGCCTTTTTTCAGAGCATCCGTGAACAGCCAAACATCAGCTTGCCTGCCCATCAGACACGCTTTCGTCATAAGGATGGGTCTTGGCGATGGATCGAATATACCGCCACCAATTTGCTCGCAGATCCGACCATCGGGACGATTGTCTTCAACTTTCGTGATATCACAGAGCGCAGGCAGGCAGAAGAGACTCAATACCTTCTGGCAGCGATTGTCTCTTCCTCAGACGATGCTATTGTCAGTAAAACGCTGGATAGCGTCATCACCAGTTGGAATGCAGCCGCAACAAAACTCTTTGGCTATACAGCCGAAGAAGCGATTGGCCGACCTATCACCCTGATCATTCCTCCTGCGTTACGGCAAGAGGAAGAGATGATCCTTCGGCGGCTACGAGCGGGAGAGCGCATCGAGCATTACGAAACGGTCCGTGTCAGAAAAGATGGCACATCTATTGCTGTGTCATTGAGTATCTCACCGGTGAAAGACAAGCAGGGAAAGATTATTGGTGCCGCCAAAATCGCACGGGATATTACCGAGCGTAAGCAATTAGAAGACGAATTACGACGGTCTAAACAGCAACTAGAAGTGATTTTCGAAAATATTGCAGACGGGATAATCGTCTACAATCAAGACAGCCAGATGATCTACGCCAATGAAGCGGCGGCGCATTTGACTGGCTTTTCCTCAGCCCAAGCCATGCTGGAAACATCCCCAAATGCGATTATGGCGCAGTTTGAGATCAGTGATGAACACGGACATCCTTTTCCCCTCCCGCAACTGCCACATCGACGGGTGCTGGCAGGAGAGCTGGAGGCCGAGGCCATAATCGGGTACCGAGGTAATTCCACAACGCAGTCCATGCACTGGTCAATCAGCAAGGCACGTCCAGTCTTGAATGAACAAGGCAAGTTGCTTTTGGTGATTATCATTATTCATGATGTGACTGAGCGTATGCAAACAGAGCGACGCAAAGACGAGTTCATTAGTATGGCGAGTCACGAGCTCAAAACACCAGTCACCAGTTTGAAAGGCTTCATCTATATACTTGAGCGGCATTTGCGCAAACAGGGAGATGAATCGGCACGTGTTTATCTTGCCAAAATGGATCGGCAACTCACTCGGGTCACGAACCTCATCACGGAACTACTCAACATTTCTCGCATGCAAACAGGCAAGTTGACCTTCCGCGATGAAGCCTTTGATCTCTATGCCCTGGTTGAGGAAACAGTAGAGAATCTTCAGCAAACGACACAGACACATCAACTTTGCCTCGAGGACGCGCAGCCGATCCAGGTGATGGGGGATCGAGATCGGATTGCACAAGTGCTGATTAATCTGCTCACCAACGCCATCAAATATTCTCCACTGGCAGAGAAGGTTATTGTGCGCTTGACCACCGAGCACAATCAAGCAATCGTGAGCATTCAGGACTTCGGGATTGGCATTGACAAGGAACATCAAGACAAAATTTTTGAGCGATTCTACCGAGTGAGTGATCAGGAAGAGGAACGAACCTATCCCGGCCTTGGCATTGGATTATATATCTCAAGTGAAATTATGGCGCGGCATGGTGGGCGCATTTGGGTGGAGAGCAGCAAAGGTCGGGGAGCAATCTTTTCTATGATCCTGCCGCTCAGAAAATAGGTCAATTACCTCGCTTGAAAGACAGGGCCGCATACCCACAACTCTGTAAACATTGCTAAAAGGAATGGTTATTTATTTGCATTTGTGCTATCATTGCAACAATGTAAACTACTTGCCATCGCTGCAAGGAGGCACGCAGATGAACACGCAAGATCAAATAAATCCCCAACTAAAAACTCAGTTGCGTAATAGCCCGTTGCTACTCCCTCTGAGCACTATCGATGCGAGTACATTCCCGCTCGTTGGTGGCAAAGGAGCAAATTTAGGCGAACTTATCAGGGCAGGGCTACCTGTACCAGACGGTTTCTGCATTACAACAGCCGCATACGAACTCGCCAGTCAGCAGGCCGAGATCGCACAGCTCCTACACGAGCTCGCCACAACGCAGGCCGATGATATCAATCGCTTGCAGCAGTATGCCGCCCTGATTCGGGACCGCCTACGCGCCATTACCATACCCCCATCCCTTGTAGACGTGCTACGAGACACCTATCAGCAACTCACTCATACGGCTCCATTCGCGGTAGCAGTGCGCTCATCAGCCACCGCCGAAGACCTCCCCTTCGCCAGTTTCGCCGGACAACAAGATACCGTCCTGAACGTTATCAGCTTCGATGCCCTGCTCGACGCCGTGCAGTGCTGCTGGGTTTCGCTGTGGAATGACCGCGCCGTCAGCTATCGGGCCAGCAACGGCATCGATACCCACACCGTTCGCCTAGCGGTCGTGGTACAACGCATGGTCAATGCAACCGTTGCGGGCGTGCTCTTTACTGCCAATCCCCTCACGGGTCGGCGACAGCAAGCCGTGATCGACGCCAATCCCGGTCTCGGCGAAGCGGTCGTCTCCGGTGCCGTCACACCTGACCACTTTGTCGTCAATACCAACAGCGGCGAGATCGTCGAGCGTCGCCTGAGTGAGAAACGCATGCTTATTCGCGCCTTGCCCACTGGTGGTACAGAACAGCATCAGCTAGCCGAAATTGATACAACACCCTGTCTTACTGACGAGCAGATAACAGCCCTGGCACAATTGGGCAAACAGGTGGAAGCCCATTTTGGAGCACCACAGGATACCGAATGGGCCATTGACGACACGGGCAAGCTCTGGCTAACGCAAGCGCGACCAATTACGACCCTCTATCCTCTACCAGCTACTGCCCCTACCTCAGAAGAGAAGCTGCGCATCTACTTCTCCGTCAATGTTGCACAGGGCGTCTACCGCCCCTTTACGCCAATGGGAGCATCCTTTTTCCATCTCGTAGCATCGGCAGGTACCAGATTAGCAGGCTTTCCGCCACGTGATATTCTACTCGGCCCAGGGTTTGTAGTGGATGCTGGAGACCGTCTCTTCATAGATGTGACGCCAATGTTCCGCAGCACCTTATTTCGTCCCTTGCTGCTTCAAGCTATGGCCCAAATGGAAGCTCGTTCGGGTCCTGCCTTTCAGCAACTCGCCTCAGATCCTCGTCTCACGCCCGTCCACACGACACGAGGAAGCGTCATACGCAAAATAGTACCTTTGCTGGTTCGTAGCCGTGCCCGTCCAATACTCCGTCTGGTGCAAGCATTACTTGATCCCAAAGCGGCACGAGCACATCTAGATCAGGTACAAAGTCAGATACGTTCATGGAGCCAGTGTACATTCCATGCAGCACCTCGCAAACTTTTGGCAAGCATTGAACAGACCTTGCTGACGACATTTCCGTATCTCTTTTTCAACATCGTACCCATTGTAGTGCTGATCTTTGGCCTACCAGCACTCGCGAGACGATTGCTGAAAGGGCTGGCAACCGATGATGAAATTCAAGTGGTACGACGCGGACTGCTCTATAACCCAACCACAGAGATGGACTTGAAGCTCTGGCAACTGGCCCAACGACTGCATGCAGAACCGAGCATCGTCACACTTTTCCAGAGCAAGCGGCCTGCACAACTAGCACAGGCATATCAAGCCAAGAGCTTACCACCACTATTACAGCAGGGATTAGCTGATTTCCTGTCTCTCTACGGCCATCGCGCAGTGGCCGAAATCGACCTGGGGCTACCACGCTGGTCAGAAGACCCGACGTACCTGCTCGGCATGTTGGCAAACTATGTGGAATTGAACGATCCCAATACCGCCCCCGATGTCCAGTTTCAGCGCAGCATCCAGGAAGCAGAAGCTATGACGCAAACCTTGATTCGGCGTGCGCGACAACATGGCTGGCTTCGTGGTCAGCTCACCAGCTTTTGTCTGCACCGCATACGTGAGCTTTCAGGCTTGCGTGAGGTACCTAAGTTCGACATCGTCCTGCTGATGGCGGGCACACGCCGCCGCCTTATCGCTATTGGAGAGGCGTTGGCACAGAGCCAACGGCTAGAAGCTGCCACAGACATTTTCTTTATCACCCTAAAGGAGACCCATGCGGCACTGGCAGGCCAGGACATGCGTCTCCTTGTGCGCGAGCGCAAAGTCAGCTACGAACGCGAGCTGGGGCGACGGCATATCCCACGTATCATGCTCTCCGATGGCACGGAGCCAGAAGCTGTCATGACACGAGAACAAGGCGATGCAACCACGGATACCCTCAAGGGTACCCCTGCCTCAGGGGGCATAGTGAGCGGAAAGGCGCGGGTGCTGCTTGATCCAACCGGTGCTCGTCTGGAGCCGGGCGAAATTCTCGTCGCTCCCTCAACCGACCCAGGATGGACACCCCTGTTCTTCACCGCCAGTGGCCTCGTGATGGAAATGGGTGGCCCGATGTCGCATGGTGCCATCGTTGCCCGCGAATATGGCATACCCGCAGTCGTGGGTGTGACCGGGGCAATAGAACACATCACAACAGGCCAGCAGATCACCGTTGACGGCACTCGCGGCACCATCACCCTGACATAAAAACAGATGGAGTACCGTGTTTGTTTCAACCGAACACGGTACCCCATCTGTGCATTCTCTCTTTGCTAGCTATGAGGCTAGGCGAGCAATTCCGCTTCACTCAGGGGGCCAAGCGTCGTCAAAACTTGCTTATCACGCATGGGGAACTGATGCAAAGCACGCATCACATCCTCCTTCGTGATTTTCTCGACACGCTCAATCTCCTCCTCGACACTGACCAAGCGACCCTCCGTCACCCAATCGGTTGCCAAAGCACGCATACGGGCAAACGTAGACTCGCTACCGAGCACCAGACCGCTAATCCACTTATCCTTGGCGCGGCGCAACTCATCCTCATAAATGCCATCATCCAACAAACTGCTCAACTCGGCCCGCAGCATGCCGAGCACACGCGGAGCATCTTCGGGCGTCGTGTTGGCATCCATGATAAACATGCCCGTGCCCTCCATCGCCCAGATGCCTGCGCTGGCAGACTCCGCCAGCCCTTTCTGATAGATGTTCCAGAAGAGGCGTGAACCATCGCTATCGCCGAGAATGCTGCTGCCCAAAACCGCGGCATAATAATCGGGATGTTGCACATCAACGGTCGGCATCGAGACAATCATAATCTGCTGCTTGAGCTTTGTATCGACCAGGATATCGTTGAGAGGGCGTGCAGGCTCATACCCCGTCACCTCACGGCCCGCGTCACCCACGCGCCAAGTGGCACAATGCTGCTCGGCGAGGTCTACGATGTGTTGCCAATCGAACTTGCCCGCCACGGCCAGGATCAGATTGTTGGCGGCATAGCGGCGCGTCCAATAGTCACGCATCTGCCCAACCTTCATGCCGCGAATACTCTCTGGCGTGCCAAGCACATCATGTGCTAAAGGATGTTCGCCATAATAGTTCTGCACCATATGCCGATATGCCCTGTTATACGGCTGATCCTCGTAACGCGCAATCTCGTTAACGATGACTTCTTTTTCCGTCTCAAATTCGCTTTCCGAGAGGCGCGGATACATCATATCACTGAGCAGATCAACGGCGCGATCAAGGTACTCGCCCAGCACACGTGCATAATAGACCGTCGACTCGTGCGACGTGAAGGCATTTATTTCGGCCCCAATCTTATTAAATTCGAGCGTGATCTGCTGCCAATCAAGCGTCTGCGTCCCCTTAAACATCATATGCTCTAGAAAGTGCGAGACGCCCGCAATAGTGGGATCATACTCATCACGAGACCCGGTACGCACAAAGTAAGATACCGCGACCGACTCAAAGTCCGGCATCGGCTGCCCCACGACCTGTAACCCATTACTCAAACGATGTGTATAAAACACACTGCCATTGCTGGCTGTGCTCTCTGTCATGCTCAAAACTCCTTAACAAAAGGTAGGGACGGTACTTCATATTCATTACCTAGCATGATAGTCCTACCAAAGGAAAGATGTCAAATGAGAGTCTCCCCCTCCTCCTCGTTCAACTCGCGCATAATCTTCACATCCTGCTTGCTGCTCAGATCCAGTTTCGCGAACAAATCCGGCCTGCGCTGCCGTGTCTTGCGAATGGCCTCTTTGCGCCGCCAGCGGGCAATCTGCTCATGATGGCCGGAGAGCAACACGTCGGGAATACGCCAGCCGCGAAACTCCGGCGGGCGCGTATAATGCGGATATTCGAGCAGGTCATGGCTATGCGACTCCTCCTCGGTCGAGCCTTCCGCCAGCACACCAGGTAGCAGACGACTCACCGCATCCACCACAATCATCGCCGCCAACTCGCCGCCCGTCAGCACATAGTCGCCAATCGACAATTCGTCCGTCACCAGATGCCGAATCACGCGTTCATCAATCCCCTCATAATGCCCACACAGTAGCGTAATGCGCGGCTCCTGCGCCAACTCGCGTGCGATCTGCTGATTGAAGACGCGACCCTGCGGCGTCATCAAAATAATCGGCCCACCCTGATAGACCGCCTCGACGCTGGCAAAGATCGGGTCAGGCTTCATCACCATGCCCGCACCGCCCCCATAGGGATAGTCATCGACAACATGATGCTTATCCGTCGTGGCATCGCGAATATTGTGCAGCGCGATACTCAGCAAGTCCCGCTCCTGCGCCCGCTTCAAAATGCTCTCCGTCAACGGCCCCTGGAACATGCCAGGAAAAAGCGTAAAGATGTCAAAATGCATATCTCGCTCCCCGCCATCGCTGTTTTATACGAAAAATTGCTCTACCTGCACTGGCAAATTGGGGATGACATGTGATGGCAGCATCGTCTTTCCTGTGAAGGTACCAAGCAGGCGATATTCACCTGCATCTAAAACCATGACATCGATAGAGCGGGCAGCCGGTTTCACAATCCAATATTCTGCTATTCCTGCACGAGCGTATATTTCGTATTTGGTGAGCCGATCAAAGGCGGCAGTACTGGGGGATGCTACCTCTATCATCAAGTCAGGTGTGCCAACAATCTTCTTCTCGTGTATAATACCTTCATGTGCTTTGAGAACGACCACAATATCTGGCTGATACACATGTTTTGGCCCTAGTTCCACATCAATAGGGCTAGTGAACACACGTCCAAGTTGAGCAAGCTCAACATAAACAAATAAGTAATGAGTAAGGCGCACAACAATTGCTTGATGCTCCGGGCTGGGCGCTGGTGCCATCACAAGCACTCCATTCACAATCTCATAACGTTGTCCATCTTCTGGCAGAGCAGCATAGTCATCGTAGGTCCATAAACCTTGCGCAGGTCCAGGAACCCAATCTGCTGGGGTAACTACCGTCAGGTCCTCTGCTGGTACCATCACACTTTGACCTCTCTATGCAAAAAATGGCATTTTATGAAATGTAAGTCTTAGTCTTACTACACAAGCAGTATATGCTATAAAGTACCATATTTTGAGTCATGTGCCAATACAGACAATTCATGGTACATAGCACGACTAGAACGACACGGGCAGTGCCTCTAGTCCGCGCAGTACAAACGCGCCGCGCCAGCGCAGCTGATCTGGTGCAACGCTCAAACGCAAATTCGGCATACGTTGAAGCAGCGTGCTGATGGCAAGCTGTCCTTCAAGCCGCGCTAGTGGAGCACCAAGACAATAATGCACCCCTTGACCGAAGGAGAGATGTTTGTTATTGCTACGCGTGATGTCGAGCGCATCAGGATTGCCAAAGTACTTTGCGTCACGGTTGGCCGAGCCAAGCACAGCCAGCACCAGTTCACCACGCGGAATAGTCACTCCCTCAATCGTAATATCCTCACGGACGTAGCGTTCGGTTGCCGTTTCCACCGGACATACAAAACGCACCAGTTCTTCAATCGCGGTCTTGATCAGCACTGGCTCCTGACGCAGCTTCTCCAACTGATCGGGATGTTCCAACAGTGCGAGCGTACCACTACCAATCAAGTTCACAGTTGTTTCGTGACCTGCGACCAGCAGAATGATGATCATTGCCAGAATTTCATCTTCGCTCAATGAATCACTGCCATCTTTAGCTTGCACCAGTGCCGTGACAAGATCGTCTTTGGGAGCAGCACGCCGCTGCTTGATGAGCTTCTTCAAGTACCCCATAAAGCTCATCATGGAGGGAATGAGCACAAAAAGATTTCTGTTGGTTCCCGCTGAAATCAGTGTCTTGCTCCAGCGATGAAACTTGCGATTGTCTTCGGCAGGCACTCCCAAAATGCGCCCAATCACGGTGAGTGGCAGTGGCAGCGCAAAATCAGCGATTAAGTCCATGCTACCGTTCGGCTCTGCTTTATCCAATAATTCATTGGTCAACGTCTGGATCTGATCGCGCATCTGCTCAATCAGACGTGGCGTGAAGGCTTTATGGACGAGTGCGCGTAGCCGTGTATGATCGGGGCTATCTAGATCAAGCATGTTGCGCTCAAGCGGCTTGAACATGGGCGGTATCCAGGGCTGCTTTTTCAATTGCTCAGGCGTCATCGCATTGCGGCGGTCTTTGGCAAAGCGTTCGTCTTTCAAAACGCTCAGCACATCATCATAGCGCGTTATCAACCAGGCACGCTGTTTGGTGGGCAACTTCACGGGGAAAACGGGTGCTTCGGCGCGTAGTTGTGCGTAAAACGGAAACGGATTTGCTTTGAACGTCGCGCTGGTAACATCAACTGGCACTATTGATGCCACGGGTTCGCTTGTTGTGACAGGGTGTTT
>JBBPYR010000306.1:0-46273 GCA_038199755.1 Ktedonobacterales bacterium | reverse complement strand
AGGTACTGAACGCGACTAGTCGCGTTCAGTACCTCCCTCTCTTGTTGGGGGTGCTATTTTAGCTTGCTTGGTTTACAAAGGTGTTGGTGAAGGTCAAGCTGAGATCAATCTGTTTGCTGGCAGGGACGAGATTGCTCTGATGCTCGATATCCAGCACCGACTGCGGCGCGGTCGTGGGCATTAATCCATCTGGACTGAAGATGGCCATCTGGTTTTGTAGTGCCGTCACGTAGAGTGCTTTATTGCCTGCGTAGTAGTCGGCGGGCATTTTGTCTGCGATATCAGTCGCTGTATGGGTGTGCATCCATTTCAGCGTCTTGACGTAGGCATTCACAATCTTCTGGACGGTATCTTTGTGACTGTTGACGTAGGTATTATTCATGAATAGGCAGATGAACGGGTAGTCTCCACCCAGGGCTGCTTGGGTCGAGGTTGGGGTACGCAGGTCAACCAGGACTTTGCCGACGCCTGTGGATAAGATGCGCGAGATCGTTGGTTCGGTCGTCATGCCAGCGTCGATGCGGCCCTGTTGTAGGGCTGCGATAAAGGTGTCGCCCGCGCCTACCGGTATGAAATGCACTTGGTCTGCCGCGATGCCCGCGTTGTGCAGGAGCGCGGTAGTCAGGGTTTGCGTTCCTGAACCCAGTTCTGTCACGCCCAAGTTCTTGCCTTTGAGGTCTTTGACTGAATGAATCTGGGCTGCGGCTTTGGCGGAAACGATCTCGGCTTCACCGGGGGCGATGTTCAAGAGAACGACGGCCTCCATTTGCTTGCCAGCTGCTTGCAGTTCGATGGTGTGGTTATACGATCCAGAGCCACCATCTACCTGACCTGCGAGGACTTCGTTCTCCGATGACTGTCCCGAAGCTTCGTCGATCAGCGTTACATCGAGTCCCTCTTGCTTAAAGTATCCGAGTTGCTGCGTGAGCATGTTCGGCAAATAGATCTGCTTGCTCAGGCCACCTACCATGATCTTGACTTGCGTCGGAGTGGTGCTGCTACCACCACCTCCGGTAGTACCGCTGCCGCTGCCAGTGCTGCCACAGGCACTGAGTAGGAGAATCATGATGATGCCGGTTATCAGGCTAAACCGTCGCCCTTGACGACTCCACAAGTTCATAGCTGGACTCCTCTCTGTTTTCGCTGGTCATGTCTGTGACCAGTTGGGTTGTTGCCGCCAACGAATCCCATTGATTGGGCGGTTGTCTTAATGTATTGCGATGATATATACCTTACAAGTTCTGCAAAATATGTGTTCCCGATGCTTGTTATTGCCTCCTTATCCTCCTCACGCAGCTACACCGTGTGGCATAGCTGCGCTGGAAGTAGCGACTCATGCTGTCAGCGCAGTGCTAGATGGTCGCGTCAACAATGGTATTGGGTCGCCATGTGATCAGGCGGTTTTCCAGGGCGGTGACGAGTGCTTCCATAATCAGGGCTACGATTGCCAGGATGACCATCGCCGCGAAAACACCATTGGCGTTGAAGGTTCCCTGTGCCGTCTGGATCATCAGGCCGATGCCTTGGGTCGAGCCAAGAAACTCGCCGACCACGGCACCCACCAGGGCAAAGCTGAAGCTGGTATGCAAGCTAGCAATAATCCATGTCAATGCTGAGGGGATAATCACCTCGCTGGAGAGTCGCCGTGGGCTTGCCCCCAGGATGCGTGCATTGGCGAGCAGGTTGCGGTCAACCTCGCGTACTCCCTGGAACGCATTGAAAAAGACGATGAAGAAGACGAGCACGACCGCCAGGGCGATCTTGGATTGTATACCCAGGCCCAGCCCAATCACGAAGATGGAGCCGAGCACGACACGGGGGATCGAGTTGGCCGCTTTGATGTAGGGACCCAGGACATCGGACAGGAAGCGGTTGCGCCCCAGCACGACGCCGAAGACGACACCCAGCACGACGCCGATAAAGAAGCCGATGATGGTCTCCTCTAGCGTGACGGCGATTTGTTCCCACAAGGGGCCCTGGGCTGTCCCGTTCGTCACCCAGGTGACGATCTGTGCGAAGATTCCGGAGGGTTGTCCCCAAAAGAAGGGGTCGATGATGCCAACACGGGCGAAGAGTTCCCAGCCACCGACGATGACGACGAGTAGCACGACGCGCAAGGTGTTCACCAGAATCCGGCGACGGCGCATTCTGGCCAGGTTCGCTGACACAATGGTGCTCTCTGGTGCGGCGGTTGGCTCACTAACTTTTGTTTCGAGTTCGTTCATGGCTATTGCCCTCCTTTTTGTTTGGCTCGCTCATAGCCAATAACCACCTCGTCACGCAGGTCTTCCCAGATTTGTTGATAGAGCTGGACGAAACGCGGCTCGAAGCGGATTTCCGCCACGTTACGCGGGCGCGGCAGGTCAATGGTATAGACACCCTTTACCGTCGCTGGGCCTGCGGTCAGGACACAGACGTGATCAGCCAGGGAAATGGCCTCTTCAAGATCGTGCGTGACGAAGACGACGGATGCCTTAAGGGAGGACCACATATTGAGTAGTTCGTCTTCCATCAGGGTGCGCGTCTGCACGTCAAGGGCACTAAACGGTTCATCCATCAGCAGGATTTGCGGCTCGTTGATGAAGGTCTGAGCCAATGCCACACGCTTGCGCATGCCGCCGGAGAGTTGGTGCGGGAAGCGATCCTCGAAACCCGTCAGGCCGACGCGTGCGATCCAATCGTGTGCCATCTCCAAGGCCTTCGCCTTGGGCTGACCGCGAAAGCGTGGGCCAGTGGCGACGTTGTTTAGCACATTCTTCCAGGGGAAGACGGCGTCGGCCTGAAAAACATAGCCGATGCGTGGGTCAATGCCATGTACAGGTTGGCCCATCACCTGCACGGTGCCTTCGCTGGGTTGCTCTAGGCCAGAGATGAGGCCGAGCGTGGTGGATTTGCCGCAGCCGGTGGGGCCCACCACGGCGACGAACTCGCCGGGGGCGACCGCTAGATTGATGTCACGGATGGCGGTATATGCCTTGCCCGCTGGCGTGAGAAAGCGCTTGGTGACATTGCGTAATTCGATGGCGTTGGTACCGAGACCCGGCGCGTTTGTGGTGCTCATTAATAAATCTTTCATAAGTAGGCGTTGTTCTCCGCACTCCTTTCATGAATGTGCTTGTGCTACCGTTTCGTGTGTCGCCAGATGAGATGAGTCATGTCTCGCAAATAGGGTGTATGGTATGTTCGATATTGTATGGTGGTTGTGCATGGCCGCAGTCACCCTCTTCGCATGAGTGAACTGTGTTACCGTGCTACGAGCTTCTAGTGAAAGTATAGCTGATTATGCGTAAACGACGCGTAAACGTGATATACCTCGGTATAAACAAAACATAAACGTTTAGCAATGGGGATGTAAACGGAAATGGTGTGCTGCTTTTGGGGACGTTGTGAACTGGCTATAGGGGCGAGGCAAGAAGTTCATGGTGAATGGGCTTCTTGCCTCGTGTGTACTGGTTCGCTCCTTGTTACCTCTCGTTGCTCACTTTTTAGGTACTACGACAGCGTTAATCTGCTCTAGGGTCAACGCTACCCATGGGGAGCTATCGGGATTTGATGTCGCGGCAGCTGGACTCTGTCCCGAATTCCACCATTTTGCCTGGTACGGGACCCTATTGAATAGGACACGGTCGCCAGTGTTATAGATGACCGTGCCAGACCACTTAGGATAGGTGCCAGCGGGCAACGTCGGCTGTAGAATCGGCTTCTCACCTGGCAAGACCGGGCCAATCAATATCCAGGGCGTCTCATACTGCTGTAAAACAGGGTTATCTGGAATATCACCTTGTACCCACCATTTTGCCTGGTAGACATTGTGGTGCCAGACAACTTTGGTCCCTTTCAGATAGGACCCTGTGGGTGACCAGATCTGGTACGGACTAGTGGCCGGATTATCTGCTTGCTGGGCAAGTTTTGAGAAAGTATCTGCTGTCGTCACCAGACCAGCGCTCAGGAAAATACTTCCATCAAAACCAGCACCAAGGCGATTCGCAAAACCAGACGCATCCTGCTTCACACCGCTACAAGCATCAGAGACTATTTGCGTAAACACATAATTCGTGCCACAGGCAATGTCCCGATTCGCCGACCACATCGACATTCGTCCTAACCGATGAGCGCGCGCAAATTGGTTTAACTCAGTCGTATCAGCAAGGGTGAATACTTCGTCTGGTGTGTCGTTTTGCCCAATCATAGGAGTTGCGCCCATCTTCGTCCAGAGTGTCGCATCATTTAAGTGTATACCTGCTCGCTGATACAAAACGCTAAGTTGACGCTCTGTTTGGATCAAGGCATTTTCCGATGCGCTGGCCATAGATACGCCCTTAGCAAGGCTAGCACCGTAATCCATGGTCATGACGTTTACCCCTGCCAGGTCAACATGGTGCGTTAGCAATTGACTCACTGCGTTCGTGCCACTTTCAATTAGCCCTTGTGGCGCAACAGGCAGCGTCACCCATACCGCAAACTGCTTCCCTACAGCTCGTCGCTGTGATTGGAGCTGAGCAAGAGCAGTGGCTCGCCTGCTGGCTGCGGCGGCATCCGTTAGGCCAGCTCCTTCAAGGTCAAGATCGATGGTGTTGATGTTATACTGATTGACTACCGATTTGTATGCATTGAGAAGCTTGCTTGGATCGGTACAATTGACAGCAAGTTCCTGGTTCCTCTGGCCGCCGAAAGATATCGCCACGCTGCCACCCTGTTGCTGCAAGCGAGCGATACGTCTATCGAGATCCAGTGAGCCATTGGCTTGGCTCAACGTATATGCCCCTCCCCACGAAGGGGTACAGGCATCCGTAGGTGATGAGACGATGAAGGAAAGTACAGCATCGCGATTTGAGGTCGCACCCATTTGTTCGAAGGCAAAGGTAGGCGTAGCCGTAACGTCGACATAGCTCGCAAACCAAGGCTTGTTAGATACAATTGGCTGACTCGCCCGCCATTGTTGTAGGGCGAAGCCGGTACCGGGAGGCAGGCTTACGAGCATGAAGAGTGCGAACAGCACTCGCCAGGGTGATAGCCTCCGCTGTGGTTCGCTTGAGTATTGCTCATTTATTGCGCTTGACTTACTCATGATATTAATGGTCTCCTGTCTGGCGCCTATCTGCGTCCAGTAATCCAATACCTACACGCTAAGAAGCGAACTTACTTCGGCCTCTGGTAAACATTGCTCATGGAGCACGGATTGGTACGATCCCGCTGTAGCATGTAATGCACTCAGTGGAACCCTCTCTTTGGCATTGCCATGATAGAGTACCGCCCTCCAATCAAGCTCTAGTTTCGGATCAGTGGCAGCTGCGGATGTCTTGGGAAGCACTTCTACATAGAGCCAGTCTGTTAAGCCATGCCATATATCGGCCAGTGCATTCCCTATACCAATATAGGTGACTAAAGCCCATGACGCTGTCAATGCATTAAAACCTTCAAATGCCGCATTTTCCCAATTATAGGCTTGCGCGTCCCGCCAGAAGCTAAACCCCGAGAAGGCAATGATCAATAAGGGGACGATGATATAGAGGAGCGGTGAAATGGTCCGGTTTTTGACTTTTGGCGTCCGTGCAAATGGTATCTTCTTACTCGTTAGTGCTTGCTGGAGCGATTTCAAGACGCCAGCGAGGTTGACAGGGAGCAGGATTAAATTAAATCCGTAGATACGCAGTACATCAGTCCACTTGTAGCCGCAGTATTTGAGATCATTGGCCATAGAGATGAAGTATGGCAGTGCGGCAAGCGACACGAAAGGGCTCAACAACTGGCCGCTGAATGGATATACCAGCATGAAGATCAGGCTGAAGCTCGACCACGTGATTGAGGCCATGTAATTAAGACGGAGCAGAATCTCAGTTCGAGAAACAAGTTCGCCGCGACGTCTGCGCTCACGCGTTTGCGCCCATAATTTTGGTAAGATCAACAGACCACCATTTGCCCAGCGACGGCGCTGCACAATAAGGGACCCGAAATCTGGCGGTGTGGCACTATAACTCAGACGCTCAGGATAGTTCACCAGTGACCAGCCATGAAGTGTGAGATCAATACTCGACTCAGTATCTTCAATAACAGTGCGGTCCTGGACGAAACGGCGCACCTCGAAACCGCCGACCCATTCGGTCTCAGCAATATCATCAAGTGCTCGCTTACGAACAACCGCATTGGCGCCGACCCAGAATGTCGCACCGTAATGACTCATTCCCTGGTGGAGAATGTGCTGGATGTCTGTAGTTGCACCAGCCAAGCGTTCAATGCGTGTTCCTGCCCCACGGAAGGACGAATATGGAGTTTGTGTCACCGCTACCCGGGCATTATCTGGCTGCTGCAAGAAATAGACAAGACGCAGACAATACTCACGTAGCAAGATGGAGTCGGCATCAAGAGTCAAGAGGAATTCGCTGTCCGGGAACGTCACATCGCCCTTTTGTCCTTCGGCAACCGGAATCAGGATAAGCCCATCCGGGGTCTCGCGCTGGAGATACGTACCGCCCATCAGTCCAATGTAGGAATTGAGATTCATGGCCTTATTGGCATCATGGGAGAGTGAAGCGTACTTCTTCCGTTCAAAAATGGTCACCTCGGCATCAAAAATCCAGGCCAGCCGACGGTAGAGTTGCCGTACGCGTTCGATAGGTAGCTGGGCACCTTCGTGGCAAGAAGTCATCAGCGCCTGGTCAACGAGGCTCAATTCATTGGCAAGGCCATTGAGCACTTGTTCGACAAAGAATATATCTACATGGTCATCAATCTCTTCTTTATCCGCAAGCGCATAGAGCCACGTTGCCGCCCATGCATAATGGTGTGCAAGCTCGCTAATCGTCGCCTGCGCAACTAGCATTTTGCCTGCATACTGTTGTTCGAATTGGGAGAGTGCAGTACTGAAGCGTGTACGTGGTTCAGCAAAAAGCCTCATGATATCGTTGCCGAGCTCACGAGTAGCGTTGAGTTGGGCGGCAACTGCTGGATTTGAGGGATGAGGCTGATCGTCAATCAGGAGTACGACACGCATCTCAGGATATTCCTGTAGTGCTGCCGACAGAAGGGTCTTACGGACAACTTCCGGCTCTTCACTATATGATGGCACGAGCACAGTGATCGTCGGTTGCTGCTCTGAGAAATGCCTATCGAGCTCGGCTCGTGGTACGCGTACGTGCTTACTAAACCTCTGAAATGCCCCCTGACGTGCCACCAGGTACATGAGCGAGGAGAATGTCAGCAATGTTACTATGGTCAGGTAACCAATGGCTTGCATCGTAAATGAAAACGTCTTTGGCCCTTCGAAGAATTGACGGATAATTGTCGAAATAAAATATATTATCCATAAAACTATTGTCAATACGATTGCAAGACGACTGTAGGCAATTTTCAACGTTGATGGTTTCTCATGCATCATTGGCAATGGCTGTGTACGGCGTTCGGCACCCCACTGCCGTTTTCGAGTGGGCCGCTTTTCCTGTTTTGTACTTTGCATACTCGTATATGTCCCTTTCATGGTCCGTTCTTGTTCGATCCGAAAGGCTTGCCCAATTTCGCCCCACTTGCGGAAAAACAAGCCATTTCGGGTTGCCAAAGCAGTAGAATATCCCGTGACGAAATTCTTTCAGCGTGTTATAAGGTTTATGAGAGTAAAGCTTCTGAGTGTGGTTCTTTTAAATAAATTAGAAAAGCTGATACAGAAAATTTACTCTTTCTATACACAGATATCGGCTTATGCATCAGTAATCTTCAGAAAAACTGAACCATTGTTGGACATACACAAGCAAGCGTGTCCAACAATGGTTCAGTTGACAAAATGAGTAAGAGTCCCAGCCACCCGGCATCACCGCTCCGCCTCTACTGTTCGGTTCGCTTAGGGGTGGGGTCGGTCGTGGTCGGGGGTGGCGAAGCGGTAGCCGACGCCGGGTTCGGTGATGAGGTATTGGGGGGTGCCGGGGTCGCGCTCTAGTTTGTGGCGGAGGCGGTTGATGTAGACGCGCAGGTATTCGGCTTCGCCGCCGTAGTTTGGGCCCCACACGCTTTGCAGGAGCATGCGATGGGTTAGAACTTTGCCGACGTTGCTGACGAGTTGTTGCAGGAGCGAGAATTCTATGCGTGATAGGCGCACCTCGGTTCCTCGGAGGCGCACGATGTGGCCAGTGAGATCAATTTCTAGCTCGCCGAAACGTTTGAAGCCTTCGTTGCGTACTGCCACCATTTCGCCGTGTGTACGCCGGAGGACTGCGCGTATGCGGGCGAGTAGTTCTTCGACGCCAAAGGGTTTGGTGAGGTAGTCGTCGGCACCGATGTCGAGGGCTGCGACCTTGTCGCTCTCGGAGTCGAGCGCGGTCAAGATGATGATGGGTACGGCTGAGTGTTCGCGCACACGGCGACAGACTTCGAGGCCATCCATGCGCGGCATCATAATATCTAGAATGAGGAGATGCGGTTCTTCGCGCTCCCACAGGGCGAAGGCTTCTAACCCGTTGCTGGCCTCTAATACCTCGAAGCCACGCGCACGGAGGTTTTTGCTCACAAAGTCGCGTAGTACGATTTCATCCTCTGCAATGAGGACGCGCTTCACACGTGTCGTCATAGACAACCTTGCCTTTCTGTCATGAAGGAACTTCTGATAATCGCGCTACCACAAGGGGTAATGAGAATGAGATGGTTGTGCCTTGCTCATTGCTCTCTGCCCAGATGGTGCCGCCGTGCGCCTCGATGAAGGCCTTGCTGATGGCGAGTCCCAGTCCAGTGCCGCCCGAACGCTGCTGCCGACCATGGCGCGCACGATAGAAACGCTCAAAGACGTGCGGCAGTTCATCGGGTGCAATGCCGGGTCCATTGTCGGAGACGGAGAATATGATGGTCTCGTCGCGCTGGTCGGCACTAATGTAGACTTGATCATGACCGTAGGTGAGGGCGTTCTCGATCAGGTTGTAGAGCACTACTTCGATGCGCGCACCATCGACGTTGACTGCTGGCAGCGTGTCGGGTAGGTGTGACGTGATGCTGATGCGTGGATGACGCAAGCGTTCGATGGCCTTTTGCACGAGGTCTTGCGTTGCTATGGGCATGCGCTTGAGATGGAGCAGTCCAGCTTCCTGGCGGGTGAGGTCGAGCAGATTGCTGACGAGTTGAGTGAGGCGGTCAGCCTCGCTGCTAATGGTTTGCAAGAAATTTTGTTGGTCCGCGAATGCCCATGTGACATCATCTTGTAGCAGCGTTGAGGCGTAGCCTTTGATCGCGGCCAGTGGGGTGCGCACTTCATGGCTGACGGCGGCCAGTAGTGTGGTTTTGAACTCTGCCAGTTCATGTTCGCGGGTGATGTCGCGTAGCAGCAGACCACGCCCGATGGCTTGCCCATCTTCGTTACCGACAGCGAAGAGCCGTAGGTGAATAACATATTGGCTTTGCTCGCGCTTGATTTCAAGTACGCATTCGCTGAGGGTGTTGCTTTCGATCTGGGCCAGTGCCTGTTCACAGGCCACTTTGTCAACGGCCATGTCTTGTAGTGCATGATAGAGTGTGCTAATGGAATGGCCTTCTATCGCCTTAGGGGGAAGCCCTGTAATGCTTCTTATGCCCTGATTTGCGTATAACACACTACCATCAATGCTCGTCAAGGCTAGCCCATCGCTCATACTGCCCATGATGGCCTCTAGCTTTTGTTTCTCCTCCGAGGCTTGCTGGTACAGCCGCTCGTTCTCTTGTGCGACTACACGTAGCCGTTCATCGCTGCGTTCATAGAGTACTGCATGTTCCCAGGCGAGGGTGGCGTAGTTGGCGAAGGTAAGCATCAGGTCAATTTCGTTCTGGTCGAAGGGTTGTGGTTTATCACGGTGGACTTGCAGCACGACGCCCCCCACGTGGCGACTGATAATAGGAATGGCCAGTACGGAACGAAAGCCCTCATCATAGGAAAACGCATCTGAACTCAGCAGCTTTTGGACTGGTTTGCCCTCACGCAGTGCGATGACGGCGGATGAACGGGTACTCTCCGGCGAGAGCGAGAGTTCATAATTATAGTGGTCTTTATGGCCGTCACTCACAAGGACGTGCAACGCGCCTTGCTCATCTGGCAATAACACGGCAGCTGCCTGCACATCTACCAAGCGGCGCACTTCGTGAATGATCTTTTTGACGACCGCGTACGGCTCAAGCGAGCCAACGACCGCGTTTGATGTTTCGAGGAGGGTGCGTAGTTCGCTCAGTTTGAGCAGGCCATCGTACTCCAGCCGTACCAGCGATCTTGCTAGATCGCCCACCTCATCATCACGTGTGGCGAGTAAGGTGGCATGGATAGGGATTGATTGTGCTGATACGGGTAGGGTCTGGTGCTGTAGGGCCAGCGTGTGCAGGGGGCGTATGACGCGGTTGAGCAGGATGAGCCAGAACAAGAGGCCACCAATGGCGAAGAGGAGTGCCGCCGTGAAGAGCCAGAGATGGAACTGGGTAATCACCGCTAAGGCTTCACTTTCGGGCCGTTGTACGATGACGGCCCAACCCACGGCAGGAACGGGCACGGCACTGAACAGCCAGTTTTGCCCATCGGAGCCAGTGCCGAGGCGCGAAGCGATATGGCCTTGTAATGCTTGATCGGCACCGGGCAAATCGTCAAGCACCATCCAGAGGAAATGGGAGCTATCAGGGGTGGCGATTAGCTCACCTTTACTATCAATAATACTAATCATGAGGCTGCGTCCCTGCTCTTTTTGTGCCGAGACCACCTTTGTGAGCGGGATGCTGAGGCCATCAAGAGAGATGCTGGTTGCGACAATACCGAGCAGTTTCCCACTCTTATCGCGTACCGGGTTAGCAATGATGACATCTGGTTTGAGCGTTGTTTCTACAGCGATACCTACTTCAAAAACGGGCTGCAACTGAGATGGGTTGAGCGCACGTTGGACGATATCGGGGGGAGCGAACTCTGTGCCTAATGGTACGTTTTGGTTAGGCGGATAGGTGATGCGCAGAATGCCAAAGGGATCGAGCCAGGAGACCTGATCTACGTCACTGCGGGCCGCTTGAAACGCCTGGAAGGTGTGGATCATGGCGTCGGGTGTGCTGCTGTCTTGCAATGCCAGTTGACTGAGTGTGATGAGCGAGTTTTTGGCTTCTATAAATTGCAAACTGGTTTTGAGCGCGATTTCTTGCGCTAACGCCCGATCTGATTCCTGGGCATCGTTGCGTAGCTTCTGCTCAATAACTGTGTTGACGGCAAGTCCGCCGATGAGTACGATCACAACAAAGAGGAGATAGACGCTCAGTAGTTGGAACAGTAGCGAACGGCGTATACCGGGTAGCATGGTCAGACCTCCAAGAAATAAATAGGACGATGCAGGAATTGAGAGGTCCTGATAGCTTATTATAACACGAAACTTGCTACATATTTATCATGTATTGTACACGATGTACACTCGATATTGACTATTGCCTTTTTTGTAGTATTGTTTACTCATATGTGGAGGCGCCAAAAGTACTTGCTTGATGTCCGATGGTAGGGGCTTGTGCGTCTCTCTAAAGAGAATACTCATAAAGAAGAGGTAAGGCTTGTGTTTGTGGTTCGTCTGTTGCGAAGAGGGACGGGGTGGATTGTCGTGTTGCTGGCACTGGTAGCGGCCCCATTGCTTTTTACCTATACGTCAGCTTCTTTCGCTGCCATGCAGCAAGCAAAGAAGCCATCTCAGCAGGGAACGGCGAAGGCTGCACCGGGTAAAATACTGCTCGATAGTCGTCTTCCTGTGCAAACGTTTGAGCAGCAAGCGGGCTTTGCGAATGAGAATGCGAAGTTTGGTTCGCGCCTGAATTTTACGGTGCTGCCGCAATATGGTGTGGTGCGCAGTGGCACTGCTGGCGTCTTTCATGAGAATGAAGCAAGTTATATTGTCGGCATGTCGCCCACAGCAGCGGTGCAGTCAGGCGGTTCGGCCCAGACTACGGGGCAGTTGGGGCAGGCAAGCAAGATGTTTATTTTTCATATGGGCAAGGCCAATCAACGCCTGGGCGATAGCTATGTCAGCAATGAACGCTGGATAGAGGCCCTAAATACTACACGCTGGATGGGTGACGCGCCCGATGGCGAGGGTATGCATATGACCGTCGATATCATCGATACCTTTCGCGGTACACCGGGTTGTACCGCCATCAGCAATTGCGCGGAGGCGGTAAAGGATGATACTGTGCCGGTCTTCATGATTGGGGTCAGTTTGCAAAACACGAGCAAGCAGACCCGTCTGGGTGATTTTGTTTTTGGCAGCAATCGTGCTGCGACCAGTGATACTGCCTGCGCCAAGCAGACGACGCCACAGGGAACGCCTGTCAATGTCTTATCCTATGATACCAATAGTGATGGCACGGGTGGCACGCTCTTCATGGCTGGAGATGCCACGCATTGGCACTGCGATACGAAGCAGAGCGATCGCGCGGGGTTGAACTGGCACTATAACGTGGCGGCAGGCCAGACACAGACCTCCTATTTTGTGCTTGGTGGCTGGAATGATAGTCAGCACCTGTTTGTCAACACGCAATTAAGCCCCTCAACTTGCCAGAACGAAGGTTTGTACGCAGCGCAGGAATGGTCATCGCAACAAGATGTGATCGGTTTTGCCATTGATAATCTCTCCTCACATGATAACTTGCTTGGTCAGGCGCAGGCGATGGAAAACTATCTGATCAATAATAGTGTGCTCACGCCAGAGCAACGCTGGCTGATCGGCGATACCTTGCGTAGCTATAAGGCGAGTAGCTGGCTGCTGGGACGGCAGGCTTGCGCGGGTGGTGGCTATGATGCCGCAGTCTATGAGGGCTCCTACGGCTTTCTGACCACGGTCGATGTGATGCATGAATATGGCTATTTTGAGATTACGCGTGTACCATGGTTTTTCAAATCTGCTCTGACAAGCGTGTTTAATAACGCGACCAGTAACACCTTTGGCCTTTATTTCCAACACGACCAGGGCGGTGATGTGGATGCGAGTGGCAATTGTACCGACCCCGGTCAGGGAATACCCACGCTGCGTGCGAGCTGTTATGTGTCTCCACTGGTGAATACGGGGGTGCCCATGCCCACTGAGGAGAACGATAATGTGGTGTTGCTGATGGCATACTACGAGTTTGTGACGGGGGATAGCGCATTTTTGCAGCAGCATATCGCACAGTTAGATGCAGCCATGATCCACAATATGAATGTAGGAGACCCCAGCACCGGCATTGCCTACAATGGGCAAGATACGAATACCACTTATGATGCTGCCAGTGATTGTCTGCATAATGACGCGCCTGCTGCTGGCAATCTCTATTATCAGGGTTTGAAAGAGGCTAGCGGCTATCGAGCTGCCGCCTACCTTGATAGCCTGATCGTGGGGAATGAACAAGGTGCTGTCTGGACACAGGCTGCCACGAAGATTGAGAACGCGATGGTGCAGGCTTATAACCGCCGTGGCTACTTGCCGATTGCCGATAGTAGTGCGTTCACCAATTGTGGCGGTCGTACGCTGGTGTTGGGCGAGAGCCTGTTTTATCTGCATCTGATTGGGCGCGATGGCACGATGAATCAGACGCTGCTCAGCGACCTGGCAACACAATATCCCAGTGATCTCCAGGCGGATACCTTGAGTAATCCCGCTATGGTTGTGATGACTTCAACGGCGGCAACGGGTTCTCAATGTGGCAATGGCCATTGCCTCCGCTATGAATGGTTTAGTAAGGTCATGCTTTCCGGTCTAGTTGCAGATCTTGTCTACACGCAACATGGATGCAGCACCTGTATGCGTGTTAATGTGGTGCAGGCGGCCTATCTTTATAATCTGAACTTCGGAAAATCCTTCGGTGATGGTTTGCACGACGATAGCAGCGACTGGAATGGTCATTTTTACCCACGGGGTATCATCAGTTGGGCCTTCCTCAGCATCGCATATTAACGAATTAAACTGGTAATCGTTGGCGGCAGGGCACCCGTAAAGAGATGCCCCTACAATGACAACATCCGATTGCAGGCTGTTTCGTGTCATTGTAGGGGCATCCCTTTACGGGTGCCCTTGTATTCCTGGTTTTATTTTTTGTCAATGTCTATTAAGCTCAATAGGTGTAGGTTTTTGGCTCTTCGTTATACTAAATTCACAGGCAAAGGAATACGATGCTTTGAATTTTATGAGGAGTCTTTATTATGATGTTGATGGCTGACGCTGTTGATCTATCGTCTGTCTTTGGCTATGTAGAACAAGCTGCTTTCCCCATTGAACGTGACCTTTCAGTATATCTTGATATAATTTGGCACCACTATTTTAGCGATATCACACGTATGAATGAAGTTACTATTGCATATAGTTACCCCTGGAAGACCCGCCTTGGGCTTATCCGTATGTCGTTGGATAGTATGCACTCTTTTATAGGAATCAATGTCTTATTGCAACATGCCTTTACCCCCTCTTCTGTACTGATTACGACGATTGCGCACGAGTTGGTGCATTATGTGCATGGTTTTGGTTCACCATTGCCGCGTCGTTATGACCATCCTCATGCGAACCATGTTGTTGAGCACGAGCTAGAACAACGCGGGTTGGGAGAGTATCTACGACACTCGAATGAATGGATAGACGCGCACTGGTATCCCTTTTATGAGCAGCAACGCGCTAGCAAGTGGGAAGAGGTGTTGGGGCCGCGCCGCGTACTGAAGCGAAAGAAATAACATGCTGAAAGAGAACGTACAGTCATTACCATCTGAACCTATCGCACCAAGAGCTCACGTCGCACCAGTTGCTTCTACTAAGGAAAAAAACGCACGACAGGTACTCCTCCCTCTGTCTATCTTAGGCGTGGTGCTGATGCTGGGGGTGTTGGCATTGGTGTTTGCGCCTGTCCTGACGGCTTTTTTTACAACCCGTGTCGCCAAGACCATTGATGCGTCGGGTCTCACGGGGCCAACCTTGCCCGTTGGTGCTCCACTGCGTTCTGGTCTTTTTGAAGCTGGTCTTGTCACACCGGAATGGCAAACCAATGCCTTTGGAACGAGCTGGCAGCAAGACCTACCTACCATACAAACCCAAACTGGTGCGCGTTGGATTGAGTTGCCCATCCTTTTCTCGCAAGATACGGCTAGCTCCACGAATATTGCCACCACGCAAAGCACACCCGGTACGGATGCGCTTGCAATGGGAATACGCGCCGCCCACGCGCATGGCTTGAAGGTCTTCGTGGTGCCACTGCTGACTGTGCAACAACCAGAAGGTTGGGCTGGCAGCATTCAGTTTTCAAATCAACAGCAAGAGCAGATCTGGTTTGATAATTACTGGAAGGCTTTCCAGCCCTATGTGCGGGTCGCCGCGCAGCAAGGTGCGGAGCAAATAGCTGTTGCGACCGAGTGTGCTTGGCTACAAGTGCATGCGCCCGCGTCTCTGTGGAACCAGTTAATTGCGCGAGTTCATGTGGCTTTTACGGGGAAGCTCACCTATGACATGAACTGGGGGCCGACCGATCAGCCATTACCCACGTGGTTTAGCAACGCACAACTGAGTTACATTGGCGTCTCCGCGTACTATCCTCTTTCTGATACTGCTACGCGCATCTCGCCAGCAGCAATGGTGACATTGTGGCATAGCAAGATTACGCCTTTGTTAGATGCCATTTACGCCCATAGTGGTAAGCCAGTGCTGATCTCGGAAATTGGCTATCGCAATAGTGCCGATGCGCTTTATCTGCCGTGGCAGCAGGATTCCGCGTTGCCCTCTGACCAGGAGGAGCAGGCAGGTGCTTTCAATGCCGCGCTCAGCAATGGCATTGCTGATACACGATTAGTAGGCATCTTCTTTTGGGGTTGGAACAATGTGAAGCGCTTAACTATTAAAGGCAACACGACGACCATTGCTACGCTCCATCGGTGGTATACATCGCCATCATTACAAAAGGGGGCGTCATCATGACTCAGCAATTAAAGATTACTTATTGAGCTGTATGAAACGAAAACACTATCACCTGGTAAAATGGATGTTGCTGGTTCCTCTGTACTGGGCAATGGCAAATAGTCAGTAGGGCTGAAGCTGGTCCCTACAGCATATACGCCATTTCCAGTTTATTTCGGCAATCTCCGTGAGTTACCAGAGTGTTGCATCGTGATTGTTCGTGCAACCTGTGCCTTGATGTAACGTAGATTCAGTGGGTATACTGACACTATTGGGACAATACTGGCAGAACACTGGGGCGATTGAGCGTATGCGTTAAGGAGTGACCGATGAGCAATCAGATGATGCAATTTGATGGACCAGAAGGGCAGGAACAGGAATATTCGCCCGATCCTGATCCCCGTTATATTAATCGCGATCCCCGTGAGCAGGGACAACAGGTGCAGCAAGAGCCGTTCTTGTATGGTGGCTATCGTGGGCAAACGGGGCAACCAGTGTATGGTGAGAAGTTGCGTCCACGTCCACAAAAGAAGCGCGTAAAGTGGTGGGTACCTCTGCTCGTGACGCTGCTGGTGCTCATGCTGCCGATGATGGGGTTTTTGTTTGCTTCACATTCTGTTACACAGTCGATGTTCCCTCCGCATATGAACATGAAATATGGGGACCAGTCGCAAACGACTACATTCATACAGAACAATACACAAAGCCGAACGCTTGTCATACACGACAATAACGGTAGTGTGCAGATTCATACGGGTGATAGTGGTAGCAAGGCGATCGTTATACAGACGAACAGTAATGGTCCTCACTTCAGTGACCGTGGTGATAATGGAAATGCTGTCCTGTTTGATCCGAGTTTGAAGGACTCGAACTCCACGGCACCATCCATGACAATTACCGCACAACCCCCTTCTGGCCCCTTTTCGAGTGTTGATCTGGATGTAACGGTGCCGCAGGGGATGAATGTGGAAGTAGATAGTATCAGTGGCTCTATCTCTGCCAATAATGTGACGGGGCAGGTCATATTAGCTGCTCAAAGTGGCTCAATTTCTGTGGAAAATTCGCAGCTTAGTGGGAACTCCACCCTCAGTTCTGTGAGTGGCTCTGTTCACTTTGATGGCAGTATCGCGCAGAATGGTACCTATAACTTTTCGAGCTCAAGTGGCTCTGTCGATGTGACACTGCCAGCGAGTTCGTCGTTTCACCTGGATGCGCGTTCCAGCTCTGGCACAGTGAATAATGAATTTAATACTAATGATGTTGGTGCGCAACCGCGACCAGCACTGACGATCCATAGCGATTCTGGTTCAGTCGATCTACAAAAAAGCTAGTGGGCTAGTGGGTTGGTGTGAGGCGGGGATGGAGGCAGATTAAGGGGACCACATTTAGTACGCTCGTGTTCATGAGTGCGCTGAATGTGGTCCCTTAATGGTAGGAGTGCTAAAATGAGAAAAATAATGGTAACAAAGGATATCGGCATGTTAAAGGCTATTCACTGTGACACGCAGGAGCATATTTTTCACCCACTCACCAGCATAGAGGAGGCGAGTGCGGCAAGAAACCAACCTAATGGGCTGGTGTGGCTTGATTTGCAGAGCCCTAGCGAGCAGGACTTGGCGAAGTTGGGTCAGGAATTTCAATTACATCCCCTCGCTATCGAGGATGCTAGCCGTGAACATCAGCGACCGAAGGTAGAACAGTATGAACATTTTTATTTTGTTGTCTTCTACTCGGTGCATTTTAAGGAGAACAAGGCGGAACTAGATATTAGTGAACTGGATATGTTTCTAGGAAATAATTATCTTATCACTGTGCATAATGAGCATGTGCGCGAACTGGACGAGGTGGAACAGCGCTGGACACGCAATGTGAAGCAATTGGAATGGGGCGTCGGTGTACTGCTCTATACATTATTAGATGCAATTGTCGATAATTATTTTCCTGTTGTGGATGAGATGGTAGATCAAGCGGAGACGCTTGAGGATCACCTGTTTTCAGGTGATCTGCGGCAGGCCCCTTTTACGCAGCAATTGCTTGAATTAAGGAAGCATTTTTTGACGTTGCGCCGTATTGCCACACCGGAACGGGACGTGCTAAATATCTTGACGAATCGTGATAATCCTATCTTCAATGAACATGCTTTGATCTACTTCCGCGATGTGTACGATCATATTACGCGTCTCGCTGATACGATAGACCTGTATCGAGATCAACTAAGCACTACTATGGATGCCAACCTGTCTATTGTCTCCAATGATCTGAATAAGGTGATGCGTACCCTCACTGCCGCCTCGATTATCTTGATGGCTGATTCGCTGTTAGCGGGCATCTGGGGCATGAATTTTGTGAATATTCCAGAGTTGCACCTGACGTATGGCTACTTCGGAGCCTTGATCATCATGGTGCTTGTGTCCGCCCTGCTCTTGTTGTTCTTCAAACGACTAAGATGGTTCTAAGGGGTTACGCGGGGCAGATAAAGAAAAAAGGGCAGCTTGGGCAGCGCGACGGTTCGGCTGGTTGCGCGGGATAGAGATCGTTTTCCAGTCCTTGCATGGCCTGCTCAAGCTCAGCATGCAAGGTTTTCTCTTTGCGCGGACTGATGGTGATGGGGGTCATCTCGCCGGTGCTGAGGTTGTGGTTATGCAGTTCGACGGGTTGGCCGGGGTGCTTCTGGCGATAGGCATGGGCATAGAGCAGTTCACGTGTCTCTGGTGTGGGTGGCTCCTTGCGCTTGCCGAAGCGCGTGCGGACAAATTTGGTGGGCGTTTCCGCTTGCTGGGATGCAGTAACGCGATCTACTGAAAGATGAACGGTTTTGCCCGCGATCTCCACGCTATAATCGGGTTGCATGCTCCAACTCTCATGCTCATGCTGGTCCAGGTTCTTGTAGAGCTGTGCTACCACCTCTTGCCCATGCTGCTCGTACATGGGGGCAAAGGGGACGCTTTCGCCACCTAGTTCGCGCCAGTGCTGGCTGTAGCGTTCGCGTAGCTGTTCTTTGGTGAATTCGGTTTTTGCCTGTGCTCCGTTCTGAGTCGGTGTTGCGTCTTGTGTGTTCTGGTGAAGTTCTGCCAGCGTTTTCTGGGTGGCTTGCCAGAAGAGACGAAAGGCGGAACCTTCTTCGCCGGAGAAATGATAGATGGAGCGATAGGCGTACTGGCGTGGGCAACGCAGGTAGGCTTCGATGGCGGAGACATGTAAGGTTTTGTTTTTCATGGCGGCGATGAACGAAGGGGTCGGTCCTGCAATGGGCATGGGGGGTTGGGATGAGTCAAATGGTTGGCTGGCGACAGCGGCGGGCGTGTTCCAGTAGCGTTGGCTGATACGGTCTTCGGGTATGCCCGCTTCAAGAGCGTCGAGATAGAGAGAGCGTTTGTAGCTGATTTTGCCATAGCGTTCACTGTGGCTCAGAATGAGTTGGTCGCGCGCACGTGTGACGCCAACATAGAAGAGACAGGCTTCTCCGCTTTCGTGCGCTAGGTTCCCCTCGCTTTCTGCTGGTAGCATGCCTGCTGGCGTGGAGACTGGGCTGGTGTGTTGCTGCATGGGGAAGCGACGTTGCACCAATCCTGGCAGGTAGACGACCGGGAACTCTAGTCCTTTGCTGGCGTGGACGGTCATAACGCGAATGATGTCTGCTTGCTCTTCATCGCTGGTGTTGCCACTTTGACCGCTGTTTCCATCCTGACGGAACGTGACGAGCAGACTGAGATATTCTAGAAAGCCTTTGATCTGCTCTGACAACGTGGGTGGAGGAGGCGGGAGAGGTGGTGGCATGATGAGTTTGGTTTCTGGCGTTTCCCATTCTGCCTGCATGTCGTTTGCATTGTTTGTCATCGTCGCATTGGAGGCGGCTTGCACAATAGCTTGCTCCTGTCGCAGCAGGCGCGCTTGTAGTTGCTGGTCATAGTGGCGTGCCGATTGCAGCAGGGCATGATAGTCTGCAAGCAGGGCACTGCGCTGCTTGCTCTCCTCACTGCTGAGCAATTGTCGCACATGACGAGCATCGAGCAACAGGTAGTGCGCGAGCAATGACCAGACGTTGGTGCTATGGCGTAGGCGCGAAAGTGTCTCTGCCAACCGAGTCAAGGTGTCCTGGCCCTCGCTACTGATGGTTGCCGGAAATGCTTTGCGGGCGAGCAGTTGATCTGGTTTTAGCCCTTGCTGATGCGCTGCGAGTAGGAACTGCTCAATGTCTTCCTGCGCGAGTGGCCGCGCTTCCTGATGGGTGGCGCGCAATAGCCCCATGCCATTTTCATCGATCAAGAGCAGCAATGCTGCGAGTACGTCCTTGATATGCTCCTGTTCGAGCATGCCGCCACGCTCGATGACGGGCAGGTCGGCTTTCACAAGGGCGCGGGTGATCCTTTGCGTCTGTGTGCGCGTGCGGCAAAGCACGACCATGTCTTTATAGGCGTAGCCGCTGGCGTGTTTCGCGTGTATATCTTGGACCATGCCCTGTAGTTCGCTGGCTTCGTTCGCGGCTTTCACTAGGGTGACATGAGGTTCCGTGTCGTTGAGACGATTGGGCTGATTCTTCCCCGGTTGCTCGCCCTGCTCCAACTGGCGACAGCGAAAGGATTCGGCAAGGGCCACGAGGTCGGGGCGTGAACGATAGTTGCGGCTGAGCGGTAAAACGGTGGCCCCCGGAAAATCTGCCTCGAAGTTGCCAATGTTGGCGGGGGAGGCCCCTCGAAAGCCGTAGATGGCTTGATTCGAGTCTCCCACGACCCAGACGCGGCGGGCTTCTCCTGCTAACACCCGTAGGAGCACACCGCTGGCACGGTTCATATCCTGGAACTCATCGACCAGGATGTGCTGGTATTGCTGCTGTTGTGCGTATAATACCGCTGGCTGCTCTTGCAGTAGGCGAATGGCGAGCATGAGTAGGCCGCCAAAATCGCTGTCGCCACGCTGCTGCAAGGCGTTTTCGTAGAGCCGATAGATGTGGGCGATCTCTATGGCTTTCTCCGCTTTGAGCATGGCCTCCTCATTTTGGCTACTCTCTGCCTGGATGTGCATTTGCCATGCAAGCTGTAAGTAGTGCTCAGGTGTGACCAGTTCGTCTTTTGCGCGTGAGATGGCTTTGAGCATTTCGGGGAAATAGAGGGTTGGTACATGCAGGTTCTGATAATGGCGCAGTGGGAGTTCGTTTGCCAGTTGCCGCAGCACGAAATAGCCCTCGACTTCGTCGATGAGTGAGAAGTCGGGGCGGAGTCCGACGAGTTCGCCATGTTCACGTAGCAGGTCGGCACAGAAGGCGTGGAAGGTGCTGACTTTGGGGAGGTTGTCGTCATGCAGTGCCTGTTGCAGACGTTCTTCCATCTCTTGCGCGGCTTTACGCGAGAAGGTGAGTGCTAAGATGTGCTGCGGGTCGATGTCCATTGCTGTGACCATGTACACAATACGCCCGATGAGCGTGCTGGTTTTGCCACTGCCCGGACCGGCGGTGATTAATGCGGGTGTGCTGGTTTCAATCGCGGCCTGCTGAAATGCATCATACTGCTTCTTAGGTGATGGCTGGGTTGTTGCTTGCGCGGCTCTGGCGGGTTGTGCGCTCGGCAGGGATGCTTTGAGCAGGTTCGCGAGCCGATTGAGGAGGGCGGTTGGTGAGACGCCGAACTGTTCGCTGAGCAGGTGGGCAGGAATGTGCTGCTCACTGTAAAGTGTGTAGATGCGTTGTATGGGCATGAGCAGTTCGGCGGCAAAGATGTTCGCAGCCACTTCGCGTTGGTTGCGCGGGTCATTGCTGTAGCCACTGCCTAAGACTTCTTGAAAGTGGTCTTCGTCTGCGGTTGCCTCTTGCACGTCTTTTTCGTAACAGGGGTCTTCACGTGAGAGTTCTGGTGCGTCTGCATTGGTACGCTGTTTTGTGGCTGGCAGCGAGGTTGTTAGCTCTTGGAGAATGGCCTCGACATGGGGGCCGCGCCGACAGTGCAACACGACATGGCCCAGTTCGTGGGCCAGGGTGAAGCGGCGGAATAGCTCCTGTAAATCGCGGTTCAGCCAGATCAGGCGTTCGTCCAGGTCAGGATCAACAAAACCATATGTGCCTTCTGGATGGTCGCTCTGGTGAAAGTTCGCGATATTCATACCCAACCACGTGGCGATGCTATCGACAGGGGTTTTGTCATCACGCCAATGGGGGTGCTCTTTACGAAAATGCTGCAAGAGCAAACGGGCGGCCAGCTCCGCTTCCTGGCGTATACGATCATCCATGTCTAATATCCCCTCACACAAAAGAATAGTAGGGACATCCCTACTGGAATGGTTGTTTCTGGCTTCTATTATAGCGTATTGTGCAATGTGTGGGTTGTAGGGTTTCCCGAGGGTTGACAGCAGAGATACCGTCAGGTATAATCAAATTGATAGTAGACCGACGGTCGGTCTAGTGAGAAAGGGGATTATGGCAAGGATTATCAAAGAGCATGCCGCTAGGCGCAACGAGATTCTGGATGCGGCTAGCAAGCTGATCTATAGCAAAGGCTATGAGCAGATGACGATTCAGGATATTCTGGACGAGCTCCAGATTGCCAAGGGCACGTTCTATCATTACTTTGGCTCGAAACAGGAGTTGTTGGAGGCTTTGATTGAGCGCATGCAGGAAGTGGCAAAACTGCTGCTAGAGCCTATTGTGCATGATGCTACTTTGCCTGCACTCGAAAAATTTCGGTGCTTCTTTGCTGCGTTGGCTCGCTGGAAAACTGAGCAAAAGACATTTTTGCTTGTTGTGTTGCGCATCTGGTATACCGATGAAAATGTCCTTGTACGCCATAAATTGCATGTGGCTGGTGTCAAATGGATTACACCTTTCTTTGCGGTGATTATTCGGCAAGGGATCGAGGAAGGGGTCTTCACAACTGCCTATCCTGAGCAGATTAGCGAAGTGATTGTTCACCTTTTGGATGATTTGAATGCGAGTCTTGCCGATTTGTTGCTCACGTTTGATGCGCAACATGATGATGTGCAGCGTATCGAACGCATACTTGCCGCCTATACCGAGGCAATTGAGCGTGTGTTAGGTGCTCCCCTTGGTTCTTTGCAAATTGTTGATATTGAAACGCTGAAAGAATGGATTGTCGCAATCCAGTAGGGATGTCCACAAGGGACTTAAAGGAAAAATATATGTCTACGATTATTCAAACCAATCAGCTGAGCAAGAGCTACGGTAGAAGTCGGGGCATTCTCGATGTGACGCTTGCTATTCAAGAGGGCGAGGTCTTTGGCTTCCTTGGTCCTAATGGTGCTGGTAAAACGACGACGATACGGGTTTTGATGGGCCTGTTACGAGCCAATAGCGGTAGTGCTACCATCAGTGGGCACGACTGCTGGCAAGAGTCTACCGAGGTGAAGAAGTTTGTTGGCTACCTCCCCGGCGAATTTACCTTCGATCCAGGGCTACGTGGGGCGCATATTCTTGAGTATCTGGGCCATTTACGCGGGAGTATAGATCAAGGCTACCTGCGTACACTGGTGGAGCGGCTGGACTTCGATCCCAGCAAGCGTTTCCGCGAATATTCGCGTGGCAACAAGCAAAAATTGGGGCTGATCCAAGCCTTCATGCATAGACCACGTGTGCTGATACTGGACGAGCCAACTGGTGGATTAGACCCGCTCAACCAGCAGGAATTCTATAAATTGGCAGATGAAGTACACGCCACTGGCTGCACCATTTTTCTCTCCTCGCATGTTTTGCCAGAGGTGGAGCGCACCTGCGACCGCGTTGCGATCATTCGCGAGGGACGGCTAGTCAAGATCGACCATGTGTCGGCTCTGAAAGATATTCGCCAGCATAATGTCGAGATTAGCTTTGCTGGGCCAGCGGCTATGGAATGGTTTAAGGGTGTTGCTGGTATAACCAGTGTGTCCCCGATTGCTGACGAGAGAACCCTCCAACTCCATGTACAGGGAATGCTGACGGAGGTTATGAAGGTTGCCGTAGCGCATGATGCGACGAATTTTGTATCACATGAGCCAACCTTGGAAGAAATCTTCTTGCGGTTCTATGAGCCAGAGCAGTCGCCAGCCGCGCTCGTCGGATAAGGGAAGGGTAGGTTGCTATGTTTCGCAGTGTTTGGAGCAAAACGCTCTGGGAGTATCGCGTCGCTATTCTGGGTTGGGGCATCGGCTTGGGCTTGCTGATGACGGTAGGTTTTGCCGCGGCCACGCCGACGGTTGTGTTGGCCTTTGCTAGCCTGGCACCACTGTTCCGTTTTCTCGGCGATGGCTTCGCGATTCAGACGCCTGAAGGCTATATCACCTTTCGTTACATGGGTGCGGTGGTGCCACTGATGCTCTGCATTTGGATGGTGCTGGCAGGCGCACATCTGGTGCGTGGGGAAGAGGAGCGCGGCACGCTGGATGTGCTGTTGGCAACGCCACAACCACGCATAGGTTTGCTGTTGCAGAAGGTGGGGGCGTTGTTTGTCGCGTCCCTGTTGATTGCTGTGCTAATAGCCCTCGGAATTGTGGCGGGCGAGAGCATTCTGCGTCATGTCAATGTGGTCAGGGCCGTGTTGACAGGGGTGAATGTGAGCTTATTGGCCTTCGTTTTTAGCATGGTTGCGCTATTGATCTCTCAATTCACTACTAGTCGTGGGGCGGCATCAGGTGGTGCGAGCGTGGTGTTGTTGCTGGCATTGCTGCTGGACATTACTGGCCGTCAGGTGAGTGGAAGTTGGGTGCAGCACTTTTCACCTTTCTATTATTATAATCTCAACCATCCGCTCATCCCTAGTTTTCCCGATACACCCGCGGCGGCTCTTGTTCTGCTGGGCTTGAGTGTGCTTTTGCTGATGGGTAGTCTCGCGCTGTTTGTGCGGCGTGATATTGGCAGACCGATCTTCTCGTGGCAGCGTGCATCTGTTGATACGCAGCAGCAAGCGGTACGGAGCTTGAACCGAGCTGAGCGTTCGGCCTCGACACGTAGTGTGAGTTTGCAAGCGTTGAGTAGCCAGGGCTGGCCTTCTTTCTGGTGGCTATTCGGCATCCTGCTCTTTTGCGATTATATCCTGTTGCTCACGCCCAGTATTCAGAAGCCATTTTATCAGATGGTGCGTGACACTCCTTGGCTAAGGCAGATCTTTTTCGATACGCCGACAAACACGAATGCCGCGATGCTGGGGACATTGCTCTTCACGTTTATGCCTGCACTGGTGATTGTGTTTGCCATGACGCTGGCCTTGAAGTGGTCGGCTGATCTGGAGAACGGACGCCTGGAGATGGTTTTTAGCACGCCGCAATCGCGTACACGGGTCATGCTGGAACGCTATGGGGCGACGTTTCTGGTGGTGTTGCTGGCTCCTGTGCTGACCTGGCTCTCGCTGGTGGTGGGGGCGCAACTTGCCCATTTGGAGGTAGATCAGGGTAGAATAGCTGCCGCTAGCTTCAATATGCTGCCACCCGCTTTGATTGTGGTGGGCTTGGTCTATGCTCTGGCCGGGCGTGTGCGCTATGCTCCTCTGCTGGTCTTACTGACGGTCTATATCGTGCTGGCCTTTTTTGAGGAGGGGGTCGAGGGGATGGTGCAGTTACCCACATGGTTGATGTCGCTGTCCATCTTTCACCTCTATGGCAATCCAGTTTTCCTGGGTATGAACTGGAACAACTTCCTCGGCATGCTGGCGGTGGCGGTTGTGCTGCTGCTCATTGGCCTTGTGCAGTTTCACTATGCCGATGTGGAGCGGGGGTAATAGGATGTATGGTACCCGTTTGGGGATGCGATTTGCAACGGGTACAGGGGAGCGATAATGGTCGTGAGCAGCAGCGAAGCGTGCTGCACGCCCCGTAGGGGCGACATTCATGACGCCCGCGTACCCGTTGAGGAGCGATTCGCCAACAGGTACGGGGCGCGATCTTTTGGTTGACCTTTGGGAGTGGTATCGCCATGCCTATAGATGATGTTTACCCAATCTTTCGTACCCATGATATAATGATGTAGCCGTGAATTACTAATAACTGAAGGATATAAAAGCTGTTATGGAAGAAGAAAATTTAGTAGAACCAGAGCAATCAAAAACAGCTTTTGTTGCAAATACGAAATTTTCTGTTCAGTTAACTCATTTTATCAAAGAAGGTCTTCTTATACCTATACCCTTTAATAAGCAAGTAGCTAAAATCTTAAAACCATTTTATATACAGCTTTTGCTTACCGCGGATGGATATATGGCAACTAGTCGAATTTCTGACATTTATGAACTGGAGCCATCAATACAAGAGGCGGTGCGTAATTATCTTTTCTCTCTAGTTGATGAAGTCATTTGGCTTGAAGAGAAAAGAGAGAATCTATCAGCGTTATTGGCTCAACAGCTCGAAAATATACAGACTTATATAAGTTTTGTATAGTGTGGTAAAGAAGATCAAAAGAGAGAAAAGCCAAAAAGTTAGGTTTTCTGATACATGAACGACAAAATCCAATCTGTGCTTCAATCGCTGCCGCATCGTCCGGGCATTTATTTGATGAAGGATGCCGCGGGCAAGATTTTGTATGTGGGCAAGGCGATTTCGCTGTATAACCGCGTGCGCTCCTATTTCCAGGAATCGACTGATCTCAGCCCGAAGAATCGTAGTATGGTGGCGCAGATCGCCGATATCGAGTTCGTGGTGGTGCAGAACGAGGTTGAGGCTCTGGTGCTTGAGAGCAATTTTATCAAGCAGAATCGCCCCAAGTATAATGTGCTGCTGCGCGACGATAAGAATTATCCCTATATCAAGGTCGCGCTGACTGAGGATTTTCCACGGGTGTATCGTGTGCGTAGTTTTCAGCGTGATGGCAACCGCTACTTTGGCCCCTACACCAATTCCGGCTCGGTCGATGCGACGCTTGACCTACTCAATAAGCTGTTTGCTTTCCGTACCTGCCGCTATGACTCGACGGCGTGGGCTCCGCCTGCGAAAGGTGAGCCGCCTGCGGGTTGGAAGCAGAAGTTGTTGACGCGTCCTTGCACGCAGTATTTTATTCACCGCTGCATCGCCCCGTGTGTGGCCTATTGCACCCGTGAGGAATATGCTGCCGTGATTAAGCAGGTGATTCTCTTCCTGGAGGGTAAGCATGATGAGGTGCTCAAGGGCTTGCAGGAGAAGATGGAGCAGGCGGCAGAGGATCTGAATTTTGAGGAGGCTGCTCGCATTCGTGACCGCATTAAGGCGGTTGATCGCATTCTGGAGAAGCAGCGCATCATTAATACCGAGGGGCAGGATGACCAGGATGTGATCGCGCTGGCAAGCGAAGATGACGAGACATGCGCGCAAGTGTTCTTTTTCCGCAGCGGCAAACTGGTGGGGCGCGAATTCTTTATCCTGCAAGGGACACGCGAAAGCACCGCGGGCGAGACGATGAAGTCTTTCTTGCAGCAGTTTTATGAGACCTCACCCCATATTCCACCGGAGATTGTGGTGGAGGCCGAGCCGGATGATCGTGTCGTGCTGCAAAGCTGGCTACGCGAGCGGCGTAAGGGCTTAGCAAGCGCGCATAGCGGTTCGTCCGTCACGATTAGCGCGCCAAAACGTGGCGATAAAGTGCGCTTGATCGAAATGGTGAAGCAGAATGCCAAAGAGGTATTGGAGCAGCAGCGCATCAAATGGTTGACCGATAGCCAAAAGACACAACTGGCCTTGGAGGAGTTGCAGGAGACGTTGAACCTCGCCGCGCCACCGCAGCGTATCGAATGCTATGATATCTCCAATACGCAGGGTACCAACTCGGTAGGGGCGATGGTGGTGTTCGAGGGTGGTCGTCCTAAGAATAGCGAGTACCGCCGTTTCAAAATCAAGACGGTTGAGGGTGCGAACGACTTTGCCAGTCACCAGGAGGTGCTGCGCCGCCGCTTCCGCCGAGCTACGCCCGCTGACACGTTGGGGGAGACGACGGTGCCGCAACAGGATGCGACCACGCTGGACGAAGAGGCCATATTACCGGGGGAGCAGGCAGCAAGTCAGGTGCATGCGGATTGGGCCATGCCCGATCTGGTGATTATTGATGGTGGCAAGGGCCAACTGAGTGCGGCCCTGGAAGTGATGCAGCAGCTGCACCTGGATATCCCTGTCATCGGCATCGTCAAAGAAGATCATACGCAGACCAGTTCGCATGAAGAGATTTATGTCCCCGGTGCCACAGACCCAATTGTCCTACCGCGTACCTCGCAGGGATTGTACATGTTGCAGCGTATTCGCGACGAGGCGCACCGCTTTAGTATTACCTATCACCGCAAGCTACGTTCCGAACGCACCTTCAAATCGGTGTTGGATGAAATCCCCGGCATTGGCCCTAAGCGCAAGCAGGCACTGATGAAGCACTTCGGCTCTGTGAAAGCGATGGGGGCGGCCAGCATCGACGAATTAGCCGCGCTTGATGGTATGAGTCGTGACGCAGCTGAGAAGCTAAAGGAGTACATTGGGAAGCTGGAATAAGCAGGTGCTCTTGCTGCGTTGTAGTAGATGGATGATACGTATGGTTGCTAGCACTCTCATAACGAGATTGACAACAGAGCCAATTCGCGTTACTATACGTAGTATCAGATGTCAGTTCCACACGGTTTGTCGGAGCTAGTAGAACATCATGGGGACGCTTGCCAGGAAAAGAGACAGGGCGTTCTATTCTATAACGAGGTGATTGGGTGTATGCCAACGTACGAATATCTTTGTAAAACGTGTAGCCACCGCTTCGAGACGTGGCAGAAAATGACCGATGAGCCTTTGACTGTTTGTCCTGAGTGTGGTGCGCACATTCGCCGCGTTCTCTATCCCACGGGTGTTGTTTTTAAGGGGTCCGGTTTCTATAAGACCGATCATGGGCAAGGTGTTCTTGCCGGTGCTAAGGGGAACGAAAACTCCAAAACTGAAAGTAACGGGGCGGCAGCAGATAGTGGTGGTAGTACTGGTGAGGGCAAATCTGGGGAGAGCAAGTCTTCGGAGAGTGCCGCAAGTGGTGGTAGCACAACTGGTAGCGAGAGTAAGCCTCCTGCAACTGGTACGAGCAAGGTAGCGTAAGATTATGGCCGAGTCGATGCTCGCTGGCATTCAACGCCAGCAAATCGAGATTGCCGTCGGTGAATTGTTGCTGACCGACGATCATTACATTCGTTATACCATTGTTGAGCGGATTCGTCATTTGATCGCTCACGCTGACCGCACATTAGATATGCAACGGTTCAGCGAAATGGCTGTGGAAGAGCTACAAGAACTTCAACTAATACCACCAGCAGAATAAGTAAACAACGCCATCGTTTCTGTGATGGCGTTGTTTACTTATTCTGCTGTTGCTGTTATCCAAAACTCCTATAGTGTACTCTTTTTGGTCTACGCATGCCTTCTTGCTTGTATACTTGGTATATGACCTTTCGTAGGGAGAAATGGAGAGGGAGGAAAAGGAAGAAAGAGGCGCGAATAGTGTGTTGAGGAGAGTAGCGGCATGCAAGTACAGCACGAATGTTCACAGGACAGTATCCAAGAATTACAACAGCAGATCGTCGCGTTGACGAGCGAAAATCAGTCTTTAAAAGAACAGTTGGCACAAAAAGAGCAATATATTGCCATGATCGCTCATGAATTGCGTGGCCCACTCTCCCCTATTATCAATTATGCACAGATGATAGCACGTCATGTTTGCAAGCCCACCCCTGCCACTGCTGTGCAAGAAGAGGTTGTTGAGGAACAAGACGGCAAGCAGGGGCAGGATAGCCAAGGTGGACAAGCAGGCAAGCGGAAGCGTGATACGTCTATTCAGCGTAGTACCGGCATTATTGTGGGCCAAGCCAGACGCTTGACACGTTTGGTCAATGACCTCCTCGACGCTTCTCGCCTCACCTCTGGTCAGTTTACCTTGCTGCGTGAAAACTGTGATCTTCCCCATTTACTCAAGGAGACGGTTGAGCAACTGCGTCCTGTCGCTCCCTATCATACGCTGCTATGGGATATTCCTGAGGAGCCGGTGATAGGGAATTGGGATAGTATGCGCTTGCAACAAGCCATGGGTAATCTGTTGGACAACGCCATTAAGTATTCTGATGAGCGCACCGTCATTACCTCGCGGGTGTGGGTAACGCCGGGGGTAGCGCATGTGAGTATTCATAATCAGGGAACGAGTATTCCTTCTGCAGATATCGGTTCGCTGTTTCGCCCCTATACACGACTCTCGACCACTAATGGGCGGCGCGGCTCCGGCTTGGGGCTGTATATTACCAAGTCGATCATTGATGCTCATGGCGGTAGTCTGTGCCTTGAGCCGCATATCGAAGACGAAAGCAATCAAGGTACCACGTTCAGTTTTGAACTGCCCCTATAAAGGAGGAAAGATAAGCACACTACGAGCCATGCATGGCTCGTAGTGTGCTTATCTTTCCTCCTTTTCTTCTATCCTGTCTAAATTGACAGGTTCCCCTGTAATTCTACTGACGCAAAAGACTGGCGAATCTGGCGGTGTGAAAGTGCTCATCTGAGGCTATACTTACTACTGTGCAGAGGACCTTACCGCCAAGGGCAACCTGCGGTAAACCAAATGTTGAATGTGGAACCCAGCGCGCGGTGTACCGTTCGCTGGCTTCATGCAGTGAGATTTGTTTGCGGGCGAGGCGAAACAATGAAAAACACACTTTGTATGAAGTCGCTGCGGACGACGGCATCGGATATGCGGTCGGGGGTTGCCCTGGCGGTAGGGTCAATGCACACGAGAAGTGGAAGCATGTTAAAGGCTCCGCAAAAGGTGCCTTTTCAAGGACAGGAAGGAGGACCTTATGGGACAGTGGGCCTATAAAGTTGTCTATATTGATTATCGCGGTCGTATTTCCAGTGAGGGTGTTGAGACCTTGATTGGAAACGAGCGGCGTAGTGCATTTGCACGTCGCTACATGAACGGATTGGGCCGCGAGGGCTGGGAACTGGTTGGTATTCAGCCATTGACCCAGAACTCGGCGTACTACATCTTCAAGCGTCCAGCACAAGAGGCTGACTATGCTGAGCCAACTCCTTCTGCTGAATCCGCTCCAACGCCAGCTCCCAATAGTGAGAGCACGGGCGACGGTCCCAAGATCGAGACAGCTTAATAGCAAACACGAAAATGCGGGTGACCCGTCACGGGTCGCCCGCATTTTCGTGTATGTTATAATTGCTTTTGTAGAGTTATTGGCTCTTTCGTCGAACAGATGCCACTGGTCAACGACGATCCCACTTGCAACTCAGCGAGGAGTAATAGCATGTCTTCAACAGCTTCAAGACAAACAGAACAAGTATTTCAAAACTTTATCGCGGGTCAATGGCGACCTTCAAAAAGCGGCGAGACATTCGTAAGTACGAATCCCGCACACACCAGCGAGATTATTGGCTACTATCAAAAGTCGACTCCAGCGGATCTTGAGGCGGCTATTGACGCTGCCGCTAATGCACAAAGAGCATGGGCTACTATGCCCGCTCCCGAACGCGGCGAGGTTCTGTTGCGTACCGCGCTCTTGTTAGAGCAATGCAAAGAAGAATTGGCGACACTGATGACGCGTGAAATGGGCAAGGTGCTTAAGGAGACGCGCGGCGATGTGCAGACCGCGATCGATGTTGCCAAATTTATCGCGGGCGAAGGGCGTCGTGCTGAAGGGGAGACACTACCCTCTGGCTTACCCAACAAGTTTTGCATGACGATACGACAGCCTCTGGGTATTGTCGGCATCATCACACCCTGGAATTTTCCGCTGGCAATTCCGGCATGGAAGACGTTTCCAGCTTTGCTGGCGGGAAATGCGGTGATTCTGAAACCTGCCAGCGATACTCCGTCGCTCGTGCTCAAGCTTGCGGAAATTATGCAGGAAGCGGGGCTACCGGCAGGCGTGTTTAATGTTGTGACGGGACCTGGCGGCACGTTGGGTGATGCGCTGGCCTCTCATAAACGCGTCAATTTGATTTCGTTGACAGGCTCGACTGTAGTAGGGCGTCGTGTCGCGGAAATCTGTGGACGTGATTTGCGCCGTTGTACACTGGAACTGGGTGGCAAAAATGCTGTAGTGGTCTTAGAGGATGCCGACCTTGGTCTCGCTGTGGAAGGGGTGGCATGGGGTGCCTTTGGCACGACGGGCCAGCGCTGTACTGCCACGAGTCGTGTGATTGTGCAGAAGGCCGTGCTGAGTGCCTTCACTGATCGCCTTGTGGCCGCTGCCAAGAAATTGACCATCGGCGATGGTCTCGAACCAAGCGTCGATATGGGACCGCTTGTCAACATAGGACGTGTCAAGGCGGTGCATGAGTATACTGAGGTTGGTAAGCAAGAGGGGGCTAGACTAGTAACGGGTGGTACTCCGCTCATGGATGGCGCACATAGCGATGGCGCGTTCTATCAACCAACCATCTTTACTGATGTGCAGCCCATGATGCGCATTGCACGTGAAGAGGTGTTTGGTCCGTTCGTCTCTATCATTCCTGTGAATAGTTATGAAGAGGCGATGCAAGTGGCGAACGCGACCGAATATGGCCTTTCTACGGCTGTTTATACCGAAAGTAGCCGTCTCACCTTTCGTGCCATGCGCGAGCTTGAGTCAGGTCTGATTTACTTCAATGCGCCCACGACGGGGGCCGAGATTCACCTGCCCTTTGGGGGCATGAAACAGAGTGGCAATGGACACCGTGAACTTGGCTCTGCTGCTGTAGACGAATTCAGTGAGGTGAAAAGTATTTTTGTGTCGTATCCAACGCGGAGCTAAAGAGGGATGGGAGCAGTGTGGCCACACTGCTCCCATCCCTCTTTAGCTCCGCGGTTATGCTTGCTCGGCGAATTGCTGGAACATGGCTTCCCACACATCCTGATTTTCCAGGCGTTCCCGTGGATTGGCCACACGTGCATTAATGGTTTCAAAGATGTTTGCCAGGATACGCTGGAGAATGTTCACTGCCTGCTCATAAAACATCTGTGTCTTTCTAAAGTCTTCTTGTATTTCTTCACAGAGTTCTGTAAAGCTGGCAATATCAATGTGGTTTTCGCTGACCTGGAATGTATAGTTGCCAACGCTATATAGATGATCTTTGATGAGCAGGTTTTGTAGGGTGTTTGGGTCCAGTTCTATGTCGTTCATGTGGCATGTTTCTGCCAGCGCATCCATGGTCCAGTTGACGAACGCGGCCAGTGCGGGGAGCCGTTCCATCGGCCTTTTACGGACATCCCAGGCCAACTCCATGCGTCCGAGGAGATCAAGTAAATGAAAATCTTCCAGGCGTAACTTCTCAGCTGGGTTAGGTAACGGCATTCGTTTACTGTTATTTGACGGTTCCTGCTGCATGGATGGTAACGTAATGGCTATGAGTAAATTTTGTTGTATCAGTTGTACTAACTCACGCGCTATGTCTAACTCTGGCATTTGCATCGCGCAGGCAATCTGCCGTACTTTGTGATAACTGTTCACGTAAAAGAAGAGTTCCAGTGTACGCGGATGGAATGTCATATTATGGCGGATATACGGTGACATCTGGAGCCTTGTCTGCATGCCTTGTGGTAGTGCTACCTGCATCGACTCCCATTCATCCGTAAAACGCACCATTTCCATGGTGACGCGCATGACTTCAATGTCGAGCGAGGCTTCTCCGTAAGGCAAGAGTTTTTGGATGTTAGAGCTAGCAATAAACTCATAGGTGCCTTCGTGCCAGAGGGATAATTCTCGTGATGTCCAAAGAGCTTTCGTGCGCAGGGCTTCGCGCAACTGTTTTTCGTCGATGACGCGCATGGCAATAAGACGTTCGCCAATGCGCTTGCCCACGACATCCTGCAATTGTTGTGAGAAAGCTTGCTCGATTTGTTCATTGCTTGCGAGGCACAATTGTTGTAGCACATCACCGACGGTGAGCGCGTTGGCATCAAATTCGGTACAGTTCGCCATTTTCCCCTGGTTAAAGTAGATAATAGCGGAGCGTCCTGTCGATTGTTTGAGGTTAATTGCGCCGGTCATGCTGCCGAGTTCCATCACTTGCAAGACTTCGACCAAGCTAAAGTCTTTGAGATAACCAGACAATAAAGTGCCTGAGGTCATGCTGCCCCCGTGTGTTGTCATCGCGATCGTTTATGGCTCCAACGAGCATTTTACTGCTCTCGCTCTATATTCATGTCTTACGCTTACATTCAGAAAGTATCGTACTCAGCATTATAACAAAAGCAAGGTGTTTCAACAAGTTTCACTGTCGCACTGGGCCTTTTGTGAGTTTTGCCTATATGTAGCATTCCCTAGCACTTTCCCTGGTCACACCACCACTCCCATATGTTGGAGTCCGTAGAGAAGGGTCCTGGTTGGAAGTTATGCGTATGCTTCTTTGCCATAACTATTTGAAGCAGACCGCTGAGGACAATGAAGGGGAACTGCGTGAGGTAGATGTTATGAATCTGTACAAATATACGTTGCCGAATACCTGGATCAGCGGTTGCTTGCTCCTGCTTATAAAGAGCATCCAGATCATGATTGCAATAGTAATCATAATTGCTTCCAACGGGCGGAAACTGGTCACATGCCAATATCTGGGCATCATCAGGATCATAGTAGAAGTTTTGTGCATATTCGGCGATATCATAGCGACCTGCTACCGCACCTGTTGGCGGAGAAGCAGATCCCTTGGGCAGAAATGAGCCGATGAATATAGGAGGTGGATAGTTCTGGATATCGAGTTTGATGCCAATCTGCTGGAAGGCACTCTGTAGGATAGTTTCAACATCTAGACGCCAGATTTGACTTGATAGTGCTGTCGAGTACTCGAACTCTAGCCGTTGTCGTGCGTTGGTACGCACGCCATCGGCACCTCTCTTGGTAGTAAGGGCTGGGGACGGTGATGCCGCGTTCCCAACGACTCACCATTTCAAAGCTGGTGCCGATGCGTTCGGCTAATTCAGCCTGAGACCACCCATGAAGGCTACGCATCCGCCGCAATCGTTCATTTGGTACAGGTGCTTCTTGATTTGCCATCGCTTCATCCCTACTCAATCTGTGCGTCATGCATCGATATAGTGAGCGTCGTCAAGAATGCGTTTGTCTCTACCTCAAATATACCAAAAAGACGAGAAAATAGCTATTTACATGTAACTTGTCAAAAAAAGTCTAGGCTTTTGTCAAAGTTTCTCCTGTTATGACAAAGCTTTGTCTGCCACACTTGTGTTGAAGAATGAAGCAGCTATACCTTCCCCACATTATTACTTTTCCTATTGGCCTTAGACATACATATGACCGTATGTACGGCTGAATGTATGTGAGTATTAGTAACAAGCGTGCGTTTGTATGAGCTGCAAAGCTGAATTTTAGGGTTTTTAAAGAGGAGAACGTTCATGAAAACGAAGCACCATCCTTTTGCCGGATTATTGCTCACTGTGTTTGCTTCCTGCTGATATTGACAGCTTGTACTTCAACGGATGCCCAAGCTACGAAGACTCCTGCTGTGGGTACAACGCTGTTGGCATTACAGAGTATCTCGAATGTGTTCGCGGTGGCGTGGTCGCCGGATGGCACGCAAGTTGCCTCTGTAGCTACTGATGCGTGGACATGGCAGGCTATGTAACTGAGGCCTATGGCATTGTCAGGAAGAAATTTGCTTACAGGAGGGCATTCCTTGCAGATGCCCTTATTACGGTCTCTGTTTTGCTATGCTATAATTTTTATATGAGTACCAAAGATCGTGTTGCTATTATTACTGGGGCGGGGCGAGGAGTGGGACGCGCCACCTCCTTGCTATTGGCGAACGAGGGCGCGCAGGTAGTGCTCTTTAGCCGTACGCTTGCGCATTTGCAGGAAACGGCGCAATTGATCGCGCAGGTTGGCGGTAATGCGCTGGCGGTGCAGGGCGATGTTGCGCGTGAAGAGGATGTGCTGCGTCTGTTTCAGACCGTCAGGGAGACGTATGGGCGCGTCGATATATTGATTAATTGCGCGGGCATTGTCGCGGTACAACCCTTTATGGAGATGGATGTTGCCATGTGGGATGCTGTGATGAATACCAATCTGCGCGGTACGTTTTTGTGTTGCCGCGAGGCTTTCCGGCTCATGAGTGTGCAGCAGCAAGGGGTAATTGTGAACCTGTCTTCGCTATCAGGGGTGAAGGGCGTCGAGAAGTTCCCTGGCTTGAGTGCCTATAACGTCTCCAAGGCGGGTATCGCAAGTCTGACGGAAATCCTTGCGGTCGAGGGCAGACCACACAATATTCGCGTGTGCGTGGTCAGTCCCGGTGCGGTTGATACCGAGATGTTGCGGCAGGCGGCACCGCATTTGAAGGCAGGCATGACAGCTGCTGATCTCGCCGAGATCATCCTGTTTCTGGCAGATGATAGCGGACGAATGTTCAGTGGCAGCAATATTGAGTTATTCAGCAATGCATAATCGAGGCAATTATGGTATATCTCACACGGCGCACAACGTTTAGCGCATCACATCGGCTATGGAGTAATCAGCTTTCGGAAGTGGAAAATTATAGCCTTTATGATAAATGTGCCAATCCCAATGGTCATGGCCATAACTATACGCTTGAGGTGACGCTGAGGGGTAAGATTGACCCGCGTACAGGCATGGTGATGAATTTGACCGACATCAAGCGTATCACGAATGAGCAGGTCATTGATTGGGTCGATCATAAGCATCTCAACTACGATGTTTCCTGGTTAGAGGGGAGCATACCGACAACAGAGGTGCTGGCACAGAAATTCTGGGAACGGCTAGTGCAGGGCTTTCCAACGGGCTTGCTGTATGAGGTGAAGCTGTACGAGACGGAAAATAATGTCGCCATCTATCGAGGCGAGGAATGAGAATTGCTATCGTTGCGCCCCTAGTGACTACCATTCGGCAACCCTATGTGGGGGGCGCACAGGCGATGCTGGCGGAATTGGCGCAGGGTATGCAAGGTCGTGGACATGAGGTCACGCTATTCGCACGCGAACCGTCATTTGTGCCCGGTGTCACTATTGAGCAGATAGCGGTGCCGGAAGGTGTGCTGCCCGCTCGTTTTTCTGAGCCGGAGCAGGAACGGTCTGCGGATGGCGGTTTTTTCGCGCAGGCCAATCTTTTCCTCGCCCTCTTTTTGTGCTTGCAGGGGCAGCAACAGTTCGATCTTATCCACGCGCACGCCTTTGATTGGCCTGCGTATGTGTGTAGCGCACTCGGGCAAAATATTCCTGTGCTGCATACCATCCATTTGCCCGCTGTCTCGCCCGAAATCAATGCGGCACTACGAACCTTGCATCAGGGTGGGCATCCCTTAACACTGGTGACTGTTTCGCAGGCGTGCGCTGAAACGTATGGGAATTACACGCCGTTTGATGCTGTGATCTATAATGGCCTGGATATCGCTACCATTCCTTTTTCCGCGCACGTTGAACCCGCTGCTCCGCTGCTGTATGCGGGGCGCATCACGCCCGAAAAGGGTGTTGAGGCCGCTATCGAAATCGCGCAGAAGGCGGGACGACCTTTGCTGGTGGCAGGTGGCATCTACGATCAGGATTACTACACTACCCGCATTTATCCCCTATTACAGCAGGCAGAGCGGCGTGTGAGCTATCTGGGACAGCTTGACCATGCCGACTTGTGGCAGGTGATGGGGCAGTGCAGCGGCTTGCTTTTTCCGATTGAGTGGGACGAGCCGTTTGGTCTGGTGCCGGTGGAGGCGATGGCAACGGGTACACCCGTGATTGCCTATCGGCGCGGCGCCGCGACGGAGATTATTCGTCACAGCGAAACGGGTTTCCTGGTAGAGCCGGGTGATCGCGATGGTGCGGCCTCTTTTGTGGCGGCATTGGGGAATGTGTCGCGCACGGCCTGCCGTAATCATGTCGCGCAGCATTTCTCGCTGACAACGATGCTCGATCAGTACGAGAGGGTGTATAGAGAATTAGCACGTCATGGGCGTAATCGGGCATGAAAAGACGTGCCGTTGTGTTCTAGTAAGATAGAGAAAGAGGAAATAGTCTTTCCTCATCTGCTACCTGAAAATTTTTACTGAAAGCAGAGGTTGTCTTCTCGTAACCATGCTCTGTCTAAAAGACGACGCGCAAGATACCCGTTGTGATCCTAGAGCGTGCGTAATCTAATCGCCTATCCGAAATCCCCTCATAATGCTTCTGCCCGCAGAAGTATTATGAGGGGATTTCGGATAGGCGATTAGTCAGGAGGGGTGTTCGGCGGCGAAGGCGAGGAGTTGGTCAAAGGCACTGCCAAAATAGATTTCGTAGCTATCTTTCTCGACGAAGCCAATGTGCGGGGTGCAGATCACGTTGTCCATGTGGAATAGGGGGGAGTCGGTGAGGGGTTCGGTCTCATAAACATCGACGGCGGCGAGACCAGGGCGACCGTGGCGCAGAGCCTCTACGAGCGCGCCGTGGGCAATGAGTTCGGCGCGACTGGTGTTGACCAGCAAGGCGGTGGGCTTCATCTGTGCCAGATCGCTTGCTGTGACGATGCCTCGGGTGTCTGCATTGAGCTTGACGTGTAGACAGAGCACATCAGCGCGTTGGAACAGGTCTTCTTGAGTGGTAGCGGTAGCGAAGCCGTCAGCGTGGGCGCGTGAGAGTGAGCCTTCACGACCCCAGATGAGCACATTCATGCCAAAGACACGCCCATAGCTGGCAACCAGCTGACCAATGGTGCCATAGCCGAAAATGCCCAGTGTACGCCCGTGGACGCTGAGGCCAAGCGTCGTTTGCCAGCGGCCCGCCTGCAAACGCGCCACTTCTTGTGGGATATGACGCATGCCTGCCAGGACGAGGCCCCACGTCAGTTCGGCGGTTGCATATTGTGAGCCGCCAGTGGTGGTGACGGTGATACCACGGCGCGTGCAGGCCGCCATATCAATGTGGGGCGCACCGCGCCCTGTCTGACAGATCAGCTTGAGGTGTGGTAGTTGAGCAAGCAGCGGCTCGGTGATGGCCGTGCGCTCGCGGATGAGTACGAGTGCCTCGGCATCACGAAAGCGAGCAACAAGTGTGTCAATGTCCTTGACGTTGTCATTGTAGATTGTGACCTGCTGTCCCGAAAGTTTGTGAAAGCAGTCAAGGCTGCGCACTGCGTCCTGGTAGTCGTCGGGAATTACAATCCTCATAATGGTTTCCTCTTTAGAATACAGATAAATAACGGGCAAGCTCCCAGGCATGGACTTGCTGCCGATATTCGGTCCACTCGATGCTTTTGGCGTCAACGAAGCCTTCATAGATGGTATCACCAAGCGTGTCGCGTATCAAATTGTCTTCCCGTAAGTCTTCAATAGCTTCTCCGAGCGTGGCGGGCAGATGGACGCGTGGACGGAAACGCTCGTTCTCTTCTTGTAGGAACAGGTTTTCGTCCATCGCGGGGGGCAGTTCCATGTTGCGTTGAATGCCGTCGAGCCCAGCTCTCAGCATGACTGCAAGTGCGAGGTATGGGTTGCAGCTGGAGTCGGTGCAGCGCAGTTCGATGCGCATGGATTGTAGTGGGTTTTTGCCGGGACGTGGCACGCGTATCAGGGCTTGTCGATGGATACGACCCCAATTGATGGAGGTGGGAGCCTCGAAACCGGGCACGAGCCGCTTATAGGAATTCACTAGCGGCGCGAGGATGGCACACATGCCACGAGCGTGCGCCAACTGGCCAGCGATAAAGCTTTGTCCAAGCTTGGAAAGGCCATGATCGCCGTTTTCTTCATAGAAGGCGTTTTGGCCCGTTGCGTGGCTGATGAACTGTTGATGAATATGTAGGCCGGAGCCGTTTATGCCGTAGAGTGGCTTGGGCAAAAATGTGGCGTATAAGCCGTATTGGGTAGCAATAGCTTTGAGCACGTATTTAGCGGTCATGAGGCCATCGGCAATAGAGAGGGCATCATTGGCCTCAAAGTCAATTTCATGCTGACCTGCAGCTACCTCGTGATGGCTTCCTTCAATACGAATGCCTATATGTTGTAAGACCTGCACCATCTGGCGGCGTGTGGTGGCGGCGAGATCGGTGGAGAGGTCGAAATAGCTGCCACGATCAGATGGTAGCGGTGTGGGAGTCTTAAGCATCTTCTCGTCCGCACGCAAGAGAAAGAACTCTAGCTCAGGCGCGATCCGATACTCGTAGCCGAGCGCGTTGGCCTGCTCTATGGCTTTTTGTAGGATGAGACGAGGATCACCATCGAAGCGTTCACCGTCTGGCGTGCAGACATCACAGATGATACGCGCCACTACATCGCCGTCATCTCCTTCGTCGCCCATGCTGAGCGCAATGCCTTTGCTTGGGCGCACGCGATGCGGTAAGATGGCGAAGGTCGAGAGATCGGGGAAGAGGTACATATCACTCTCGGCGATACGAGCGAAGCCTTCGAGAGAAGAACCATCGAACCAGCGTCCTTGCTCAAGGCAATCGGGAAACTGCTCAACGGGAATGGTGACGCATTTGACCATACCAACAATATCGGTAAACTCAAGATTTATAAAACGAACATGCTCTTGTTCGATCTCGCTCAGAATCTGCTCACGATTATACGAGCTTCTTTGCGGTCGTGTCATCGCTTCGCTCCTCTCTGTTACTCCATGGATAGAACTATATCAACTATGGGCATTCTTACATGCATTTGCTTGCCTGTCAAGAAAGGGTATTAGCTTTAGCAACTTGTTGCACCGTCCGTAGGGACCAGCTTGAGCGCGTCCCGTGCCCGTTGAGGAGCGTTTCGCCAACAAGCTACGGGACGCGCTCAAGCTGGTCCCTACGGATTTTTCTACGGTTCTAGCTGGATTTGCCAGCTTGTGCGTGTTAAAAAAGAATAGAAGAAAAATGCCGATCATTTGTTGTGAGGAGAAAAAATTATGTGTGGTCGTTATACCTTGACCGCTGATATAGGGGCGGTCGCCCAGGCGTTTCACGCGGTGAACACGCTTGCTGAGAGCAGTCCACGTTATAATATCGCGCCCACGCAAGGTATTGTGGCCGTGATGCAGGATGACACGCGCCACCTTGACCTGCTGCGCTGGGGGCTGATTCCTTCGTGGGCGAAGGAGGAGAGCATTGGCAGTAAAATGATCAATGCCAGAGCGGAGACGCTGGCCGAGAAGCCGAGTTTCAAGCGTTTGCTGCGTGGGCGACGATGCCTGATTGTGGCCGATGGCTTTTACGAGTGGAAGGCTGAGGGGAAGGGACCCAAGCAACCGATGTACTTTAGTTTGCAGCAGCACGAGCCGTTTGCCTTCGCTGGTTTGTGGGATAGCTGGAAAAGCCCCGATGGTGTCGTGCTGCGTACCTGCACCATCATTACGACTGAGGCGAACGAGCTGGTAACACCCGTCCACAATCGCATGCCTGTCATACTCCCCTTGCAGGCGTGTGATGCGTGGCTTGACCCCACTTTGAGCGACGAGCACGCCCTGCTCCCCCTGCTCAAGCCCTATAACGCGCAAGATATGCTTGTGCGCCCAGTCTCTCGCCTCGTCAACGACCCGAAGAAGGAAGGGCCTGCACTTTTGGCGTAAAGAATGAAAAACAGAGCAGAGCACCCGGGGTACTCTGCTCTGTTTTTCATTCTTTACGCCAAAAGGATTTATTCTAATAAGCCCAGTCTCGCCAGTTTTTGTGCTAGCGTGTAGACATCTTTCTTATCGCCTTCTTTGCGCCTTCCGATAAGAACAACAAGCACAGAAATATGTTCCGCTTGTACACGGTAAATAATACGGTAGCGTTGTCCTGCTGCTCTCACAACACGGCATCCGGTAAGTTCATCTATCAGCCGCTTCCCTTGTTTATCAGGATCAACTTCAAGTTGTCTTAACTTGCTACGTATTATCTCCTTTTCTCGTTGGTCTGAAATCTGTGTTAGTTGCTCCATTACAAAATCCGTCAAGCGAACATTCCAGCGTTTCATTCCCAACCCAATTCCTTCATAGCTTCATCTAATGATTTCACTTTTCCAGTTTCGGCATCTTGCATACTCTTGCGGAAAGCCGCCATCGTTTCTTCGTCTTTTAATATTTCCATAGTTTCTAGCAGACCATCTATCTGCTCTTGCAAATTATCGATGGTTGCTATCATTTCTTTGTATGTTTCGGAGGGAACGATGGTCATGACAGGTTTGCCATACCGTGTTACGGTAGCGGATTCTAGCCCCTGCTCAAATTGTTCTGGTAATTGCATGATCTCTCGTTGAGCCTCAGAGATTGATATGATGTGCTCAGTCATAAAGACAACCCTTTCTTATATAAGATGTTATGTTCATTATTATATAACATTGAATTGAAAATTTCAATGCTTATTTGTTCTGGTTTATTGCATTCGTCCCTAGAATGCTCAACAAGTCTTCAACTGAGCTGACGATGAGGTCGGCACCGCGCTGTTTGTAGAGTTCGACCTCGGCGGGGTTGACGAGCATGGCGGCGAGGATATCTGGTTCTTGCGCGCTTCTGTTGGCGTGGTAGCGGCGTACTAGATCGTGATCGTCGGCGGTGTCGCCGATGAAGAGGCCACCTTGGGTTCCCACGGCGGCGATGGCCATGCGGAGGGCGCGTGGGTCGGGTTTGGCGCAGATATCGGCGGAGATGACCACCTCCCACCAGCGTTCGCCGCTATAGGCTTCCATGCGCTCTAGTGCGCTATCCACCTCTGGCCCGACGCGGCCAGTAATCATGCCCAGGTGCTGGATGCCAGCGGCACGTAGGCGGCGGGGGAAGTCGGGTGTGTAGAGCATCTCTTCTAGCGAAACAAGGCCGGGAGCATTGGGCAGGTAGCGCGGGTCGTGCCCGAAGCGTTTGCGAATCTCCTCTGCTCCCCAGTAGTATTCGTGATAGAGGTCGCCAATCAGGGTGTAGTCGAGACGGGCACTGGCGGGTATGGTGTCGTCCACCCATGTCCGTCCGCCGTGCCCTTGGAGGTTAGCGGCACGTGAGAGCGCGGCCCATTGTGCTATGCTGCGCTCAGCTAAGGGGGTACCTTGCCACTCGCGCAGGCGGGCGGTGAAAAGCGCGGCCAATAGGTAGCACATATCCCAGTCGTTGTTGTAACCACCAGCTTGCTTGAAGGCGTCAACGTCCTGAAGTGTGAGCAGTGACTTGCCCTCGTGCTGGCCCCAATCGAGGTCATGCAATGTGCCCACGACATATTCGGCTACGGCGATATCGGTGGCGTGAAATGAGGCTAGCGTTTTTATTAAAATGCCATCGACATCGAAGAAGATGGTGTCGAATGGCATCGGCAATGGTCGATCAGGTCGTCGCCAGATGGCGGTTGATACATTCATAGATGGGAAGCCTTTCTTAGAGAGTATAGGTATCCTACACACTTCCCTCGGAGCAGTGGTTGGAATGGGTAGCCCAGGAGTTTCAAAAGGGATGATTGAGGTTGGTGGCCCCGTCATCCGCGCAATTTCGTGTATGCCAGACGTAGTCCCTCAAGGGGAAGGTACTGGTTGACATACTGTATCTCTGGGATGATGGGTGCCATAAGTTGTGCCAGCCCACCGTGCGCGATAATCTTCACATCATCGGGATTGCTCACCCCTGGAATTTCCTCGCGTAAACGCCGTAACAAACCCTGCACGAGACCAACATGCCCATAGATGATGCCGGACTGCATGTTTTCAATCGTGTTCTTGCCCAGAGCGGAACGCGGTGGATTCAGGTCTACGCGATACAGACGCGAGGCGGCACTACTGAGGGCCTCGGCTGAGATAGCTAATCCTGGGGCGATGGCTCCGCCGAGGAAGTCACCTTGAGGCGAGACGACATCAAAGGTGGTGGCGGTACTAAAGGCGATAATGATAGCAGGTCCACCATAGAGAAAGTGTGCGGCCAGAGTGGTCATGATGCGGTCGGAACCTAGTTCCCAGGGATTATCGATTAGCAATTGAAAGCCAAGGTCCATGGTATGACTGATGACAAATGCTTCTTTCCCGATGTAGCGTTGGGCCAGTTCTTGAAACACCGGTGTGAGCGGTGGCACCACGCTCGACATGATGACGGCCTCGATAGCTTCCATATCATAGCCAGCATGATTCATCAGGTCATGGAGCACCATCGCATACTCATCAGTGGTGCGCTGCCGCGCAGTGGAGACCACCCAGTGATGCTTCATTGTCACACTATTGTAGAGACCAAATTTAATATTGGTATTGCTGACATCTATGGCAAGCAACATAGCGGTCGTCCTTTACTTATAATTGAGAGAGAGCACAGGCACCCTTACATCACCATCTCGCGAGCGGCGGCGGCGTATTGCTTTAAGGTGGCCGCGATCATAAACGGGTCGCCATAGGCTGCGTCATTCACCACGAGCACCTCGTTATCTGTCCGTGCATCAACAAAGGCGAGCGTGGTTGGGGTGCGCATGCGTTTGCGCCGCCAGCGTTGGCCGGAAGGCACGAGCCCACGCCCAAAGAAAAAGCCCGTCACATTTTCGCCAATACTGGGTATTTGCCGTACGGCGTTCTCCTGAGGGGCGGAGCGGTCAGGGGGTGGGGTGCCGCGTGCGGTGACGTGACGCACATACATCAGGGGCACATGCACGAGCTTTTTGCCCTCTTGTTTGACAAAATCTTCTTGTGTGATCACGAGTATATAATCGCTTATGTTGCGTAAGCGGCGAACATCAGCAAGGAGCGACCAAGCACTTCCCAGGCCGATGAAGAGGAACACACCCAGCAGGATTGTGGTGACAATAGCAGCTAGTGTGCCATGTACAAAGTTATAAGGAACGACAACGGGTAAAATGAGAGCGAACAAGCCTAGTCCAAGTATGATACCGAATATCCAGCCGATGATACCCCAGATCAGTTTCTTGCGTAAAAGTGGCAATACCACCCATCCCTGTGGCGGCTCTTCCTGCCTTGCCTGTGCAAGAATTTCTTCCACATCCATAAAAATTGCTGCTCCTTTGTCTTTGTCTAACCGTGTTGGCGTTTTGCGTTTGGCATATTATATCACGAAGGTGGATAGGTGCTTTCTCAGCGACTATGTTCACATGTATGCGGTTAGATGATTGTTCACAAGGTGAATGTGTAGTACAATCAAGCCTGAATTCGTTAAAGGTTGTCCTTACTAATTCTTTTTCTGCTAGTGTATAGGTGCAGCGTATGAGTTGTATAGGTACCGCGGGACACGTCGACCACGGCAAGTCCACGCTCGTAAAGGTGTTAACTGGTATCGACCCTGATCGTCTCGTGGAAGAAAAAGAGCGGGGCATGACGATTGATCTGGGCTTTGCATGGCTAACCTTGCCCAATGGACGCGAGGTGAGTATCGTGGACGTGCCCGGTCATGAGAGCTTTATTAAGAATATGCTTGCAGGCGTGGGGGGCATTGATGCCGCGTTATTAGTGGTTGCCGCCGATGAAGGGGTGATGCCCCAGACACGCGAACACTTGGCGATCCTCGATTTGCTGCATGTGCCACGCGGAGTGGTTGCCCTTACCAAGGCTGACCTTGTGGATGAAGAGTGGTTAGAACTGGTGCGCGAAGAGATACAAGAAGTGTTGTTGCCGACGACGCTCGCCGGGGCAGCAATCGTGCCCGTCTCCGCGTATACGCGCCAGGGAATTCCTGCATTGCTTGCCCAATTGGAAGCGGTGTTGGATGAATCTGAAGAGCGATACACGATTGCTCGTCCACGCTTGCCCATTGATCGCGTGTTTAGTATGATGGGCTTTGGCACCGTGGTGACGGGAACGCTGCTAGATGGCAGCTTGAAGGTGGGGCAAGAAGTAGAAATTTTGCCAGAGCATATCAAGACACGCATTCGGACGCTGCAAACGCATCGACAGCAGGTAGAGGTTGCGCGTGCAGGGAGTCGCGTGGCAATCAATCTGGCAAATGTGTCGCGTCAAGACTTGGCACGCGGCAATGTGGTTGCTTTACCGGGGCAACTACGCACAACGCTGCTATTTGATGCGCGTATTCAGCTACTTAAGGACGCCGAGCGGCCTCTGGCCCATAATACACACGTTGACTTCTATGCGGGTTCGCAGGAGATTCCCGCACGCATACGCCTGCTCGATACGGAAGAGTTACAGCCGGGGGAGAGCGCGTGGGCGCAACTGCGTCTGAGCCGTCCGGCGGTAGTTGCGAGGCGAGACCGCTTCATTCTGCGTATTCCTTCTCCCAGTATGACGATTGGTGGCGGTGAGGTGATCGATGTCTTGGCACGCTACCATAAGCGTTTCCAGGTGGCTATTTTGGAGCAACTGGAACACCTCTCGCATGGCTCGGCGGAGGAACTGGTGCTAGCCGTACTCAACAGGCAACGCCCAGCACAGACGGCGCCATCAGCGTCCTCACGCGCATCTGTGGGGGCCAAAGGTGGGGCTGGGGTGGCAGCAGGGCAGGGAAAAAGCAAAACACTACAAAATTTTATAGCATATGAGCTTATAGATGTAAGCAAGCTGTGCAATTTAGCAGAGGATGTGACATTACAAGCACTAGAAACGTTGTTATTAGAAGGAAGAGTTTGCAGGGTGAGTAGCAAAGAAGGAACACTGTGGTTTGCTCAAGCGGTCTGGGAACGCCT
>JBBPYR010000305.1:0-6975 GCA_038199755.1 Ktedonobacterales bacterium | reverse complement strand
CGGAACCGACGGGATTCGAACCCGCGATCTTCTGCGTGACAGGCAGACATGTTAGGCCACTACACCACGGCTCCTGGGCACGTCCGCGTTTACCGCTCGCTTGTTGCGGAGGCAACGCTTTCGTGGTTATGATAATAGCAGACGTGTCTTTCCCTGTCAACCCTTTGACAGGCCAATTTCTCTCCTTTTGCCGTTTGTTTATAAGAACGTTGGTCATTAACCCTGAAAAAAGTTGAATGACTAGGTATAATCGTGTCATAAGGTCGGTAGTGTGGCATGGCTTCCCACCTGTGGGCTGGTGTATGGATTGCTAGGTTGGTATTGTGGGGGCGTGGGTATAATAAAAATGTACATACAGGTTGATCGTCGTTTCGTTCGCACCTCTTTTCCAGAAATAGCTGGTGCGGCTCTCCAGGAGGGCATTTGTGAGCACCGTTTCTTTACCGCATTCTCGATCCCAGTCGCAAGGCTCAGCCGCTCTTTCCGGGCCGGGAGGTATGATTGCTTGTATGATCTGCCTCGCTGCCTATGCCCCGTCTCGTGGCTACCCGCAGTTAGCAAACGCTCCCACCGTCGTCATCGAGTCAGCCTTTATGAGCATGTGCCGTTTCTGCTTCCGCTGCCGACGGCCCGCCTGCCCCAGTTGTTGGGACGAGGTTAATGGTGTCTGTGGCGCATGTGTGGAGGAAACACACCTCTCATTTCGCGCCGAGCCACCCTCACTCGCGGGCGTCGTGCTGCCACCAGCCCAGGCTGCACAGCAAAAGGCACTAGCCGTACCTGCACAACGGGTCATAGCTCCCTTTGTGTGTGTGCAGCTAGGCCGTTTTCACAAGCCGGACAGCGCACCTATGGCTGTTGCTCCCATGATCTCTGCTCATGGCGTAGCTGCCGCAACTGCGAAAACGGCTATTGTGCAGGGGCATCATCCCAAACAACAGACCGTGCAACAGCAAGAAACACATCAGGTTTGGGAGATCGCGACCCGACCAGCATCACACCGTGTCGCCGTCGCGGAACACCGCGAGGCTGACGCGGAAGATGAGCAGGACTATGAGGGTCAAGAGGCTCTACCAGCGTCACGGCTCGTACGTGCGGCAGAGGTCGTAGAGCGTGTACTCACCATTGTCGTGCTCATCATCCTGATCGCCATTGCGCTGCTGATCGTTGCCGCTCTCGTTTCGTTCCAAGCCAATACCATTATCGCCAATAGCTTGAATATTGACATTCGGGCCGAGATAGCGTATCTTTTGCAATTAATCCAACAATTACACTTGTAGTTGAGATTACGCAAAAGGATGTGTGGTATGGAACCTGAAGTACTCGTTGATGGCTATAATGTCATCAAGAACAATCCGATGTTTCAGTTGGCGGAACGGCGTAGCCAGGCTGATGCGCGGACATTGTTGCTCACGCAGCTAAAAAATCGCTATAGGCATACGTCTCACCGCGTCACCGTGGTTTTTGATGGCAATGGCGCACGAGAAACCATGGCACATGAAGATCATATTTGTGTCATCTTTTCACAGCATGGCGAAAAGGCCGATAGCGTGATCGCCCGCCTTGCTGCTGAGCATAACAAAGCGGGCCGCGACGTTGTCATGTACAGCAATGATGAAGAGGTACAACTGTCGGTGGTCAAAGAGGGTGGTAGTGCGAATGCCGTCGAGCAATTAACCGCACACCTGAACGCTGCTCCACGCGATGTGGCGATTCGCTCGGAATACCGCCAAAAGAAGCGGCTCGAATATGGCATAGACCCTATGCGTAAGCTAGAGGACGAAGTGGAAGAGCGGCCACGTCATCACAAAAAGAAAAAGAAGTCGTCACGCCCACATAGGTAGCGTAACAACTTCTTTGCTTGCGCTCTTACTTCTGCACCACTGATTGCTCATCAATGCTATCCAGCGACGACATCGCTTGTACATCGTGATCGTTCTGTGGTCTAGCAGATTTTTTCATGCCCGGCAACTGGCCCAGGCGAGCACGAATGACCCAGAGGAAGCCTTCAATAAAAATGGTGCGTGACATTTTTGACTTCCCGACGCGGCGATCCATAAACACAATCGGAATCTCGACGATTTTAAAACCGCTATTTAACACGCGATACACCAGTTCTACCTGAAATGCATAGCCCAGTGCTTGTATGCTATCCAGGTCAATCGTTTCTAGCACCTCGCGGCGATAACAGCGGAAGCCCGCAGTACAATCATGAATAGGCAGACCGAGCACGAAGCGAGCAAAGGTGTTTCCACCACCGCTGATGATGCGACGTAACAGCGTCCAATTAGGAGTGTCTCCGCCCTTGATGTAACGTGAGCCAATCACGAGATCCGCGTTTTCAATTGCCGTGAGGAAATCGGGCAAATAGCGTGGATCATGTGAGAAATCGGCGTCCATTTCAAATGCCGCGTCATATCCCTGTGCTATTGCATATTTGAAGCCAGCGATATAAGCGGTACCGAGTCCGAGCTTGCCTGCACGATGGAGAACATGGACACGAGCATCCTCAGTATGAATCTGATCGGCGAGTACACCTGTACCATCTGGTGAATTGTCGTCAACAATGAGAATATCGGTCTGTGGTGCATGTAGAAAAATAGCTTCGAGCAACGGGCGCATATTCTCGATTTCATTATAAGTTGGGATAATGATAAGTGTTTTCATTACGTATGCTCTCCAATATATGGCGAGGCCGACGCCGATAGAATATCAGGCAGACGTTCGCACATAGGCAGTGTTCTAGTTAAGTACGTGCCGTTCTTCTTGCCTACTCAACTTTTCTTAGAAAAATGAGTACTCATTTTTCATGATGATGATACCAGTTTAGCTGATTTCTAGCAAGTAGAGTAGCGCTTTCTCTTAGTGTAATCAAAAAGTCGTAGCTGCTCCACTTGATTACCCCGCACATTCTCTATTTCGTGAAAAGATACAGTACAGCAATGATAGAGGCTATACACAGAATAACGGCTATAAACATATATCGGTCACGAAGTAGGACTTCTTCAGGGCTACCACCTTCTTTACGCATGTACACAAGATAAAGATAGCGAAACATGCCATAAATGACAAGCGGTACTGTTACAATCAGGCGGTGTCCGCCCGTGTTGCCCTCGACGGTATAGAGGCTGTACGAAACGATAGCTCCCGTCACGACAATAGTAATCATCTGGTCGAGCATCGGAATGCTATACTCTTTAAGAATCTGCCGATGCAAACTGGCATCGTCTTGCAAAAGCACTAACTCATGCCTTCGCTTTGCCAGTGCCAGGAAGAGCGAGAGGAAGCAGGTCACGAGATATAGCCATGCCGATATCGAGACCGCCACCACCATCGTTCCCGCCAGGATACGCAAAACAAACCCTGCCGCAATCGTAAACACATCGATGAGCACCAGATGTTTCAGCAGGAGGTTGTAGAACACCATCAGCGTCAAATAGGCTATCACAACCAGCGCAAACAGCAGGTTGGCTCCGCCATACGCCGCAAAAATATCTTGCCCCACTGGGATGGGTAGCAAGAAGAGCGAGCCCGTCAGCCCTGCACACAGCAACAGAAGGACAATCATGGCAGTAATTGCCCATGACACAGGCAGCTGACCAGAAGCTATAGGGCGCAAACGTTTTAGCGGATGTTGCCGATCATTTTCGAGATCGCGTATATCGTTAAACAGATACATCGTACTTGAGGCGAAGCAGAAAATCACACAGGCAAGCAGGGCGCGTTCACATAAGAGTAGGTTGAGTAGACGCTGCGCGAAAACAACGCCAATAAAGACAGCAAAGTTTTTCGTCCACTGCCTTGGACGAATTGCTGTCAGTAGAGCGCGCAACTGGGTTATGGTAAGGCTTGTCATACTTAGTATATGCGACGTTTCAGGTCTTCTACGCGATGGAGCGTGATACGTTGTTTATCCGAACTAATAAACTTTTTATCGGTGAAATAGCCCAGGACCTTATTGACGCTTTCACGTGATGCCCCCACCATAGAAGCCAGTTCTTGTTGTGTCAGGCGCACCTCTATGCGGGTGCCATCGTCCACCTTCGTGCCATGAGATTCAGCCAGTTCCAGCAGTTTTTTGGCGACACGTCCATACACATCCAGGAAGATCAGGTCTTCTACCTGCTGGTCCGTACTACGCAGACGTTTCGAAAGCACCTCTAACACCTGAATAGCGATTTTGGGATTTTTCATGATGGAGTTGTGGAAGTCGCTGCGTTGTAACGTGTAACACTCGACCTTCTCCAGTGCGATAGCATCAGCGGAACGGGGAAGGCCATCAAGCAATGCTAGCTCACCAAAGCACTCGCCTTTGCCAAAGACAACCAGCGAGATTTCCTGACCATCAGGGCTAATAAGACAAATTTTCACTTTGCCTTCTTTAATGACATAGAGCACTTGACCCGGATCGTCGCGGTGAAAAATGACCTCACCTGACCGGAAGGTTCGCCGCTTCGCCGCTGTCATGAGCAAGCGAATTTCGTCATCAGAAAGGCTAGCGAACAGCGATACTTGTTTGAGATAGGAGATATCGTTCTCAGTCTGCATGCACAGTATCCTTTACATGGCTTAATCACTTTTGTACTTGTTTTGTCATGATAACACACCCGTTCTTGACGTGCAATTGCTAGCAGCAGCGTTTTTGTGATCTGGCAGAAGAAGCAGAACAATTTTATGGTCAGCGTAGGCGAGATGTGCTATAATACATACCATAGTGGAGAAGTCGGAATTATGCTTTTCTCTCGAACTATGCTCAATAATTCTATGCGAGAAGAGAGCGGTACATCACAAACGATATTTGTACTGCAAACGAGGATATAACAAATGGCGGAAACAATAACTGCCGACATGATTATTCATGACGTTGTGAGCAAACACCCGACCACAGTCAAGGTGTTCCATGGTCATGGTTTACCCTGCACGGCATGCGCGGTCGGCGCGCGTGAAAGCGTAGCAGGTGGTGCGAGAACGCACCGCTTCACACCCGAAAAGCTTGATCTTTTACTCAAAGACCTCAATGCCTCTGTCAATGGCCAACCTATTTCGGTGGCTCCCAAGAAGGCCCCGGTAGGGCGTGGTGTGCCGTTGCAGATGTCCGCGGCTCCCGCTGATCGCAAGATCAAGCAGGTGATCGCGATTATGAGTGGCAAAGGCGGCGTCGGCAAATCACTGGTAACAGGCCTGCTTGCCGTCTCCCTGCGGCGTCAGGGCCTGAAAGTTGGCGTGCTCGATGGTGACATCACCGGACCAAGCATTGCCCGTATGTTTGGCACCAAAGGCCAGCCTAACAAATCCGAGAGCGGTGGCATTGAGCCTTTGAGGAGCAAGGGTGGTATTAAGGTCATGTCCATGAACATGTTCCTTGAAAATGAAAGCGATCCCGTGGTCTGGCGTGGCCCCATGATCTCCAGTGCCATCAAGCAGTTTTATAGCGATGTTGATTGGGATAACCTCGACTACCTGCTGGTTGACCTGCCTCCTGGCACCTCTGATGCACCAATGACCGTGCTGCAATCCTTGCCTGTGGATGGCATTGTCATCGTCTCATCGCCTCAGTTGCTAGCGAATATGGTGGTGATGAAATGTATTCATATGATCCAGCAATTGAAGGGCATCATCGTTGGTGTTGTGGAGAACATGTCGTACTTCGAGACACCGAATGGTGAACGCTACGAGATATTCGGCCCCAGCAATGGAACCGACCTCGTTGCTATGACAGGTGCTCCCCTGCTCGCGCAGTTGCCCATCGATTCCGTGCTCACCACGCTCTGTGATGCCGGTCGCGTCGAAGAATACCACTCCGAAGCCTATGAAGCTCTTGCGGCAAACTTCATCAACACCCTGAAAGTCAAACGCTAACGTTACGTGTAATGCTGTAGGGGCGAGATTGATCGCGCCCTCGTACCTGTTTGCGAACCGCTTCCCAACGGGTACGAGGGCGCGATCAATCTCACCCCTACGTATTAGATATTCTTAAAGAATGAGCCTAAGACTTTGCAGAAGGTGGTATGACCCGCGAGATCGGCAAGAGCTGCACGTACCGCTGGGTCTTCACGATGCCCCTCAAAGTCCAGATAGAAGACATATTCCCAGGCGCGCTGACGCGATGGCCGCGACTCCAACTTGAGAATATTGAGCTTATTGGCCGCGAACACCCCCAGACATTGATACAGCGAACCCGGTTGGTGCGCGGTAGACATCACCAGCATCGTCTTGGCGGGCCCCTCACGGCGAGAGACGGGTTCGCGGCTGAGCACGATGAATCGTGTGTAGTTATCTTTGATCGTTTGAATGCTGCTTGCCAATATCTCTAACTCATATATTTCGGCGGCCCCTTTGCCTGCGACAGCCGCCACTCCCATCAATTGCTCTTCCCGAATCATCTTTGCGCTACCGGCAGTGTCATAGGTCGCGACGACTTCAACGCCAAGTTCGCGCAGATACACATCGCTTTGTGCCAGTGCTTGCGGATGCGAGATGACACGCGTAATGTCGCTCAACGTCTGCCCTGGTAGGCAGAGCAGGTAGTGATTCACGGGATGGCCGATCTCACCAATGACGAAAAGATCATGTTGCCGTAACAGATCATAGACATCGTTGATGCTTCCTGCTTGTGAGTTTTCTACGGGCACCAGCCCATACGTGACCTCGCCGGAGGCAACGGCGCGAAATACATCGATGAAGCTGCGATAGGGAACAGCCTCTGGTGTGAGCTGCTCCTGCTTACTAAAATAGGAGCGCACTGCCTCGTCGCCAAATGCGCCCCGTTCTCCTTGAAACGCCACCGTTATCGTCTGCTGATTGTGTGGCGTGGTTGCCTCTCCCTGCTCTTCCAGGGACTGATTGGTTGACTGTACCATGAATGCTCTCCTCGTAAAATGCTTGCATCGATTGTGCCAGCTTATCCAAGGATTGTCAAGCTTAACAGAAGTGTTGTAGGTATTGCCCATCCAGCGCTTGCAAGCGCTGGATGGG
>JBBPYR010000304.1:0-14303 GCA_038199755.1 Ktedonobacterales bacterium | reverse complement strand
GGTATCGATGATGCCATATTCGCGGTTCTTGCCGTTGAGGGCCGAATAGGTGAGATTGGTGGTCATGATATAGGCGGTGCTACCGTCGATAATCATACCTTTTTCGTGTGTCAAGGCAAAAGCAGGATTGGTGTCCGCTACTTGTACGCCTGCCGCTTTCAAGGCTGCTTCGGTGCTTGTCGGTGAGCCACCACCGTAGGGGTGTGGTTCTAGCATCACACGCACATCGAGACCGTTTTTGGCATCATTCTCTACTGCTTGAATGACATTGGTATCGGTCAGCAGATACAGTTCTAGCCAAACGGACTTTTGGGCGTTGTTGATGCCGCTGAGGATGACTTGTTCGCCCGCGTCCGGCTCGACAAAGAGCTTGACGCCGGAGGAGCTAACTGGCGGAGGGGTCGCGGTTGCGGTAACGCCGGTGGTGACTGTGGCGATGGGTATAGCAGTCGTGGGTGTCGGTGTCGGCGTCTTATGTCTGATTGGCGTTGGGGTGGGAGACTTACGCTTGCGTGCTGGATTGAGCGACAGATGATTGCTGTAATTGGCGTCTTGCCCGCTTGATGCTGTGGTTCCTAGCGTGTTGCCTGTTTTCGCTGCATAAATAGTGCCGAAGGTAAACACGGAAAGGAGCAGGCAAAGAAACGTTGCGAGGAGAGAAAGAAGGAGGGTTTTACGATTACGTATCCTACGAAACATGACTTCTCCTAAAAATACTTTTTCGTGGCATTCTGAAATACCAGTGTGGTATTTCATACAGAACCACCACTACGCAATTGAACGGTTGCTAGAAGCAGTTTTGCTCTTCCACAACGCCGTATTCTATGGTATGGTAAGAGCGATATCGGGATTGTTTCGCCTGATATATTCGCCCGTTTGCTATCCCCTACCTAGGAGATGTACTACATGAGTGAAATTGCTTCCTCTGCCGATGTTGGCACGGACAAAAATCCGCGTATCACCGCTCGCTACGCACGCTCGGTATTCTGGGTTATGTACCTTATTAGCTTCCTGAATTATCTTGATCGAAATGTGCTGACCGGGGCGGCTAATGTGGTCGCGAAAGAACTCGGTTTTGGCTTGGATGGCATCGGTTCGCTTGCCACCGCCTTTATTGTGATCTACACGCTCGGCACCATTCCGCTCGGCATCTGGGCGGATCGCGCCAAACGAAAAAATGTGGTTGCCGCGTGCGTCGCGGTGTGGAGCGTTGCCACTGCCGCTACCGCCCTGGCAAGCAATTTTAGCACGCTTTTTATTTCGCGCATGATGCTTGGCATTGGTGAGGCGGGCTATTTTCCAGCTGGGACCGCCTTGATGGGTGATTGTTTCGCACGCTCGAAACGCTCCCGCATCATGAGCTGGTGGAGTACAGCGCAGTTGTTCGGCATCCTGGTGGGCTTTGGTGTCGGTGGTGCGGTTGCTGGTCTCTATCCGGGTAGTTGGCGACTGGCCTTTATCTTCACAGGTATTCCGGGGTTGCTGCTGGCATGGTTCGTCTGGCGTGTGCGTGAACCACGACGCAATCAGGCCGATGACGAGGCAGCGGAACAGGAGATAGCCGAAATCGGGGGCGCGCCAGAGATTGAAGAGGCGACGCATACCATCCATGTTTCCGCGAACGCGTTCAAGCAATTTTTGTCGCTACTGCGTATTAAAACGCTGGCCGTCTTGATTGTGATGCAGGTCTTTGCCTTCTTTGTGCTTGGCGTGAATGTGGTATTTTTGCCAACATATCTGCAACAGAAGGATACGTTTGGCTTGAGCTCCGGTGCTGCTGGCCTGTTTTCTGGTGCGGTAATTGTGCTGGCAGGGATAGCGGGCACGGTGCTTGGTGGCTATATGGCCGATGCCCTGAATAAGCGTTTTCCAGGTGCGCGGGTGCTGGTCTGTGGCATTGGTTTCTTGCTGGCCGCGCCAGCGTTTGCTGCCGCCGTCACGTTCCATAATTTTACTGTCTTTACGATCTTCTTCGTCCTGACAACGCTGCTGGTCAGCGTGTATACAGGGCCAAGCACGGCGGCGACAATGGACGTGGTGCCATCCGTGTTGCGGGCCTCTGCCATTTCGGTGTCCTTGCTGTTCGCGCATTTGCTGGGCGATGCCTTTTCGCCGACGCTGGTGGGCGTGCTGGCGACCTCATTTGATCCCACCCATGGTATGCATTTTAAGCTTGGTGTGGCGGGACAGGACTTGAGCGTTGCCCTGTTGTGGACCTGTACGCCTGCTTTGATTATTGCTGGCCTGATCGGTGTTTTTGGGGCGGGCTGGATGCGCTCCGATACTGAAGCGGCTGAGCGTGCAAACAGAGCTGCAAAAGGGTAAAATGTAGGTGTAAGGGAGGAAGAGTTATGACCCATTTTTATGAGCTAGCACAGCTTGACGCGGCGCAGTACACCCGTTTATTGCGGCGTGCTGAGGTCAAGATTGATGATTTATTGGACTATGTACGCCCGATTGTGCATGCGGTACGCGATCGCGGCGATGAGGCTTTACTGGAGTTTATGGAGCGTTTTGATCACGTCAAGCTAACCGCGCAGCAGTTGCGGGTGAGCCGTGAGGAGATCGAGCGTGCTCATCAGACGCTGGATAAAGATGTCTACGACGCGATCAAACACGCTATTCGCAATGTACGAACGTATCACCAGCAACAGTTGCCGCCTGAGCAGGTATTTACGCAGGTGGCACCGGGGGTGATGGCGGGCGAGAAGATTACACCGATTACCAGCGTTGGCCTGTATGTGCCACGTGGCAAAGGTGCCTTTCCGTCGGTGATGTACATGCTGGCAACTCCGGCCAGTATCGCGGGTGTGCCGCACATCGTAGTGGCAACACCGCCAGGACCTGATGGCAAGGTCGATGATGCATCACTGGTGGCAGCCGATTTGTGTGGCGTGCATGAGATTTATCGTATCGGTGGCCCACATGCTATCGCAGCTCTCGCTTATGGGACAGAGAGTATACCACGGGTGCGAAAGATCACTGGCCCCGGCAATCCTTATGTATCTGCGGCCAAGCGTTTGCTTTATGGTACAACTGATGTCGGCTTGCCTGCTGGCCCCAGCGAGTCTATCCTGCTGGCCGATGACAGTGCTGACCCTGAACTGCTGGCACGTGACCTCTTGATTGAGTCTGAGCATGGCCCCGATTCTTCGAGCTTACTGGTGACGGATAGCCGGGCCTTAATTGACGCGGTGTTGCCGCTGCTGCGGGAAAAGATGGCCCAATTGCCGGAGCCGCGCTACACCTTTTGCTACACGAACTTTGAGAAGCCAGAAGGTACGAGTGGTATGGTGTTAGCTCCGTCGATGCGCGAGGCGGTGCAATTTGTGAATGAGTATGCCCCTGAGCATCTCGAAGTGCAGGTTCTTGAGCCGTTCGCCCTGTTGCCAGAGTTGAAAAACGCGGGTGAGATTCTGCTTGGGCCATACACGCCGTATTGTACAGGAAATTATAGTATTGGCACGAACGCGGTTTTGCCGACTGGCGGTTTTGCCCATACTTTCTCCTGCACCACGGTGTTCGACTTTTTGAAGCGGACCGGCTTGGCCTATCTTACTGCGGAAGGCTATGCGTCCTTGAGCGAGACGACACGTCGTCTGGCCGAGTTTGAGGGCTTTCCCGCACACGCAAACGCGGTGACAGGGCGAATAGTGTCGCCCCGACAAGCGTCAAAAGCATGAGAATAAGGGTGATGATCGTCGCCTGTTGCAGCACATTCACCGCCTGGCGAGCGGCGAGCGTTTGACTAATCGCCGATGCTTGTAGCGGTATGCTGGTGCTGTCGGCCACTTCTACGACAGCATCGCTGCCCTCTGCCGCGACATAGACACGGTGGAGGGCAGAGTCAACCACGACGCCATCAGGTGCCTTGCCGATTTGTAGTGTTCCCAGTGTGACGAAGCTGTGCCCATCAATGACGGTGAGTGTTGTTCCCGAATTATTGGGGCCACCACCGTCTTCTTTTGAGCCTTCATCGGCCACATAGATGCGTCCTGTCGTCGTGCTGATATCTATGCCTTCAGGGTAGGGTAATGCCAGCGGTCGGGCAATAACGCGATTCGTTTTGCCATCAATGACATCGACTTCCTGGCTGCTAGAGCAGACGATGTAGACATAGCTAGTGGCCTCGTCAACGCGGATGGGGTGCAGCGGTGCTTTGCCCACGGGGATCGTTGCTATGGGGCGTCCGGTGTTTTCGTCGAGAACAGTTATAGTATGTGCTTCGCTGTCGGCAATGTAGAGCCGACCGAGGCGACTGTTCACACCTAGTGCGCTTGGGTGTGGGGTGATATGCAGTTCGGTTCTTGTTAATTGTTGTCCTGCTGTAAGGGTTGTAGGAAGCGTGATTGAGGAGACAATACCGCTATCGGGATTCGTCACGTAGACGCGTTGGCGTTGTGGGTCGAGGGCGATGCCATTATCGCCGAAGCTGACGAATGTGCTGGCTAACAGATGTCCGGTTGCGCCATCGAGGATGGAAAGAATGCCCCGTCTCTGGCTGTATGATGTTGTGGCAACATAGACGTGGTGATTGCGACTATCTACCTGTATATCTGTTGCGACCTCCCCTAACGGAACGCGCCAGCGAATCAGGGAGTGAATAGGATCGAAAGCGGCAACGACGCCGGGGGACTCGAATGCTATATATAAGATATGGGTATCCTCATCTAGTGCCAATGCCTCTGGATTTTTGCCAGCATGCAATGTGCCTAAAATGGGATAGGTGTCAGCGTAAGCAGGTAAGGATGTACTATATGTACTATATAGTAGTACTGCTACGTTTAAGAGAATAAGGATTAAAAGCGCGGGTTTTTGTGTCATTGCTGGACATCTCCCTACCCTTATGGTACTATAGTTGAGCTGCTAATAATTCCGCTTGAGAGCCTGTTACAACATATAAAAGTCAGTAGGGATGTCCCTTATGGGCATCCAATACTCATCTAGCAACGAGTAGGTAAGGGACATCCCTACTGGTGTGAAGGATTTCATTGCGAGCTTGTGAGTTGTACTACTGACCAGAGCTAGCAAGATATGCTATAATTCCTGAAATATGATGATAGCTGTTGTATCATGAACAAAATGTATTCTTGAACTCGTCTATAGTAGGAAAACTTTTTATGGGCAAGTTATTCCTTGCAAATTCGTGCTTTTTTATGGCTTTTGCCAGGAGATAGCTTATAATAGAATGTATACCATACAACGGGTTCAAAACAGTATAGAGCGGTGTACAACTTATGGCAAATGATTATGCATCTGACCCAAGAAATGTTTCATCGATGAATACTCCTTTTACACCACAAAATGGAGCGGGTGGTGCTGCTCCAGCGACTCCATCGCTCATACAAAATAGTAATCGTCGTCTACAGCCAGGAGTAGAGCTTTCGGGGGCGCGTTACAAAATTGAGAGGCTCGTTGCCGCAGGTGGCATGGGTGCAGTCTATCGTGCCATCGATACGCGCTTTAATCGACCCTGCGCGGTAAAAGAGATGCTTGACGAGTTCCACACTGAAGCGGAGCGGGCTCAATCGGTAGAATGGTTTACCCGTGAAGCAACGCTTTTGCTTGATCTCAATCATCCCTGTATTCCACGTGTACGTGACTTTTTTGTGGAGTATGGAAAGCATTATTTGGTTATGGATTACATTGATGGGCGCACCTTGGGTGATGTGGTGGAGAAGGAAGGCAACGTGCTTGGTGTCAACGGGGCACGGGGTGTGGCCGAGGCACGTGTGCGTAGCTGGGCGCAACAGGTATGTAGCGTGCTGGTGTATTTGCATCGTCAGGAGCCGCCGATCATCTTTCGCGATCTCAAACCATCGAATATTATGGTGACAACGCAGGATGAGGTCAAACTGATAGACTTTGGTATTGCTCGTTCCTTGCAGGGACAAGGCCAACAGGCCACGGTCATTTCTACTATGGGCTATGCACCACCAGAGCAGTTGTTGGGCGATCCAGAGCCACGGAGTGATCTCTACGCGTTGGGGGCCACGCTCCACAAGGTGTTGACGCGCCATGATGCCAGTAACAATAAGCCTAACATTTTCGTGTTTCCTCTCGTGCATGTGTTGCGACCTGATGTCTCGCTCGCTTTTGAGCAGGTGGTAATGAAGGCGTTGGCGTACAAAGTAGATGAGCGATGGAGTAGTGCGCTTGAGATGGAGCGTGCTATCATGAACCTGCCACCAGTCAATATCATTCCACCCACGGTAGTGGTGTCGCCTGGAATGCAACTGGGAGGAGCCAATTCACAAACGCCGAACAGTGATGCATCCTTGCTAAAAAATTCTGGCACGCCCGTTACACCTCCGAATCCTTCTCTTCCTGCTTCTGCGCCTCGTCCCCCAACGACCACGGGGCCAGCGGCACCGCATATTGCTGCCGCTTTCAGTAGCTTGGCGAGTGGGCGTATCGAAACGGCGTATCAAGCGGTGCAGCAGGCCCACTCGCTTGAGCCAAATAATGCTGTTGTGCATAAGATTTTTGGGCAAGTTTTCGCACGTCGTGTGCCACCACAACCCGACTTGGCACAACGTGCCTATGAGCGCTCCCTACAACTCAACTCAGAAGACGCGGAAACGCATAAGTTGCTTGCCGATGTGTATCTTTTTTTGCGCCAGCAGCCATTTCAGGCTATGCCGATCTATATTCAGTCTGTGCGTCTCAATCCTAAGGATGCGGAGACGCACCATCGCTTGGGTCAATGCTATGAGCGAACGAATCAACTAGAGAGCGCGTTCCGTGCGTATCAAGAGGCGGCAGCTCTGGCACCCAAACAAAATTCGTTTCAGGTATCACTTGGCTATCTTGCCTTACGCATGAATCAGCTGCCAACGGCTGAACATGCCTTGGTAGATGTGCTAATTGCTAACCCTGCTGACCATCAAACTCGCTTTTTGCTTGCTCAGGTTTATGAGCGCGAAAATAAACTAGAAGATGCTTTGCGCGAATGTAATTTCGTATTAGGGCCTCTTGGCGCAATAAATCCAGCCGTATCACAAATGCTCTTACGTTTACGCTCCCGTCTTGGAAGATAAGTGGAGCATTTTCAATTGCTGTCAATGCGGCATGAAGGGAAAGGGATAATGAGTACACACGGTTCCATGTTCAGTATACGAAAGGATGCGTGCCAGCCTCGCCGTGTACGATGTGCTGTACTCGGCGTGCTCCTGGTCACAGTATTGTTGTTACTGTTCCCATCTTCATTTGTTTTTGCTTCTACTTCACGAGCAGTAACGTTGCCCCGTGCCTTTACTCCGCCTACACAGATCAATGTTGCGCTTGACGAGGTGTCTATTGTGCGCCTGATCGCCCTCTATAGTGGGAGCGGGACCACCTCGACTCTTTGTACAGGTCTAGGAGTGATTGTTGCTAGTTGGCCGCAGGCAAACCCATTGACGCCAACGCCAACGGAGCCGAACAATCTGATTTTGACCTCGGGCAGTGTGGTGAGCAACGCAGGCATACCTTGCGTAGCTGCTTCCGGAACTGCCGCGAAGCAATTTACCTTAAAATCACTCCAGATCATTTTCAATACACAGTTTAATGATAGTAAGACGCCCTATAGTGAGACGCGGACGAATCTGAAGGCGAGCGATATCCAATGCGCTGATACGACTTCGTGTAGCGCGGGTATGACGCTGTTTTCCCTGGCGACGAAGTTCGCGAATCCGTTTGTGACCGTGGCCGGAAACCGTGATGCCTTGCAGAATTCGTCTGCACCAGCACAAAGCGTGCAATTGGCACTGGCGAAAAGTGGCGATAATGCTTTCCTTCCGCAAACAGATGCCGCGCTCTCGAATGCAACCGAGGTGCAAGGACAGGGCTATCGCACAACTGTATCAGAGTACTTGAACACCCTTGTTGTGAATCCTACTACTGCTCAGGGTGAAGCGGGCTTGCTCACTATTGATGCGCTGGGCAATGCTATCGCGCTCCAACTTACCGGCAACTCCGTGGCCGATCAGACGGCGATTTCCAAATTCCTCTCCATACAGAAAGAATGGGTCGCTGACCAGAACCAATGGAACCAGCAGGATGCGAACACGGTGCAGGCCAGTTGGCGTATGGGCAACCAACAGTACTATCAGCAGAAGAATTATCGCAATGCGAGCGCGGCCTTTGCCGCAGCACAACTCAATACCAATTTTGTTGGCACCAAAGAGTTCGCGACGATTGCCGCCCGTCAAGCAACAACTCCTATTGGCGGTAGTGGTAAGCCTAATCAAGGGGCGGGTTCTTCTCCCTCATCGACAACGATTTTTGGTATCAAGATTCCATTAACTCCTATGTGGCTTGCCGCTATTGGTGTAGTGGTTTTGCTGGTGGTTCTGCTAGTGATTCTGCTGGTGGTTTTGCTCATTAGGCGCAATAGAAGTAAGCAAGCAGATAGAGAACCTGCCTTGAGTCCTGACTTCAAGAGGGATTGGGAAGCAGCACAAAAAGAAGTATGGCAAAAGCAACAAAGTGGACAGCTTGAGCAAGCAGGGCAAACCATACAGCAGTTTTCTCCCGCTCAACCATATGCCCCGGTGAACGAGGTAACGATGCAGCAAGGAGCACCACAGGTAAATGCAGAAACACCTGTACAATCGCTCACCCCTGCTCAAGCACTTGCGCATAAACAAGCACAGTACGCTAATCAACCAACATTTGTGGATAATAGTGCTACCTATTCATCCTCGCCACATTTTACTAATCCGCCGACCTTGGCAGATAAACCAACACTGGTAGATAATAGTGGATTTAACCCGTCTCTCCCCCCGCTACCTGCCTCGATGCAACAGTCACCTGTTTTACAGCCATCAGGGCCATACTCTATTCCTGAGCCAATTCGTTACGAGATGGAAGATCAGACGGTGCAAACTGGTAGCGTTGCGAATGGGCAAACTGGCGGAACCGGGGGTGGAATCGGCCAGCAGAAAAACCTGGGCTTTGTTTCCGGTATACGCACCAATCCTGGCATTAAGCGAAAATATAAGCCTAACGAGGATAGCATGTTTGCGGCCCAAGGGGTACGCAATAATCGTACCATGATGCAACCCTTTGGCTTGTTTGTGGTGGCAGATGGTATGGGTGGTCATGCGAACGGACAGGATGCCAGTCGGCTGGCGATTCAGACCATCACGAATTATATCCTTCCGATCCTGTTGCACAATTCCGAGTTGAATGGGGATGGCTTGAAGGAATTGCTGCGCGAAGGGGTACAAAAAGCGAATCAGGCGGTTCATAAACACAATATGGAGCAACGTGCTGACATGGGAACGACGATGACGGCGGCTCTGGTGGTGGATACGACTGCGTATGTGGCGAATGTGGGTGATAGTCGTACCTACCTGTACCGCGAAGGTGTTGGCCTGAGCAAGATTACACAGGACCATTCGGTGGTTGCTAGTCTGGTGGACGCGGGTATCATCAAGCCTGATGACATCTATACTCATCCTAAGCGTAATCAGATCTATCGGAGTCTGGGCGAAAAGCCAATCGTGGAGGTCGATGCCTTCAAGCAAGATTTATTCAAGGGTGATAAGCTGCTGCTGTGCTCGGATGGCTTATGGGATATGGTACGCGACCCGCAAATTGCGAGCCTGTTGCAACATCCCGTTGCTGACCTTGGCAAGACAGGTGATGCACTCATCGATGCCGCTCTGAATGGCGGTGGCGATGACAATGTGAGCGTGATTGTCGTGCAAGTGACCGACCCCGCGAACCCACACGATCTGGCGTTAGATGTGCAATTCCTCTATAGCCCAGATACCTATGTGACGCCACAATTGTAGCTCTGTAAGGCACTAGGCCGCGTCTCAACCAACGGTTGAGGTGCGGCCTAGTGCCTTTCTCTCCTATAATTGTCGCTGTTTCCTCCCTGTGCTATAATCAGGTTAGCACCTTTTCCGCCCTTTATGGAGGCGAGAAAGGGAATTGTTGGAGGAATAAACTCGTGTCAACAGCAACAAATCTTGGATATCTTTATGCGGCTATTTTGCTTGTCGCCGGATTTGTGTTTGTCATCGTTGCTACGACCTTGGCAAACATAATCGCGCCACATAATAGGACAAAAGAGAAGCTCCAGACCTATGAATCAGGTGAGACTCCTATCGGAAATGCCTGGGTGCAGTATCCTCTTGGCTTCTATATTTTTGCATTACTATTTGTGGCTTTCGATGTAGATATTGTATTCATTATCGCATGGGCAATCATCTTTAAAGAATTAAGTGTCTTTGGCTTCTTTGAAATTCTCTTCTTCATTATTGTGCTTGCGCTCGGTCTGGTGTATGCGTGGCGTAAAGGAGTGACGCGATGGATTTAGTACCACGTTCAACAAGTATGCCCAGCGGTGTAACTGGGTATCGCGATCAGAATGCTGCCCTTGCGCGAGACTTGGCCCCGATTGCACAAATTACTGGGAAAGCGATTGCTCCCAAGACAGCGAAAGGCGACTATCTCGCGCTCGATGTTGACCGTGAAAATCTGGTGGCGGTGTGCCGCTTTTTACGCGATCAACTGACTTTTGATCTGCTTAGTTGTATCTCTGGCGTCGATATGCTTGACCACTTGGAGACAGTGTATCACCTGCGCTCGACAGGGCGGCAGCAGCTTTTGCAGCTGAAGGTGCGCCTAGATAACGAGAAGCCAGAGGTGGATAGCGTTGTGTCGGTGTGGCCTACGGCAAACTGGCTGGAGCGTGAAGTCTATGATATGTATGGCATCCACTTCTCAGGCCATCCCGACCTACGCCGCATGTTACTTGATGATGACTTTGAGGGCTATCCTTTACTGAAATCATTTCATCAGGTGCCACAAACGGTGAAGTCGCGTGCCACGACGCAGGTAGAGCCCAATATGGCTGTTTCGGGCCAGTTTCAGCAGCAGCGCGTCGAGCATTTCGTGCAAAAGAAGCTTGGTCAGGGCCAGGAAGAGCGTCTCCATCCCGGAACGCCTACCTTTGGGCATGCCTTTGGTGACTATCAAGAAGAGGCCAACCAGAACGAGGCCAATCCCGAAGGTGAGTCCGTTGCTGGCACACCAGACGCCCAAAAAGATAACAAAGAAAAACCGATCAATAAAGTCAATCAGTAATCACACCAGTAGGGATGTCCCTTGTGTAAGCCCTTTGGGAGCATCCCCAAGCGAAGAGCGAGATCGTGACAATAAGGATAGATCATGCCGAAGGCAAAAGCACAGAAGAGATATAGGGGAAGTACGTCACCAACAAAAACTACGACGGCCCAGAGCACACAGCGCAACGTGAGTACGCCGCTATCGGTAACGTTGGCTTCGCAACAGGGTGAGCAAACCCAGCAAATATTACAGGCCAACGTGCAAGCGCGATCTGTGCTGGCGCGAAAGAACCGTTCTGGGTCGACGCAGGCTTTGGCGATGGCAGGGATGGTGGCTGTGGGTTGCTGGGGATTAGCGTTTACGTTCATTTTTCTTGCAACAACTCAAAATCATGTGCTCATTGGTGGCATGATCGCGGTTATGGCGTTGATGTGGTCTTTCAGTTTTGCTATGCGTATACGTAAGGCGCGAAGATGATATAAGTAACAGAAGGTAACGAACAAGAGGAAATATATGGCTACAAACCCGAATATCGATATCCCGTCACAAGTTAACGATGAGCCAGAGGGCATCACCTCGCAGGAGATGCTGCTGAATATGGGGCCACAGCATCCAAGTACACATGGTGTGTTGCGCCTCGTGCTCTCGCTAGAGGGCGAAACCGTCACCAATTGTACGCCGGTGATTGGCTATCTGCATCGTGGCATTGAGAAAATTCTTGAGAATCGCACGGTCATGGCTGGTATCCGCTACATGGATAACGCCGACTATCTTTCCCCCATGCTGAACGAAATTGCCTACGCAGGTGCGGTTGAGCAAGAGATGGATCTAGAGGTGCCACGGCGCGCACAGTATATCCGTCTGCTAGTGGGCGAAATGCAGCGTATCGCCAGCCATCTGGTAGGTGTGGGGACCTATCTGGTTGACCTGGGTGCCTTCACGCCTGTTCTATGGACCTTTCGTGATCGCGAAGGCATTCTCTCCCTCTTCGAGGCTCTGGCTGGTAGTCGCTTCAATGTGAACTATATTCGTGTTGGCGGCGTGCTGCATGACTTTCCGAAAAATTGGCTAAAAGAGTGTGAGACTTACCTTGACCGGCTAGAAAAGAACATGGTTGAGCTAGAGGTACTGATCACTGGCAATGAAATCTTCGAGGCCCGTACACAAGGTGTTGGCTATATTGATCCGCAGCAAGCCATTGCCTATGGTTTGACCGGCCCGATGTTGCGGGCATGTGGTGTGAATTGGGACCTGCGTGTGAATCGTCCCTACATGGCTTATCGCGAGGTAGCGGTGAACCCACAGGTGCGCCAGGAAGGTGACTGTTACGCCCGTTATAAAGTGCGCATGCAAGAGATTACTGAGAGTATTCGCCTGTGCCGCATTGCTCTTGAGAAGATGCCCGGCGGTGCGATCAGCGCACGCACACCTATCGCGTTACGCCCGCCTCGTGGTGAAACCTACTTCGCAATTGAAGGTAGCAAAGGCGAGTTAGGCGTGTACTTTATTAGTGATGGTAGTGAATATCCGTGGCGTGCGAAATTGCGCGGCCCGTCTTTTGTCAATTTACAGGTCTTGCCGGAATTGCTACGCGGTCATAAGATGAGTGACGTGGTGGCGATTATGGGTAGTACCGATATCGTGCTTGGCGAAGTTGATCGATAATTCATGCTGGGTGTGCGCCTCTATCCCTACACCTTTATATGGAGAGCAATTATTATGTTTATGTTCGTATTCGCCGATGACATAGGCTCGCAATTGTTTAATGGTATTTTTTCCATGCAATTCTTGCAATTTGTCGTCGCTTTCCTCGCCTTTTTCATTTTTGTCTTGACCAGTGCCACCATTCTGGTGCTGGCCGAGCGCAAGATCATGGCCTGGATGCAGGATCGCTTGGGACCCATCCATACGGGACCTTGGGGCTTGCTCCAGACGGTCGCTGATGTGGTCAAACTGCTGTTGAAAGAGGATATTCATGCGAGCAATACCGATAAGGTCCTCTTTCTCTTAGCTCCCTCAGTGTTTATGGCACCTGTCATCGCAGCCTTCGCTGTGTTGCCTTTCTCGCCCTACGTTGGTTTGCCAGGAACGGCCCTCTCTACCGGCATTGTCTATCTGGTGGCGATGAGCTCGCTCGACGTTATTGGTGTGATTATGGCCGGTTGGAGCTCCAACAACAAATATGCGCTTATGGGCGGCTTGCGTTCGGCGGCACAGATGATCTCATATGAGTTGCCGCTCGTGCTGGCACTGGTTAGCGTGGTGATGTTCACCAGCGTGTTGACCGGCAATGGCATTGGCACAATCTCTATTCGTCAGATCATGGAGTACCAGAACGTGTGGCACATCACTGGCAATTCTGTGCTGGACTTCCTGTTCGAGGGCTTTACACCCTGGTCATGGTTCTTCCTGATGCAGCCATTAATGCTGCTTATCTACTACACCTGTGGACTGGCTGAGACGAACCGCCCACCATTCGATTTGCCAGAGGCGGAGTCAGAATTGGTGGCTGGCTACCTCACCGAATACAGTGGTATGCGCTGGGCCATGTTCTTCCTGGGCGAATATGGCAACATGACGATTGTGTCTGCCATCGCGACTTACCTGTTCCTGGGCGGCTGGTCAGGCCCTGGCGTGGCCTTCTTGACAGGCTTGAACAATGGCTGGTGGGGTCTGCTCGGCAATCTACTGGCGTTGGCCTACTTTGTGCTCAAAGTCTACCTACTGTGCTTCGTCTTCATCTGGATACGCAGCACGTTACCCCGTTTGCGTGCGGACCAGTTGATGCAGTTCGCGTGGCTGATTCTCATTCCGTTCACGCTGGCAAATATCCTAGTGACTGGCATGATCTATCTTGTGACCGCGGGCATTGGTCTACCCACATGGGTATTCCTGACGGTGACGGCGGCGGTCAACTGGGCAGGTTTGTTCTTCTTCATCTGGATTGTTGGGCGTGCCACGGTCGCTACCACGCGCCGCGCACAGGCCCCATCCATTCGCGCACAACGCCGCGCCAGTACGAAGCCATCGGCTGCACTGCCCTTGCGTGATGGCATTCCCGCGCGTGTCGTGCCGGAAATTCCGCAAACAAGCAGTGGCGTTGGCGGGGTGTAGGGGAGTGTAAATAGAACAGCAAAAGAGCGGCGGGGGGGGGGGGTGGGGGTGATGGTGGGTTTTTGGAAAGCCTAGCGCTGGTCTTTGAGACCAGCCCGTTAGTGAGCTGCAATTCAAAAACACAG